>NZ_JBBKXE010000021.1:0-43815 GCF_037969335.1 Hyphomonas sp. | reverse complement strand
GCCATTGCCAATGGCATCATCCTTCGCGGCGCCGTCGTGCAGATCGGCCCGCATGCCATCGACCGCGAAAAATGGGATTGGGCGCAGACGGAAAAGAACCCGTTCTGGTGCCCCGATGCCGACATGGCCGCGCAATGGGAAACCTTCCTTGATGCCACCCGCAAGTCCGGCAGTTCAGCTGGCGCCATCGTCGAAGTGCATGCCAGCGGCGTCCCCGCCGGCTGGGGCGCGCCGGTCTATGGCAAGCTCGACGCGGAACTCGCCGGCGCAATGATGAGCATCAATGCCGTCAAGGGCGTCGAGATCGGCGCTGGCTTTGCCGCCGCCGCCTTCAGCGGCGAACAGAATGCCGACGAGATGCGCGCCGGCAATGACGGTGTCCGCTTCCTCGCCAATAATAATGGCGGCATTGCAGGCGGCATCTCGACCGGGCAGGACGTCGTGGTCCGCATCGCGATCAAGCCAACCTCGTCCATCCTCAACGAAGTGAAATCCGTCACCCGCGATGGCGAGGACGTCGACGTGCGTACTGTCGGACGCCACGACCCGTGTGTCGGCATTCGCGCCGTACCGGTCGCCGAAGCGATGATGGCCTGTGTCCTGGCCGACGCGAAATTGCGTCACCGGGGCCAGACCGGTCGCTAGGCCGGCTTGCGCCAGGTCGTAACCTTGGTGAGGAAGGCGAGCGTTTCGCGTTCGTCCGTGAGGCCCGCCGCACCGCAGGATGCCGCCAGGTCCCATGACAGGTAGGTCTCGTAGTAAGGCTCGTGGAAGCCGTGCGGGAAATATTCCAGCAGGCCGTCCATCTCGGGATAATCGCCGAACTGGGTACTGTCGGCGAGGATGAACAGGCCGCCCGGTTTCAGGACGCGCGCCACCTCTGCCAGTACCTGCTCGCGCACCTCTGGCGGCAATTCATGGAACAGGAACACCGACACGATCATGTCGAGACTGGCATCCGGAATCGGCATGGCCTCGGCGGCCTCATGCAATACGCTCACCTGAGGCCAGCGCGCGAGGCGCTTGCGCGCCGCATCGGTATAGCTCGGCGAAAGGTCGAGCCCGGTGGCCTGAAGGCGCGGATACACGCTCATCACCCGCGACAGGAACCGGCCATTGCCACAGGCCAGGTCGAGTAGGCTGACAGTGCGCTGGTCGCGGCCTTTCAGCTCACGCGAGATTTCGGCCAGCGCCGCCCGGCGCATCGCATCGGCCGTCCCCGTGAACAGCGCCTCGACCTGCGTGTCGTAAAGCTCGGCGCTCTCGTCGGTGAACCAGCCGCCCGACTGGTAGTGGAAATTCTGGCGGTAATAGTCCGGGTAGCGGTTGGAATCTTCAGGCAGCGTGTCGCGGATTTCCGTGCCGTCGCGGGCCTGGCGCCGTCGGTCGACTTCGGCAACATCGGCGCGAAAGGCCCGGGCCGATTTCAGGGCATTGGGCAGGTCGCGCACGCGCACATCATGCGGCGCCGGATACAGGCCCGCTTCCGCATTCAGCCGGTCCTGGATGAACAGATCAAGATAGGCCTTGCGCAGCGCTGCCATGTCCGGCGTGCCGCGAGTCGGCTCGAATTTCGGTTCGCCGGCCCGGTTGAAGCCGCCGACATTGCGCCGGGCGGCGGACATCTGCGCGCCATACCAGGCCGAGCGCAGGCCCTGTTCCGCCGCATAGCGTGCGCGTGCAGCCGTTTTCGAGGCGATACCGAGCAATCCCATGCAGGCAATATGGGACGCAGCAGGAGGCGCGTCCAGCTTTCAGGTCCGGTTCAGGTTGGCCTTGCGATGCTGCCCTTTAGTCTGGCGGCATCGTGCCTGCCGAAAAGGAGACATGCGATGATGAAACTGTCGCTTCTCGCCGGAGCCGCAGCCCTTTTGGCGCTGGCGGTTCCTGAAACAGCCGCTGCACAGGCGGGGTATGGCTATGCGCCGCAGAACACGGCATGCGAACGTCAGCGCGGCGACGACAAGCTCGCTGGCGGCGTGGCAGGTGCCCTGATCGGTGGCCTCATCGGCGGTGCCATCGGCAATAACATAGATGGCAATGACGACCATTATCGCGGTCGCCGCGGGTATCGTGGCCGCGGATATGATCGCGGCTACAGGCGCAGCTATAATCGCGGCCATTCCCGCAGCAGCGACAATAGCGATCAGGTCGTCGTGGGTGCCCTGCTCGGCGCGCTCGTCGGCGGCATTGCCGGCAGCGAAATGGCGAGCAGCTCCAGCGCGAATTGCGGATCGTCCGGTCCGACGCCCTACCAGCCTTCAAACACATACCAGGGCGGCTCCATTCCGCGCACGACCGACGGCCTCTATGGCGGTCCGGAAGTGATGCAACCGCGCTACCCGGCCACGCCGCCGCCGCCGCGTGCCTATCCGGCCTCCTCCGGCTACAATGATGGCTATTCCGACCAGGGCTATGACAACCAGCCCTATTACGGCGAACAGGCTTACGGACAGGAAGAGTGCCGCACAATCTATCAGTACGGCGAACACGTGCTCGCCTGCCGCAATAGTCCCACCGAAACCTGGCGCGTGGTGGGCGACGGCGCGCAGGACCAGGAACTCTACGGCTACTGAGCCCTGACCGCGTGAAACAGGCGTTCGGCATTGCCATCGCCGCCTGAAATCGGGCTGGCCGTCCAGGCATGGATGGGCCAGCCTTTTTCATTCATCCATTCAGAAAATGCCTCAGCCGCCCGTTCGGTGGCGGCAGCATCCGTGACCAGCCCGCCCTTGCCGACATGGGCACGGCCGACCTGGAATTGCGGCTTGAACAGGCCAACAAAGTCAGCGCCGGACGCCGCGAGGCTGAGCGGGACGTCCAGCAGTTTCTCAAGCCCGATGAAACTGGCATCGCAGACAAGCAGGCTCGGCGGCGCGGGCATCATGGCGGCGGTCAGGGTGCGGGCGTCTTGGGCCTCCAGCGAGGTGACGCGCGCGTGGCCCCGCAGGGAGGCATGGAACTGCTCCCGGCCAACATCAATGGCAGTGACATGCGCCGCGCCCGCCCGCAGCAGCACATCCGTGAAGCCGCCGGTCGACGCGCCGATATCGAGGCAGTGGCGCCCCGCCGGATCAACGCCGAACACCTCAAGCGCATGCGCGAGCTTCAGCCCCCCGCGCGAGACATAAGGGTGCGCCGCCTCCGCAAGGATCACATCTTCGGATGAAAGCATCTGCGACGGCTTGGCAACGACCACGCCATTCGCGCTGACCCGGCCTGCCTCGATGGCGGCACGCGCCCCTGCCCGGCTGTCAAAATGCCCGAGAGACACGAGGAGTTTATCGGCCCGGTCTTTCATTTAATGAAACTTCCCCTGCAATTCCTGCGTTGTGCCCTATAATGGTTTCAAGATCGACAGGAGACCCGCCATGCTGGACCGACTCGCCATCTCACTCTTTGCCCTTTCCCTCGCTGCCTGTAGCCAGGAGGCCGCCCAGCCACAGGAATTGCCGGACGAGCCGTTGCCGACCGTCGCAGAAATGCCCGGCCCGGCGGACGGCGTCTATCCCTCGATGATGCGCTCAACGGCCTCGATCATCGGCGACGAAGGCACCGAGATCGGCACGGCCAACCTGCTCGGCGGACCGAATGGCATCCTGCTCCGCGTGGAAATTGCGCCCGGCGGCCTGACACCGGGCTGGCACGGCCTGCACCTGCACATGGTCGGCGACTGTTCCGATATCGGGACGTTCAAGGCCTCCGGCGGGCATGTCGGCATGATCGAGGGCGGCCACGGCCTGCTCAACCCGAAAGGTCCCGAGAGCGGCGACATCCCGAACATCTGGGCCGGGGCGGACGGCGCGGCAGGCTATGAAGCGTTCACCACGCTGACGCAGATGTCGGACCTCACCGACGCCGACGGATCAGCCATCCTGATCCATGAAGGCGAAGACGACCACATGAGCCAGCCCATCGGCGGGGCTGGCGCGCGCGTGGCCTGCGGCGTCATCAAATAGGGCGGCCTGAAAGCCCGACATCCTCAGACAGGCGGCGCAAGATCGCTTCGCCCATGGCAGCATGGCGCGGCGTGTCCCGCCGTCCTGTTTCGAGCAGGGTCACCCCATAGAACACGGCCCAGCCCATGGCGCGTGAACAGGTCGCGCCTGACATGCCATAGGCTGCGACCGCCTCGGCCCGCGCCCGGGGCTCCGCGAACAGCGACCAGATAGACGCCAGGTCCGTGGCCGCATCCCCGGCGCACATATCCCCCCAGTCGATGAAGGCGGCCAGCTTGCCCTGATGGACCAGCACATTGCGCGCATGCACATCGCCGGCAATCCAGGTGGGCGTCACATCCATCGGCGCACTAAGGGCTTCGGCCCAGGCCTGTTCGATCGCAGGCGTGATGGCATCCGTCTCCTGCTTGAGGATCGCCATGCGGCGCTCAGTGTCGGCCTGCTTGCCGGTAAGCGGGCAGTCTCGCACGGGATTCTTCGGTGCATCGGCAGGTGCAGGCTGGTGCACCGCCCGGAGGAACCGGGCGAGTACAGGTGCCTCCGAAGAATCCGGCGGCGCGAGGTCGGCAGCCTCGCCTTCGATCCAGGGCAGGATGTTCCAGACGAAGGGATAGCCCGCGCCCGGCATGCCCGTTCGCAGCGGCGCCGGGATCGGTAGCGGCAGGCTGGGGGCAAGCCGGGGCAACCAGGCCTGCTCGTTCTTCAGCAAGGCTTCAGCAATCGCCCGGCGCGGCAGGCGCGCCAGAAGGTCATCGCCGATGCGCAACATGACATTGTCCCAACCGGCATCGAGCAGGCGAATCGGCAGGTGCGCCAGGTCGGCGTGCTGGTCGCGCAGCAGCGCGCGCAGCAGGTCCGGTGTGATCTCCACCTCAGCCTGTGGCGATGCGGGGGCGTCTGCTGTCATCCTATCGTCCTCTTGCGCTCGCCAGCGGACCGATACACGGTGTGCCCCATAAGAAAAAGACGTGGGAGGACACACCAATGACCCGAATGACCCGACGCAGCGCCCTGCTGGGCGGCAGCGCACTTGCCGCCCTGGCCGCTTGCAGACAAAAAAAAGCGACGCCTGAGGCTGCGCCCGTAGTCGCCGCAACCCCGCCGCCAGCTGCGCCCGTCCGCATGGACGGCACGGCCATGGCCGCCGCCATTGCGGCAGGCGAAACCACGGCGCTCGAACAGGTCAACGCCGCGATTGCGCGGGCACAGGCTGTGAACGGCCAGCTCAACGCCATCGCATCGGACATCTATGACACGGCACGCGCCGAGGCCGGCCAGACACCGGCCGGTCCGTTCCAGGGTGTCCCGACGTTCATCAAGGACCTGCACAACTGGAATGGCGCGCCGACCTATTATGGCAGCCGCGCCTTCGAGGGATACCTGCCCGGCAAGGATGATCCGCTGCCGGCCAGATGGCGCGCCGAAGGCGTGGTCGTGCTCGGCAAGTCGACCACACCGGAAATGGGCCTGATGGCCTCGACCGAACCGCTGGTCACCGGCGATACGCGCAATCCATGGGACACGACCCGTATTGTCGGCGGCTCCTCCGGCGGATCGGCAGCACTGGTCGCCGCCCGCGTCGTGCCGTTTGCCCATGCCAGTGACGGCGGCGGTTCGATCCGCATCCCGGCCAGCACGTGCGGCGTGTTCGGCCTGAAACCCTCGCGCGGCCAGCTGCCCGCACATGACGGCCCGGACGGCCCGCCGGTCGACATTTCGGTGCAGCACGCCGTGACGATCTCAGTACGCGACTCCGTGAACCTGTTCCGCGACACCCAGACGAATGACGGCACGTTTGCGCCGCTCGACGCAAACCTCCAGCCGCTGAAGCGGCGCCTGAAGATCGGTTTCACGACCGATGCCTTTGGCGGCACGCCGGTGGCACCGGAAACCAGGGCCGCGCTGGATGATGTTGCGAACCTCTGCGCCGGGCTCGGGCATGAGATCGTCCCCTACACGCCGTCCTTTTCCGGGCCGGAATTCATCGACAAGTTCCTGCTCTACTGGGCCGCCGGTGCGGCTGACTTCGCCCAGCAGGCCAGCGCCTATTCCGGCAAGCCGATCGGCCCGGACATTGTGGAGCCGTGGACGCTGGGCCTGACCGAAATGTTCATGGCCCGCAAGGACGAGATGGATGCGACTGTCGGCTGGTTGAAAGCCTTCGAGGCCGTCTACGATTCCGGTTTCGTCGATCAGGGCATTGACCTGCTGCTCACCCCGACGACGGGCAGCCCCGCCGTGAAGCTTGGCGAACAGGCCCCGACAGTGCCTTACGACACGCTGTACGACCGCATCATTACGTTCGCCGCCTTCACCGCGCCAATGAACGTATCCGGCGCCGCGTCCATGAGCGTGCCGCTGTCATGGTCACCATCGGGCCTGCCCATCGGCTCGATGTTCTCGGGCAAGCGGGGCGACGACCAGCTCCTGTTCGAACTGGCGCTGGAACTGGAAGCCGCCCGGCCATGGGCCGACAGGCTGCCGGGCGTTGTCGCCACCTAGATGATTATCGAGCCCGCACCCGTGACCAGCCCTGATACGGACGATGTCCTTGGCATCGAGCCCTTCCTGTTTGGTTTCGGGTTCGCGGCCGATGGTGCGGCCACACCGCTGAAATGGGAAGACGTCCTGTCCGGCGACATCGCGAAATATGCGCGCGTCTGGCTGCACCTCAATCGCCTGTCACGCCAGGCACAGGGATGGCTGTACCGCAAGAGCGGGCTCGACAAGCTGGCGGCGCAATCCCTGTTGCAGGAAGACACGCGGCCGCGGTCATCGCGTCACGGCAACGGTTTCCTGATCAACCTGCGCGGTGTGAACCTGAATGCCGGCGAAGCACTGGAAGACATGCTGGCCCTACGCATGTGGGCGAGCGAGGGGATGCTGATCACGCTGCGGTCGAAGCCGATCCAGGCGACACGCGATGTCGCCGCCATGGTGAAGGCCGGAGAGGCCCCTCATTCAACGGGCGGTCTCGTGGCCGCGCTGGCCAACGCACTGACCAACCAGATGGAGCCGGAAATCGCGGCGTTCGACGAACAGGCGGATGGCTTCGAGGATGACATCCTTGATCCGGACGTCCGCGTCGGCCGCGCCGAACTGGCAGAATTCCGCCGCAAGGTGCTGGCCTTGCGCCGCTATATCGTTCCCCAACGCGAGGCATTGTCGCAGCTCGCGCGGGAGGGCAGCGCGGCAGCCTTCTTTTCCGAGACGGACGTGCTCTACCTGCGGGAATCCGTCGACCGCGTCACCCGCCTTGCGGAAGACCTTGATGCCATCCGGGAGCGCTCGGTTGTCCTTCAGGAACAGATCATGGAAGAACGCTCCGACCTGATGAACCAGCGCCTGTTCGTCCTGTCGATCCTGTCGGCTGTCTTCCTGCCGATCAGCTTCGTGACAGGCCTGTTCGGGGTCAATGTCGGCGGCATTCCAGGCGTGGACAGTCCGATGGCATTCGGTATCCTGATTGTCTCGCTTGTGGTGGCCACGGGCATCATGCTGGCGGTCTTCCGCTGGCGCCGCTGGATCTGACAACCAGGCCTTCCCCGGCGTCACGTGTTAACCATAACTTTCGGCCTGCCGCGAAAACGACGCAGTGCTTTCGCTATAATTCAACGATGTTCACGTAGTTAAAGCGCGAAGTGGCGCTTACCTCAGCGGCGCACAAACCTATATTGGCATAAACCAATCCCCGGGAAGACATATTCAGTGAACCGCTCTGTCGCCATCGCCACCAGCCTTCTCGTTGTTATCGTTGCCTATTTTGGCATTCGCAGCATCATGCGCGGAAGTATCAGCTCACAGAGCGACGTTGTCGTGGCCGATACTGCGCCCAAAGTCCCCGAGGCGATTATCGAAAACGTGTCCAGTTCAATGCACCGTGTCGTGCTTGAAGCCAAAGGCCGGACAGCGCCCGACAAGGCCGTCACGGTGAAGGCGGGAACGACCGGCACCGTGGTCGCGACGCCCGCGCGGGAAGGCAGTTTCGTGCGCAAGGGCGCGCTGCTCTGCGGCCTCGACGTCGAGGCCCGTAGTGCCCAGGTCAAGCAGGCCGAGGCCCAGCGCGATTCCGCGAAGATCGAATTCGACGCTGCGCAGTCGCTCGCCGCAAAGGGCCTGACCCCCGCCAATCGCGAAGCATCGGCGAAGGCAACCTTGGATGCGGCCGAGGCCGCCGTGAATGCCGCGAAGGTTGAGCTTTCGAAAACCCAGATACGCGCACCGTTCGACGGCGTATTCGAGACGCGCCTCGCCGAGGCCGGCGACTTCCTTGCGCCCGGCGCAGCCTGCGGCGTCATGGTCGACATGACACCGGTGATCGTGGTCGCCGAAGTTTCCCAGGAATATGCCGGTCGCCTGAACCTCGGTATGGACGCAACGGCGAAATTGGCCAGCGGCGAATCCTATCCCGCTCGCGTTCGCTACATTTCGCGTACCGCAAGTGAAGCGACGCGCACCTTCCTGGTCGAAGCCGAACTCAAAACAGGCGATGCCCTCGTCCCAGCCGGTGTTTCCGCATCGCTGATCCTGCCCGTGGACACTGTGCCCGCTACACTGATCTCGCCGGCGCTGCTGACCTTGTCGGACGCGGGCGAACTTGGCCTGCGCTATCTCGAGGCGGATGACACGGTACAGTTTGCGCCGGTCAGGGTGATCGACGAGGGCGTCGGTGGCATCTGGGTGACCGGCCTGCCAGACACGGCACGCATCATCTCGATGGGTCAGGACTATCTCAGCGAAGGGGTAAAAGTGAAACCCGTGGCCGCTGGTGGAGCCGTACAATGAACAATTTGATCGATGGTGCGATTGGCCGGGCCCGCATGGTGCTCGCCATTCTCGTGTGCGCGATCATCGCCGGCACGGTTACCTATATCGGCCTGCCCAAGGAAGCCGATCCCGACATCCAGATCCCCTTTGTCGGCATCACTGTGCCGCTTGCCGGCGTGACGCCTGAAGATGCCGAACGCCTTCTGGTCAAGCCGATCGAGCAGGAAATCCAGTCGCTCGAAGGCCTGAAGACCTTCAGCGGCTATGGCGTCGAGGGCGCCGGCCAGCTTGTTCTGGAATTCGAACTGAGCTCCGATATCGACCAGGCCATCCTCGACGTGAAAGACAAGGTGGACATGGCCAAGCGCTATTTCCCGGCAGACGCGCGCGAGCCCATCATTACCGAAATCAACGCCGCGCAATTCCCCGTCATGGTGGTGAACCTGTATGGTGACGCGCCCGAGCGGGGCCTGAACGCCATCGCCGAGGATCTCCAGGATCGCCTTGAACGGGACGCCGGCATCCTTGAGGCGCGTATCGTTGGCCGCCGCGAAGATGTGCTGGAAATTGTCATCGATCCGGTCAAGCTCGAAACCTACAACATCTCCTATCAGGAAATCTATCAGGTCGTTTCGGCAAACAACCAACTCGTGCCAGCCGGCCAGATTGATACGGGCGAAGGCAGTTTCGCCGTCAAGGTCTCCGGCCTGATCCGCACCGCTCAGGACGCGTTGAGCCTGCCCATCCGGCGCACGGAAAACTCGGTCGTGACCCTTTCGGACGTGGCCGACGTACGCCGCACGTACAAGGATGCGACCAGCTATGCGACGTTCAACGGCCAGCCCGCCCTACTGATAGAAATAGTCAAGCGGACCGGAGCGAACATTCTCGACACGGCAAACTTCGTGCGCGACACAATCAAGGAGCAGGAAAAGACCTGGCCTTCCACCGTGAAGGCACAGGTCACATCTGATGCATCCGAACTGATCGGCGAACAGCTTGGCCAGTTGCAAAGCTCGATCGTCACGGCCGTGTTGCTGGTGATGATCATCTGCGTCGCCGCGCTTGGCTGGCGCTCTGCCCTGCTCGTCGGCATTTCGGTCCCGGCCTCGTTCGTGATGGCCTTCCTGATCCTTGGCGCCTTTGGCTACACGATCAACATGATGGTCATGTTCGGCATGGTGATCGCCGTCGGTATCCTCGTCGATGGCGCGATTGTGGTGACGGAATATGCCGACCGGAAGATGGCGGAAGGACTCGACCGCAAGGAAGCCTACGGCCTCGCCGGCAAGCGCATGTTCTGGCCCGTTGTGGCATCGAACGCGACCACGCTCGCCGCCTTCGTGCCATTCCTGTTCTGGAATTCGATGCCCGGCAAGTTCATGGCCTACCTGCCGATCACGCTGATCTTCGTGCTGTCGGCCTCGCTCGTGATGGCGCTTATCTTCCTGCCCGTGCTTGGCTCCGTGATCGGCGCCCGGCCGAGCGGCACGAACGAAGACCTCGCGGCCCTCGCCGCCGACGCTGATCCCGGACAGGCCAAAGGCTGGCTCGGCGGCTATGTCCGGCTCGTCAAAGGCCTGATTGCACGCCCATTGATGGTGACCGGCGCCGCGATCGGTTCAGTGATCCTCATCTTCATGTGGTTCGGCGCGACACCCCACAAATCCGAATTCTTCCTCGATATCGAACCTGAGCAGGCTTACGTATTCATCCAGGCACAGGGCAGCCTGTCGGCAGCGGAAGAAGCCGTCCTCGTTCACCGCGCCGAAGCGGCCATCAACCATGTCGATGGCATCGAAGACATTTCGACCCGGACAGGCAATTCAAACGAAGGCGGGTTCAGTTTCGGTGGGGCGTCCCCTCCGGTTGACACGATCGGCCAGATTCTTCTCGACCTGGCGACGGATGACGGCGTGCATGACGGGCGCAAGACGCTTGTGCATGTCCGCGAGCTGCTCGATGCCGTTCCCGGTCTAAGGTACCAGATACAGGCCCGTGAAAATGGTCCGCCTGCGGGCAAGGACGTGCAGATCGCTCTCCTCTCGGAGGATGCCGCCGCCCTGAATGCGACCGCCGAACTTCTGCGCATCAAGCTCGAAAGCATGAGCGAATTGCACGAGATTGACGATACACGTCCCCTCCCGGGTATCGAATACCAGTTGGACGTGGATCGTTCGGAAGCCGGCAAGTTCGGCGTCGACATTTCACAGGTCGGCGCGGCTGTTCAGCTGATCACCAACGGGATTCTTGTCGGCCGTTACCGGCCTGACGATGCGCCGGACGAAGTCGATATCCGCGTCCGCTTCCCGCAGAGCGACCGCAGCGCAACAGCGATCGACCAGCTTCGCATCGCAACGCCGGCGGGCAATGTGCCGCTGTCACTGTTCGTCACGCGCGTTCCCGCGCCGCGGGTCAGCCAGATCGAACGCCGTGATGGCCTGCGCGTCATCGATGTCCGCGCCAACGCGATCGAGCAAGGCGCAGGCGCCGACGTTGTCGCAAGCCTGAAGGACTGGATTGCGCAGCAGGATATTCCCGGTTCCGTCGAGGTCCGGTTCGAGGGCGCAGATGAAGATGCCGCTGATGCCGGCGCATTCTTCGTGGGCGCCGCCTTGTCGGCCCTGTTCATGATGGCCGTCATCCTGCTCTGGGAGTTCAACAATTTCTGGCAGGTCCTGCTGACGCTGACGGCCGTGATCATTTCGACCGCTGGCGTATTGGTCGGCATCCAGCTGATGCTGCCTTATGTGTCCGTCCTGATGATCGGTACCGGGGTCGTCGCACTCGCCGGCATTGTGGTGAACAATAATATCGTCCTGATCGACACCTATAACCGCCTGCGCAGCGATGGCCGCTCGCCGGAATACGCAGCGATCGCCACGGCTGCCCAGCGCATCCGTCCGATCCTGCTGACCACCGGCACGACGATCTGCGGCCTGCTGCCGATGGTGTTCCAGCTGAACGTGGACTTTGCCCATGGCGCGATCAATTTCGGCAGCGCCTCGTCGGAATGGTGGGTGCAACTCGCCACAGCCGTCGTGTTCGGCCTCGCCTTCTCGACGATCATGATCCTGCTGGTCACACCGGTCTGGCTGCTGGTCCCGTACCGTGTTGGCCGTTGGGGCCGCCGGATGCGTGACCGGGCCCTGCGCCGCGACCCGGCCGATGCCGCGCACGTCCGGTCTGACGGTCGCAAACAGGAAGACCGCGACCGGATCCTGCCGGCCGCGGAATAGATCTGCTGGCTAAGGCGTCCTTCAGGCGACGACACCGCCCGGCTGGACTTCCGTGAACCGTCCGCCATCCTTGGCGAGACGCTTCAGCGTGGCCGCCGGCTTGAACCGGTCGTCCTCGGCGCCCAGCCGTTCCATCGTGGCGAGCACCTTGTCGGCGCCAACCATGTCGCCGTACAGCATCGGGCCGCCCTTGTCGGCAGGCCAGCCATAGCCGTTCAGCCAGACGATATCGATGTCCGACGCGCGCTGGGCCATCTTCTCCTCAAGGATTTTCAGGCCTTCATTGATCATCGGATGGATACAGGTCGCGATGATCTCGTCCTGCGAGGGCGCACTGCCCTCAGTGACGCCGGTGATCTCGCGGATGATACCGGCGGTGACCTCTGACGGGATCGGCTTGCGGCTCTCATCATAGTCGTAATAACCGGCGCCGGTTTTCTGGCCGCGGCGATCCAGTTCGCACAGCGCATCGCGGATCGGGTTCGCCGTCTTGGCGCCCTTCTTCCAGCCGATATCGAGGCCGGCCAAGTCTGACATCTGGTAAGGCCCCATGCGGAAACCGAACGCATTCAGCGCAGCATCGACATCCCAGGGCATGGCCCCGGCATTGACGAGTTTCTGCGCCTGCGCCTGACGCGCAAACAGGATACGGTTGCCGACAAAGCCCGGGCAGACGCCGACCAGAACCGCGATCTTGTTGATCGTGCGTGCCAGGTCCATGCAGGTCGCAATGACATCATCGGCCGTCTTGTCCGCCCGCACGATCTCCAGCAGCTTCATCACATTGGCCGGCGAGAAGAAATGCAGGCCGATCACGTCGCCCGGACGGGACGTCACGCTGGCGATCTCGTCAATGTTCAGGGCGGATGTATTGGTCGCGAGGATCGCGCCCGGCTTCATGATCCGGTCAAGATCGGTGAAGATCTTCTTCTTGATATCCATGTCCTCGAACACGGCTTCGATGACCAAGTCGCAATCAGCGAGGCTTTCCATGTCGAGCGTACCCTGAATGCGGGACATGCGGGTTTCGACTTCGTCCTGCGGGAAGCGGCCCTTGTCGGCGCTGCGCTGGTAATTGCCGCGCACGACGCCGATCCCCCGGTCGAGGGCTTCCTGTTTCGTCTCGAGAATGCGCACCTCGAACCCGGCCGTGGCAAAGTTCATCGAGATGCCGCCGCCCATCGTACCGGCGCCGATGATGCCGACCGTCTTGATCGTGCGGCGCGGCGTGCTGGCCGGCACGTCAGGCACGTCCCACGCGTTGCGGCCGGATTCGGCGATATAGGCGGAGACCTGTTCAGGGGTCATTTCGCGGGCTTGTGTCATGTCTGTTTCCTCATTGTCATGTTTGGTCCGTGCTCAGGCAGCGGGCTGTGGCTTGCGTGTAAAGACGGTCTGGGCCTGGCAGAATTCCAGCACACCTTCCTGTCCGCCTTCAACACCGATGCCCGATTGTTTGAAGCCGCCAAAGGCCGCATGCGGGCTGAGGTGCTGGCTCTCATTGATCCAGACCGTGCCTGCCTGAAGGCTTGTGGCAATCTCCTGTGCGCGCTCGATGTCAGAGCTCCAGATTGATGCGCCGAGCCCGTACTCGCTGTCATTCGCGCGTCCGACCACTTCATCGAGATTGTCGAACTTGAGGAGCGGCAGGACCGGGCCGAACTGTTCTTCCTGCACGATGCGGGCAGTTTCCGGCGGATTGTCGAGAATCGTGATCGGTACAAAATAGCCCGGCACGTCGGCTGCGTCGCCGCCGATCAGGAACTTGTAGTCATTGTCCTTGGCGTCCTGGATCAGCTCGAGCACGCGCTTGTACTGGGCCGAATTCTGGATCGGGCCGATCTGCGTGCCCTGCTCTGCCCCGTCGCCGACCTTCACGGTCTTCGCATAAGCGACGATGGCGGCCTTGAGCGGTTCGTAGATGTCCTTGTGAATATACATGCGCTTGGTGGCGATGCATATCTGGCCCGTATTGCGGAACGCCGCCCAGAACAGGTCTTCAGCCACCTTCTCCACATCCACGTCCGGCATCACGATGGCCGGATCATTGCCGCCGAGTTCCAGCGTCACCCGTTTCAGCGAATGCGCCGCGCTTTCCATGACTTTCTTGCCGGTCTGGGTCGAGCCGGTGAAGCTGACCTTGTCGACACCCGGATGGGCCGTCAGCCAGGGGCCGAGGCGGTCCGACCCGGAGATCACGTTAAGCACGCCGTCGGGCAGCACGCCGCGCAGGAGTTCGCCAATGCGCAGCGTGGTCAGCGGCGTGGTCGGGGCAGGCTTCAGGATGACCGTATTTCCCGCCAGCAATGCCGGGCCCAGCTTGAAAGCGGCGAGTATGATCGGGAAGTTCCACGGAACGATGGCCGCGACCACGCCGATGGGGCCATAACGGGTGACAGCATGGCGCTCTGCGGAATCTTCCGAGACATGCTCGGGGATATCGTGTTTCGATGATTCCATCAGCCAGAAGGCACCGCCACCAACATCGCCCTCGGCATCCGGATGCGGTTTGCCCTGCTCGCGCGTCAGCAGGCGCGACAGCTCGGGCAGGTTCTGCATGATCACGCCCGCCATGGCGTTGAGGAGTTCGCGGCGCTTGGCGATCGGCGTGGCTTTCCATGCTGGAAGCGCCGCACGGGCGGCGGCAACGGCGGCATCAAGGTCCGCTTTGGTGCAGTCGGGCGCCTTGGCGAAGGCCTTGCCGGTCGCTGGGTTCTCGACATCGAACGCCTCAGAGCCTGAAACAGCCTGCCCATTGATGGTCATCGTGATGTTCAGGTCGGTCATGCGTGTGGTCCTCCGGAATGGCGCCTTGTCTCGGCATGTTCGGGCTGGTCGCCTGAATATCGCGCCAGCGCCTTGTTGGGAGTGACTGAAGCAGAAAGCGGGCACTTTCGCCAGTCGGGTCCCTACGGCAGCTTCGAATGGAAAGAAGGTTTTCCGGCGCAGAGCGACAACGTGCCCCGACCGCCGACCTGCTCGGTGTGAGCGACGCGTTCTGACGCCTGGAGCAACGCATGCGCGCTCCCGAACCGAAAGTGGCGCGTCATCTCGCGGCACTTTTACTTGTACACTCGTACTTCTCCGGAAGATTATGCAGGTTTGACCATACGCTGGATCCGCAAATCATTCCCGACCGCGTCATCTTCTGCATAGCGAAATGGCTTCGTGTTTCGAAATTAGGTTCTTGAAATCGATTCAGTACAATCGTACTACTTGGCGCCAACACGTCACTCAGTTCAGACGGGCATCGCGTCTGTCCCGGAAAGTTATCAATGAAACGTATCGCCATTATCGCAGCCGCTCTGATTGTTGCCCTGATTTTTGGGCGCTTCGTCATTTGGCCTCGTCTCAATCCGGCAGAAGGCGGCACCGACAGCGCGCTGACGCTCTATGGCAATGTCGAAATCCGACAGGTGGATCTGGCGTTTCGGGTTCCGGGCCGTCTCGATGTCGTCAATTTCGAAGAAGGTGACACGGTTTCGGCTGGCGACGTGATCGCGGTTCTGGACATCGCGCCTTTGCGTGATGCTGTTGCGCAAGCCACGGCCGAGGCGTCAGTGCGAAAGGCGGAGCTTGCACGGCTAAAGGCTGGAAGCCGGTCGCAGGAAGTCGACCGGGCACGCGCCTATGTCGAAGAACTGGAGGCGAATGTTCTGGTCGCACAGCAGACCTTTGACCGACAGGCAAAGCTGCGCGACAGCGGATTTGCGTCACCACAAGCCTATGACATTGCCCGCGCCGCACTCGACGCAGCCAAAAAGCGCCTTGTCGCAGGTCAGAAGGATCTGGCGCTGGTGAAAATCGGACCGCGCGCAGAAGATATCGCTGCGGGCGAGGCCGGGGTTGAAGCTGCCGAGGCAGCCGTCGCGCAAGCTGAATTGAGCCTTGGAGACACAAGCCTGCTCGCGCCATCGGACGGCGTATTGCTTGCAAGGGTACGTGAACCTGGGTCAATTGTTGGCGCTGGCGTACCGGTTGCCACGCTGGCCCTGACCAAGCCGGTCTGGGTGCGCGCCTATGTCGACGAGACCGATCTTGGCGTCGTCGTACCGGGCAAGGCAGCGAAAGTATTCACCGATAGCGCACCAGACAGCGCCTATCAGGGACAGGTTGGCTTTGTTTCCCCCGTCGCGGAATTCACGCCTCGTGCGGTTCAGACGCCGGATCTGCGTACAGATCTCGTCTATCAGGTCCGGATCATCATCGATGCGCCAGACGGCGGCTTGCGCCAAGGCATGCCGGTAACGGTCAAATTGAGTCGCTCGGCCGCGGCAGATTGACGGCGCAGATGAGCGATGCCGCGATCACCTCTCCGAAGCCCCTCCCCTTCGTCCAGATCAACGAGGTGACGAAGCGATTCTCCGCAAAGGGTCCGGCGGCACTTGATGCCGTATCCGGAACCATCGAGACCGGCAAGATAACCGGACTCGTCGGCCCCGACGGAGCCGGAAAGACCAGCCTGATACGCCTGTTGACCGGCCTTAGCCGACCCAGCGACGGCGACGTGCTCATCGATGGAAAGCGCGCTCATGCTTCGCAACGCCACCTGCATGAAATGCTCGGCTACATGCCGCAACGCTTTGGCCTGTACGAGGACCTGAGCGTTATGGAGAACCTGGACCTGTTTGCCGACCTGAAGGGGCTCTCAGGCGACCAGAGGGAAGAGACCTTTTCCCATCTGCTGAAGTTCACCGATCTGGCACGGTTTACCACGCGGCTGGCCGGCGCCCTGTCCGGTGGCATGAAGCAGAAACTCGGCCTTGCCTGCGCATTGCTGACCCGGCCCCGCCTGCTCCTTCTGGATGAACCATCGGTGGGGGTTGATCCCATTTCGCGTCGGGAATTGTGGTCGATGGTTGGCGAACTCGTCGATGACACGATGGCCGTGGTCTGGGCAACGGCCTATCTCGACGAAGCAGAAAAATGCGATGACGTCCTCCTGCTCAGCAATGGAAAGCTGTTGTATTCCGGGCCACCCGGCGAACTGACAAGCCCGATGACGGGTCGCGTTTTCCAGGCACATGTTCCGGCGGCGGAGCGCCGCGCCGCCATCGCCCCCCTGTTGCGCGACACGTCGGTGGCAGACGCGATCCTGCACGGCGACGCCATCCGCTTGATCACCCGCCAAGGCGCAGTTCTTGCGCATGTCAGGACGCTGGTGAACGCAGAGATCGTTCCAGCCGCGCCACGCTTCGAGGATGCGTTTGTCGATCGGCTCGGCGGCGGACCGGATGGCCGCTCACCCCTGGCCGATGCGATGAGCAAACATGCAGATACCGGCGAGGCCGTGGTTGAGGCGCGCGGACTGACCAAGCGCTATGGCGACTTTACCGCAGCGTCCAACATCACATTCACCCAGAAGCGCGGTGAAATCCTGGGATTGCTCGGCCCCAATGGTGCGGGCAAGTCGACGACGTTCAAGATGTTGTGCGGCCTGACCGAGCCAAGCGACGGCGAAGGACGTGTTGCTGGATTCGATTTGCGCACAGCGGCTGCCGATGCACGCGGCCGGCTCGGCTATATGGCTCAGAAATTCTCGCTGTACGGCGACATTTCGGTCGCACAGAATCTCTCATTCTTCGCGGGTGTGTATGGTCTTGGCCGCCAGCGCGCCAAAGAGCGGATCGACGCCATGCTTGAGGCGTTCGATCTGACGCCTTATCGGAGCACGACGGCCAAGCAATTGCCACTCGGCTTCAAGCAGCGCCTCGCGCTGGCTGCGGCGTTGCTGCACGAGCCGGAAGTCCTGTTCCTGGATGAGCCAACGTCCGGGGTCGATCCGATCACACGGCGAGAGTTCTGGTCGCACATCAATGCCCTGACGGCGAAGAATGTTGCCGTTCTGGTCACCACGCATTTCATGGAAGAGGCCGAATATTGCGACCGGATCAACCTGATATATCGCGGCAGGACAATTGCTGAGGGCACACCAGAGGCACTGAAGGCGAGCTGCAGCAATGCGGACGGGTCGGTCGTGACCATGGAAGATGCGTTCATTGAGCTGGTCGAGCGTTCGGAACGAGAAGAGGCCGCAGCATGAATAGCTCGTCACTTGCCGCTCCCTTGCGCCGGACCCTGTCTCTTGCGCGCAAGGAGACCTTCCAGATTTTCCGCGATCCTTCATCCATCCTGATCGCATTCATCCTGCCACTGATCCTTCTCCTTCTGTTCGGGTTCGGGATATCCCTCGATTCCAATACGATCCGCATTGGTGTGGTGGTTCAGGATGCACGCGCCGATGCGCGGAGCCTCGTTCAGGCATTTGCGGCGTCCGACTATTTCGAAGTTGTCACAGCGTTTGACCAGACTGCGCTGGAGCCGGACCTTGTTTCCGGAAAGCTGCGCGGACTTGTCGTCATACCGCCCGATTTCTCCGAACGCATGCGGGCGCGCGATCCGGTCCCGATTGAGGTCCTGACCGACGGTTCCCAGCCCAACACGGCGCAATTCGTCGCCAACTATGCCCAGGGTGTCTATGCGGTCTGGCAAACCCGCCAGCTCGGTGATGCAGCCCTGGCGGCCCCGGCTGCGATCACGCCGCAGCCCCGCTTCTGGTTCAACGCCGAACTGACCAGTCGCTACAATCTGGTGCCGGGTTCCACCGCCGTCGTGATGACCATCATCGGCACATTGCTGACCGCGCTGGTGATTGCCCGCGAATGGGAACGCGGCACGATGGAAGCGGTACTCGCGACACCGGTCAGCCGTGCCGAACTGTTGCTGTCGAAGATCGTGCCCTATTTTCTGCTCGGCATGAGTTCCCTGGTGCTGTGCGCGGTGGCTGCAGTGTTCGTCTTCGATGTGCCGTTCCGGGGTTCCGTGCTTGCCCTCGTCCTGGTCGCGGCCGCCTTCCTCGTGCCTGCCTTGGGCCAGGGATTGCTGATTTCGGCGGTGACCAAAAATCAGTTCGTTGCCGCCCAACTCGCCCTCTTTACGGGTTTCCTGCCAGCGACCCTGCTGTCGGGTTTCATCTTCGAAATCAGCGCCATGCCAATGCCGATCCGAACGGTCACGACCGTGATCCCGGCGCGCTATTTCGTGACCAGCCTGCAGACACTGTTCCTGGCAGGCGATGTCTGGTCGGTTCTCATGCCAGCGATTGCGAAAATGCTCGCCGTCGGGGGCTTCTTCCTGACGCTCACCTGGCTGGCCACGCCGAAGCGGATCGCCTGACATGTGGCACCGCATCCGCTCTCTCATCATCAAGGAAATGCTTGCCATCTGGCGCGACCCAAAGGGACGCGCCGTGATCGTGGTGCCGCCCCTTCTTCAGCTCGTGATCTTTGCCTTCGCGATGACAATGGAAGTCCGCAATGTCGATATCGCCGTCCTCAATCTCGACACAGGGAGCCAGGGCCGGGAGGTTGAAGCGGGCATCCGGGGTGCGTCCGCCTTCGATGAGGTGATCCAGCTTCAATCGGTCAGCCAGATCCAGGAGGCTATCGACAGCCAACGTGTCATTGCTGTGGTTCATATTGCGCCGGACTTCACGCGCCGGATCGAAGCGGGCCAGTCGGCCGATGTTCAGATCATCCTTGACGGACGCAAGTCGAACGCATCGCAGATCGTCAATTCGTATCTTGCCGCCATCATTTCACGTGTCTCGGCAGCGGCATATTCAGGCGGCACGACGCCGGACACCATACGTATCCGTCACTGGTACAATCCCAATCTTGAATATGCCTGGTTCACCCTGCCGGGACTGGTCGCGACGATCACACTCCTGACCACGATCATCGTTACGGCCCTGTCGGTCGCCCGCGAACGTGAGCTCGGGACGTTCGACCAGTTGCTGGTCTCGCCGCTGAGGCCACTGGAGATCGTTGTCGGCAAGTCGGCTCCGGGCCTGATTTTCGGCTACCTGCATGGAACCTTCTTCATCCTTGTCGCCATATTCGGATTCAAAATCCCCTTTGCCGGATCCTTGCTCGCACTCTATGGCTCGATGTTCTTCTACTTGCTGGCCGTTATCGGAATTGGCCTCTTCATCTCGGCGATTTCTGCCACCCAGCAACAAGCTATTCTTGGCGCCTTCGTGTTCGCCTCGCCCGCCGTGTTGCTGTCAGGCTTCATGTCGCCGATCGAGAACATGCCCGGCTGGATGCAGGTTGCGACGCAGATCAACCCGCTCCGGCATTTTCTCGTGGTGGCGCAAGGCGTGTTCCTGAAAGACCTGCCGCTCGCCGATGTCGCGCGTAACACGCTCCCGCTCGTCCTGATTGCCATGGCTACCCTTCCGGCTGCGGCCTGGCTGCTGAGAAAGAAGACTTCATAAATGACCAAGCGAGACGATTCCCGGAGTATCGAAACACGCGAGCGGCTGGTTGCAGCCGGCATCGAACTCTTTGGCCTTATCGGGTTCGACGGAACATCGACCCGCGCTATCGCCAGCAAGGCGGGCGCCTCCCTCGGCGCGATCCCTTATCATTTCAAGACCAAGGAAAAGCTCTATCTCGCCTCTGCGACATCGATAGCAGAGCAGGTATCCCAAAGGCTCGGTCCGGTACTCAGCGCATTTGAATCTGAAATCTTCAGTGACACGCTCAGCCGGAAAAAGGCGATCTCGCTGCTCGAAGAGATTATGACGCCGTTCGTGACCATGCTGGCAAGCGATGAAAGTGAAAAGTGGGCCCGGTTCATGCTGCGCGAACAGGCCGCTCCGTCCCAGGCGTTTGAAATTTTGTACGCCAGCGCTATCGGCCGCTTCTTTCGCGCTGTGGTCCACCTGACAGCGATCGCCAGCGGCGACGTTCCGGCCTCTCAAACAGCCCGAATCCGGGGCATGACGCTCATCGGCCAGGCGCTGGCCTTCCGCGCCGCGCGGGCATTGTCTTTGAGAACGCTCGAGCTCGATACGCTTGGCACGAAGGAAATCGCGCTGATTACGGCATCCATCCGGGAGAATATACGCCTGCTCCAATACGCATAGCGTCGTTGACCTGTCCTGGGCCCTGTGATCACACCGACCGCCATCCGGGCGACGCAATCGCAGGGCCGCTCCATCCCTGGATCCGTCTGATTGGACCCCTCTCATGAACTGGAGCGTCCTACACTGTCGCACCGCTAAGAATTGGGCACCGCCGTTCAATTAGCCGCTGCTGATCGACACCATCACACACGTCGCCATAGAGAAACCCCGAGCGGTTTGTAGAAAGACGTTGAAGACAAAACGCTTCGAACACGAAATCGGGAGCCGCCTGAAAAAGCTCGGCTGACAATGAGGGCCAGTCCACCCAGTCACCGCCTAGCCGCCCTGCGAAGGCAGCGCGACTATTGCCCGGTGGCGAGAACAACATTGGACGCCGCAACGGTCAGCGCAGACTGGTCTGAGTCGAGCGTCGCCGGCCGGAGCGCGGATGGATAGGCAGTCCCAAGCAAGCGCAACGCTGCGTCGATGGCCGCCGCGGCGTCAGGGTTTTCTGACCGAATGGCGGCTTCGCTTCGTTCGAAGGCGGCCGTGGCTGCCTTGTAGAATCCATAACCGTCCAGATAGGGCTCATAGCGGTCGGACGTTGCGGCAATCCGATACATGTCCGCGGCGCGTTCAATCTGATCGGCGCAAACACCTGCGGCAATAAAAGCGGTGCTTGATTGGTCGTCGGGAGCCTTGGTCGAAGCCTCTCTCAATGCCGCAACGATCTTGTCGGTGCGCGCGGCGATCTCCTCGCCACTTTCACCTGACAAGGCGGCGACAGACGCGTCCAGGAGGAGATCGGAAAAATCGTCTACACCCTGCGCCACCAGCACGGGCTGAAGATCAAACAGAACTTCCGACACCCGATGGGCAAACATCTCACCGGCAGCTTCGTGTTCACCCTCGATATAGGCGTCTCGCGCCGCGATGACATGCGCTTCCGCAATTGCAAGCGCCGAATTGTAGACCACAGCATCGGTTGCAGCCGCCGTCACTGAAACGCCACCTTCGCCTTCTCCGCCCTCCCCACCACCAGCGAACGCCGCGCTGCCCTCTTCGAGTGGAGGCAGAACCGCAGTGGTCATTTCCGGAGAAGATTGCGGCAAATCTCCCTGGTGCGGACTGGTCGGGCCATCTGCACGGCCACATGCCCCGATGACCCCGACTGCCATCACGGTTCCAAGACCAAGACGTGTCCAGCGTTTGATAGTGATGCCCATGAGATTGAAACCTTTAAACCGCGTTTGCATTGCTCTAGACCTACTGCCGTAATTGCAACTTATTCGCAAGTGGAGAGGCAATGCTGCTCACAATCTCAGACGTGCTTGACGCAAAAATGCTGAGCGAAGCGCGCTCACTGATCGACACCTTGCAGTGGCAGGACGGCGCAGAAACGGCCGGATCGGTCGCCAGACGCGTCAAACGCAATCTCCAGGCTGACCTTTCCTCGCGCACGGGCGTCAAGCTCCGCAAGCAAATACTCGATACGATTTCCGGGCATCCTGTTATTCGCGCGGCGGGTCAGCCGCGCAAGTTCTCAAAACCAATATTGAGCAAGACCGCGGAAGGCGGCGCATATGGATTGCATGTCGACAATGCATATATTGGCACCGGTGAAGCCCGTGTCAGAACAGACCTGTCCTATACACTTTTTCTATCCGACCCTAAGTCCTATGACGGCGGAGAACTCGTGATAGAACGAACCGGTGTGACACTTTGCGAGAAACCAGAAGCGGGATCGCTCGTCCTCTATCCTTCGTCCTCTATCCTTCGTCATCTCTCCACCGCGTCGCTGAAGTGACACGGGGAACGCGCTTCGCTCTTATTGGCTGGATTGAAAGCACCATCCCTGATGCTGGCGCCCGCGAAATGGTGTTTGATCTGGAAAATTTGCGGGCGAGTCTTTCCGGTCAACTGGTGCCGCAATCTGCAGAGCTATTGGTACTCGACAAGACAATCGGAAATATGATTCGCAAGTTCAGCACCTAGTGCGCTGGGCCATTGCCCAATCAGGGCAGCGGGTTCGGACACACACCGTATAATCCCCTATTGCAGACCGTTGCGCCACACGCGGTAGTGGCGGACGTGGCATGGCTGACGGAGATTGAAATGGATGGTGCAGGTTTAACCCCAGACCCAAACGACCGAGACAGCGCCGCTCGACGTGTTGACCAAACCTTCCGATCCGAGGTCGAGGCGTTTCTTGATGAATCGCTGACCGAAGCCCTATCCGCCGCGGGCCGCGAGACGACCGGACTGAAGTCCGCACGCGACGCATGCGAAGCTTGGCGAGACAGTCTTCTTGCGCGTGGATGGCTTGCGCCCTCCTGGCCGGTCGAGCATGGCGGAGCAGGCTGGAGTACCGCGCAACGACTCTATTTCGAGAATGCCTGCGCCGAGCGTGATGCGCCTGTCCTGCAGTCTTCTGGTGTCCGCACGATTGGTCCACTGATCATTGAAGATGGTTCGCCGGCACAGAAGAAACGCTATCTTCCAGCCATCCTTTGCGGTGAACATGAATGGTGCCAGGGGTTTTCCGAACCTCAAGCAGGTTCGGACCTTTCCGCGCTATCCCTTCGGGCCGAACAGGATGGTGATGATTTTATCCTCACCGGCAGCAAGCTGTGGACGAGCTTTGCACAATACGCCACACACATGTTTCTTCTGGCCCGCAGCGACCCAGGTTCGCGAGGCGGAGAAGGGCTCGTATTCCTCCTGGTGGAAATGAACCGACCGGGCATTGATGTGCGCCCGATCCGCTTCATTGATGGCCAGCACGAAACCAATGAAGTCTTCTTCGACAAGGTTCGCACGCCCGCTTCGGACCGGATTGGCACGATTGGCGGAGGCTGGAAGATGGCCAAACGCCTGATGTCGATCGCACGCTCCAACAATACAACCACCGGCGTTCTCCGTCGCGCGCTACGGGCGGCACAGCGCGAAGCGACGGACTCGGATTCCATTGTGCAGGCAAAGCTATCGGACTTGGGGAGGCGGATTGATGATTTCGAGGCATTCGAAACGCGGGTGGCTGCGGGACTTGTCTCCGTTGCACCGGCGCCAGCGACGTCTGCATTGAAACTTCTTGCAACCGAATTGCACCAGGATATAACCGAAATTGGCCTGGAAGCGGCGCCCCACAGCGCATTCGCTCAAGCAAAGTATCTCGCGACACGGGCAGCAACCATTTATTCCGGCACGAGCGAAGTGCACCGCAACATCCTTTCACGAGCAATTGGGTGCCCGTAGAAAATTACGACGTCTTGAATTGTGCTGCGCAGATCTTCCTGCTCATAGCAGCAAGTTATCACACCAAAATCTGGTTTTGACTTTGGTGCAAAAGAAGACAACACGCATCTTAAGCGCATGTCAGAGGGATGCGTATATCGCAGCGATCAAAGCCATGTTTCTCGGATCACCGACCAAATCAGTCCCCATGCGGTTCATTGTGTAGGCGACTCCAATGCCGGATTTCGGATCGGCGAACCCGAATGAACCGCCCCATCCGGAATGTCCAAAACTCTGCGATTGGGGGCCATACAGTTCATTTGTGTTCAACAGGAATCCGCAGGCCCATCGCGCGTCGATACCAAGGACGGCATCGACACCCTGAATTTGCATATTTGTCGCCTTGGCTTGGGTTTCCTGGCTGATCAGCCTCTGTCCATTTATCTCGCCGGCGGTCGCCAGCGCCGCATAAAGTTTGGCCAGTGCTCGCGCAGTCATGTGTCCATTGGCCGAAGGAATTTCAGCGGAACGCCACGCAGGTGTGTTTGCAACTAGCGCATTCATCGGAGGATTCACCAGGGCAGCGATCTGAGCCTCGGTGAACTCCACAGCGGTTGATTCAGAGCTGAATTCGGGTGGCGCGATCAGGGGCGCGCAGCGGCCTTCTTCATCCCCGGGCAGTCCGACGAACATATCCAGGCCCATCCGCCCCTGCAATTCATCCGCGACGAATTCGCGGATGTATCGCCCTTCCGCGCGCTTGAAGAGGGCCGACGCCAGCGCACCAATGCTGATCGCGTGGTATCCTGACTGGGTTCCAGGCGTCCAGATAGGTTCGGCGGCAGCAAAGGTCGCCGCGGCAGCTTCCACATCATAATAGTCGTCGATGACTGCGGGTTGGCGAAAGCCGCAAAGCCCGCCTTGGTGCGACAGGAGCATCGCGATCGTGATGTCCTGCTTGCCTGCAGCACCAAACTCCGGCCAATAATCTGCCACTCTGTCTTCGTAGCGCAGCACGCCGCGATCAACGGCCATCGCATAGCACACTGCCGTAACGCCCTTTGTCGTGGACCAGACATTGACCAGGCTGTCTTTCTGCCACGGCTTCGTACGTTCCGTGTCAAGATGTCCGCCCCAGAGATCGACCAGGCAATTCGCGCCATCAAAGATGCTGACCGATGCGCCTATCTCACCATGGCTCTTGAAATTGCTTTCGAACGCCGCTTTCACGGCATCGAATTTCGGGTCGCAAAAACCTTCTATATTCGTCATGGGGCGCTCCTCAAAAACTTTTCGTGAGCGAAACGCCGTAAGTCTGCGGTGCACCATAAACGCGGAATCCATAGCCAAACGCCAGTTGGTTCACACCCTGGGTAACGTATTGTTCGTCGCCAAGGTTCTTGCCCCACACCGACAGATCCCAGTTATCCTCTTCAAACAAGGACACGCGGGCATTGGCGACCCAGTATCCATCAGAATGAAGCAACGGATCGTTCAGTGCATCCCGGAAGGTTTCCGACTGATAGCGACCATCCAGTGAAACGCGTATGGCGAGGCGTTCGCTTATATCGGTTGTGTACGCTGCTCCAAGATTGAGTGTGAGTTCGGGCGCATCGGGCATATCGTTGCCTTTTGGTACTGTTCCCGCCGTTGCATCGAACGCGCCCAGCTCGCTCGATAGCAGTCCTGCCCCCGCGTTCAGCAACAGCCCATCCAGCGCTGCCGGTTGATATGTGACGCTGAGATCGGCGCCGTAGAGTTCAGCCTCGCTCACATTACCAAGTCTCTGGACGGCCAGGGCACCTACAGTGTCACGGATAAAGGTCTGAACGTCGCTATAGTCATAATAAAAGGCACTGGCGTCATAGGATACGCCCTCTGCCGCCAGGCTTCCCTTTATCCCGACCTCATAGGAAACAAGCGTTTCAGGCTCGTAGGGAATCAGCTGGGCCGTACTCGTGGCCACGCCAGCAAAAAATCCGCCCGACTTGGTGCCTTGTGAGGCACTCGCATAGAGGAGCATATCCTCGCGCGGCTTCCAGTTCGCTCCAATCTTCCATGACCAGCTTGTGTCATTGATTTCATCATCGACAGATGCCAGCACGATGGCCGGTGAACCAAACGGCGCCATCGACAAAAAGCTCCCGCCGATCTCGGAAACGTTATCTTGCGTAGAGTTGACGGTCTCCCTGGTTTCATCAGAGTACCGAAGACCGGTGATCAGGCTGAGCGTATCGCTCAGCCACCATTCCGCGTTTCCGAATATGGCCTTGGACGTCGATTCTTGGTCGGCGATGGAAAGTGTCGTCGTGTTGAAAAGGTCCTGCAGTTCACCTGAATAGATGGTTTTGACATCATCCTGGGAATAGAAAACGCCGACCTGCCAGTCGAGCAGATCATTGTTTCCCGACAGGCGCACTTCCTGGGACACCTGGGTGACGTCGTCATTATTGTTGAAATCCGTCAGGCGCAGGGGCCCCGCATCCGTATCGGACGCAAACTCACGGCTGAAATTGATATAACCCGTCACCGATGTGAGCGTGGCCGATCCAAGATCTGCCTCAACGCGAGCCGTCGCACCCACTTGATCGTAATTGTATTCGGGATCGACAGACCATGCGCCCCGGAACGGATCGCCATCGGTATCGGTATATCCGAAGAAGTTGGAACATCCCGTCGCGCCAGGGCAATCTGTCTCTGTCGGGGTTGGCAGGGCGCCGAAGAACTCTGGCGATCCAAGTTCAGAGCGCCCTTGCTGGCCCTCCAGTTTCAAGAGGACATCGACTTTATCGGTGGGCGTCCAGAACGCTTGGGCGCGTCCCGCCAATACCTCGCGGCGGCCGACGTCACGACCGCGCGTCTCGTCGAAATAAAAGCCCTCGTCCTGAACCACTCCCTTGCCTGAGAGACGTACCGCCAGCCTGTCGGATACGGGGATATTGGCCATCAGTTCCAGGTCCCGGCTTTCATAATTTCCAAGACCGAGTTGTGCGCGGCCCGATGCGGCATCAAGGTTCGGCTTGGCCGAGATTATGTTGAGAGCGCCCGCTGTCGAATTACGACCATACAAGGTTCCCTGCGGCCCCTTCAGAACTTCCATGCGCTCGAGGTCGAACAGGTCCGAGCTAAGCAATGCAAGTGAACTCAGCGACACTTCGTCGACATAGACGCCTGTTGCCGGGTTGTTGGTGGCATTGAAATCATTGAGCCCAACGCCGCGAATGGTAATGACTGGCATCAGGCCAGGAATATTCTCTTTGACCGTCGCGTTTGGCGTGAACACGACGAGGTCAGAAGGCGTTTCAATGCGGCGCGCGGCTATTTCCTGCTCGCCAACGACCGAAATTGCGATGCCCACATCAAGTGTGCTCTGCTCGCGTTTCTGGGCTGTTACAGTGACGGTATTCAATACACGGTCGGATGTTTCCATCGCCTCCTGCGCACCAGCCTGGCCACCGTACAGCCCGGCAAGTGCGGCGCTTGTCATCAGTGCTGTGAGTAACCGATTTGTCTTGATCATTGTCTTCTCCCGAATCTCAATTCTGCTGTTTCGACGATTGAGTATGTTTTCGGTACAGCATGGTAAATTATGCAACGCAAGCATTTTTCGACAAATGGGTATGCCAACATATCAAAGCGCACTGTTTTCTTGAGTCTCTGATATCAGACTGCTATCCAGAGCTCATGACGCAAGCTCCCCGCAAACAGTTTGACGGCAATGCCACAGGACGGTCATCCCGGCGGTCCTCCAAACGCGACGCCATACTAGACGTCGGCGCGCGCCTGATGAATGACGAAGGCGCTGGTGGCGTTAGGTTGAGTGATATTGCCGATCAGCTTGGACTGTCTCGAAACGCGCTATACTACTACGTGAAAGACCGAGCGGACCTGGTCCGGCAATGCTATATCAGATCCTGCGAAACGATTGAATCGGATCTGAAGGCGGTGGTGGCCGCCCAGCCTGAGCCCAGGGAGCAGATTGCGCTCTTCATTGCGCAAACGCTGCAGTCAGACCGCCCCCAGCGCGCCGTTCTCGCCGATATCGATATCTTGGAGCAGCCCTATTGTGAGCAACTACAATCGCGGTGCGACACACACGTCGTCGACCTCAGCAACATACTCAAGGCCGGGCAAGCCAAAGGCGTATTCAAGGGTTTCGATCCTGAGATAGCATCATACGCGTTGCTTGGAATGATGAGTTGGTCATTGCTTTGGACGAACTGGCTCACCGACAATGAAGATACTGCGCGGACAAAACGTCAAGAATTGATCGTCACGATACAAAATCTCTTCTTCCATGGACTTCGTTCCAGGGATGGCGAGGATTTCGTTTGCAAATTCGACTATGCCAGCCTCACCCATCAAAATTACAATGTATTCGACAGGTCAGATGCCAATCTGCTTCGTCAGTCGCAACTGATTGCAGCGGCTTCTTTGTTGTTTAACCGGCGGGGCCTGGATGGCGCCTCCATCGAGGCCATTGCCGAGGCTGTTGGCGCCAGCAAGGGCGCGATCTATCATCATTTCCAGGACAAGGCCGACCTTGTCGAGCGTTGCTATGAGCGAGCCTTCAAGCAATATGAAATGATTATCGACAGGACCGAGGCGTCCGGCGCCGGTCCTTTGGACATCCTGCTTTCGGTACTTCATCTCAATTGCCAGGCACAGGCTAATTCCGCCCCGCCTCTTGCTCTTCAACCCGGCCTAACGCGGCTGCCAAAGCACTATCTGGATCGCTCCAACACCATTACCAGCAAGATGCGTGCGGCGCTCGAATCAGCGGTGAAGACCGGCAGCATCGAAAATGACGACCCGGAGATTGTCAGTGTGTCAGCCGGCGCATTCTTTTGGATCCAGAAGTGGCGGCAGAACCATCCCAAGCCGTCGCCAATGGAAATCGCCGACCAAATGACGACGCTCATCAAATCGGGTATCTGCGCGGTCGATACAGATATGCGCATGCCGTCGCGCTAGCCCGCATGGCATGATCGCGTTAGCCGCGCGACTGGCTGGCAATCGCAGGCTGCCGGACAGAGACCATCAAGTACCTGAAAGACAAAAAATGGTGGGCGGTAACGGGCTCGAACCGCTGACCCTCTCGGTGTAAACGAGATGCTCTACCAACTGAGCTAACCGCCCTATCCAATCGCGGGCTTTTGCGGATTATTGAACCAAAAAGCAAGAGAGCGCGTGTGAAAAAGACGAGTTGCACCCCAACCTTTAACGTCAGGCCGCAGCGTCCGCGATGGCGCGCGCAACCGGTGTCTTGCCCGCCGCCATTTCGAACACCTTGCCGCCAAGCCCTGCCTGCGTCACGGACGCAGCGAGGACCGCAGCAACATCATCCCGCGTCACCTCGCCGTCCCGGTCCACCTGTTCGGCAATTGACACGAGACCGTTTCCCGAATCGTCGCTCAGGCTGATCGGCCGGACGATGACATGGGCCACGTCCGCTGATTTCAGGTGCTCGTCGGCTTTGTGCTTGGCTTCCAGATAATGGCGAAGGCCCACGGGTCCATTCGACGGGTCGTCTGCGCCCACGGAACTCAGCATCACGAACCGACCGACCTTGGCATCAACCGCCGCATCGATCAGCGTGATCGCGCCGTCGCGGTCCACCTTGTCCGTCACGTCATCACCCGTGTGCCCGCCCGAGCCAGCCGCAAAGATCACGGCATCGACATCACTCGCGACACCGGCGGGCAGGTCCGCCAGGTCGGCCATGCGCGTTTCGCACCCGGCTGGGAGCACGCTTGTATCGGAGCTTTCCCGCACCATCGCGACGGGTGCATGACCAGCCTCGGCGAGAGCCTTCACGAGGCGTGCGCCTGTGTTCCCGGTGGCGCCTGCGACCAAAATTCTCATAGCGTGTCTCCTGTCAGTTTTAATATCTGACAGACCAATGATCCCCTGCCGACTCTGTTCCACCGGGTCGGCAGTCCAAAAAAACGGCCGCGTCATCGACGCGGCCGTTTCCTGTTCATGTGTCAGGGACTAGTGCGTGCGCACAGCGTCCGAAGCCGAGGCTGGCTGGCCTGAGAGGCTCGCCTGGAGGGCGGCTTCGTCGGCTTCAGACCAGACAATCGGGCTCAACGGGGCGCTGAGCGCAAGCTCGAGCACTTCATTGATGTCCGACACCGGGATGATCCGGAGGCCGGTCTTCACATTGTCCGGAATGTCTTCGAGATCCTTCTCGTTCTCTTCCGGGATCAACACCGTCTTGATGCCGCCGCGCAGGGCCGCGAGGAGTTTCTCCTTCAGGCCGCCGATTGGCAGGACATGTCCGCGCAGCGAGATTTCACCCGTCATCGCGACTTCGCGGTTGACCGGGATACCGGTCAGCAGCGACACGATGGCCGTAGTCATGGCCGCACCGGCACTCGGCCCATCCTTGGGCGTCGCGCCATCGGGCACGTGCACGTGGATGTCATTGGTGCTGAACACAGTCGGCTTGATGCCGAGCATGACAGACCGGGACCGGACAAGCGAACTCGCCGCCTGGATCGATTCCTTCATCACATCGCGCAGGTTGCCCGTGACCTTCATGTTCCCACGACCCGGCATCTTGACCGCCTCGATGGTGAGGAGGTCGCCGCCCGATTCCGTCCATGCGAGACCAGTGACGGCACCGATCTGGTCGGTTTTGTCAGCAAGACCGTAACGGAATTTCCGCACGCCAGCATAGTCCGGCAAGGACTCCGCGGTGATGGTGACCGTGGTCAGCGTCTCGTCTGTGGCCAGCTTGCGTACGACTTTGCGGGCAAGCCGCGCAATCTCACGCTTCAGCGACCGGACACCAGCCTCACGGGTATAGTACCGCGCAAGGTCGCGAACGGCTTCGTCGGTGACGATCCACTCGTCGGCTTTCAGGCCATGATCCTCACGCACCTGAGGGATCAGGTGACGCTTGGTGATTTCGACCTTCTCGTCCTCGGTATAGCCGGCGATCCGGATGATCTCCATACGGTCCAGCAAGGGCTGGGGCATGTTGAGCGAGTTCGCCGTGGTGACGAACATCACATCCGAAAGGTCATAATCGACTTCAAGATAGTGGTCGTTGAACGTAGCGTTCTGTTCCGGGTCGAGCACTTCGAGCAGGGCCGAGGCAGGATCGCCACGATGGTCCATACCCATCTTGTCGATCTCATCCAGCAGGAAGAGCGGGTTACCGGTCTTCGCCTTTTTCAGCGACTGAACGATCCGGCCCGGCATCGAGCCGATATAGGTGCGCCGGTGCCCGCGAATTTCGGACTCGTCACGCACACCGCCGAGAGACACGCGCACGAAGTCGCGTCCCGTGGCTTCGGCGATTGACTTGCCGAGCGAGGTCTTGCCGACGCCCGGAGGGCCGACGAGGCAGAGGATCGGGCCTTTCAGCTTGCCGGTGCGCTTCTGCACGGCAAGGTATTCGAGGATCCGTTCCTTGACCTTCTCGAGACCGTAATGGTCGTCATCAAGCTGCTTCTCGGCTTTCGCAAGATCGGTCTGGATATCCTTGCGCTTGCCCCATGGCAGGGACAGGAGCCAGTCGAGATAATTGCGCACGACGGTGGATTCCGCAGACATCGGAGACATCTGGCGCAGTTTCTTGACCTCGGCTTCGGCCTTGGTGCGGGCTTCCTCGGAGAAAGGCGTATCGGCGATTTTCTGTTCCAGTTCGGCCACTTCGTCGCGTTCGCCGCCGTCGCCGCCCTGTTCGCCCAGCTCGCGCTGGATCGCCTTCATCTGTTCGTTGAGGTAATATTCGCGCTGGGTCTTCTCCATCTGCCGCTTGACGCGGTTTTTGATCTTCCGCTCCATTTGCAGCATGCCCATCTCGCCTTCCATCAGGGCGAACACCTTTTCGAGGCGGTCCTTGATGTCGGAAAGTTCGAGCAATTCCTGCTTGTCGGAAATCTTGACCGACAATTGCGAGGCAACGGCATCGGCCAGTTTGCCCGGCTCGGTCAGCTGGCCGATCGTGGTGACGGATTCCGGCGGAATCTTGCGGTTCAGTTTTACATAATTCTCGAACTGCTCCTGAACGGCGCGCATCAAGGCCTGCACGTCGCCGCCATCGGAATCAGCCTCGGGAATGGTTTCGACTTCGGCTTCGAAATAGTCGCCGCGATCATGCAGTTTTTGCAGGCGCGCACGTGTCTGGCCTTCGACGAGAACCTTCACGGTGCCGTCGGGCAGCTTCAGAAGCTGGAGAATGGTGGCGACCGTGCCGATCTCGTGCACGTCATCGGCGCCAGGATCGTCGATCGCAGCGTCGCGCTGGGCCACCAGCATGATTTCATTATCGCCCTCATCAATCATTTCGAGCGCACGCACAGACTTGTCGCGGCCCACGAAGAGAGGGGCGACCATGTCCGGAAAAACAACGATGTCCCGTAGCGGCAACACCGGAAGGTTCTTCAGTACTGGCATTTGAATGCCTCCTTGGAATTTGGGCCCCGCATGGCAGCGACCCTTTGTACTCTGCCCGACACTCATGAAGAAAGTCGAACGATTGACTAAGATGTGGATTGTAAGGGGCCCTGCTTCAACCCGAAGAATGCGCAAGATTCTGGGGAATTGGAAATCCGCCTGAAATCAAGGCATCGCGGCCCGCCACGCCTTGGCACTCACTGTTTCCCGTTTCTGATGGGCCACGAAGGCCTTGAGAACGCCGAGTTTGGGGCTGGGCGCCTTTCCCGCCGCCAACAAGCGAAGCTGTTCATAATACCACCCCTGTGCGCCGAAACCGTTAAGGGCCTTGACCAGTTTGATCGGCGAATTCGGCCCGAACAGGCCAGGACCGATGCGCAATTGCGCTTCCCAGCGGTCGGCAGTCTCGATTTCGCCCGCCAGAAGCTTCGCCGGCGTCGCCGTATCGACGCAGAGCGGGCGCCCGATTCCGATCAGGTCCGCTTCACCCGATGCGAGCGCGGCATTCATGCCACTCAGCGTTCGGAAGCCGCCTGTGACCATCAGGGGCATGCTGGCCCGGTCCTGGACCGATTTTGCATAGGAGAGGAAGTAAGCCTCCCGTTCGCGGGTCGATGTGCGCTTGGTTTCTTCGAACGAAGGCTCCAGGCCTTCCATGTCCATCATCTTGGGCTGCTCGTAATTACCACCGGAAATCTCTACGAAATCAACGCCCAGCCCGTTCAGGATGTCGATCACCATGAGGCAATCCGCGTGGCTGAAGCCGCCCGTCTGGAAATCGGCGGAATTGAGCTTCACCGAGACCGAAAACCCTACCCCGCCCTGCACTTTGGCCTCGCGAACACAGTCGACCAGCAAGCGCGCGCGGTTTTCCAGCGGGCCGCCCCAGTCATCCTCGCGCCGTTTCGCAAGGGGCGAGAGGAAGGAACTGAGCAGGTAGCCGTGGGCAGCATGGACCTGAACGCCGTCAAATCCGGTGCGTTTGGCGACCTTGGCGGCGCGACCGAAGCCTTCGACAACGGCGCGAATTTCGTCCGGCGTCATGGCGCGCGGTTCACCGAACTGGCCGCCGGGCAGGCCAAGCGCGACGGGACTTGGGGCCGCCGGGCGCGGATTCACAAGTTTCGGCGTCTGGCGACCGGCATGACTGACCTGCATGATCAGGGCAGCGCCCCCGGATTTGGCGGCCTCGGCCCAGCGCGACAAGCCGTCCATCTCGTCTTCGCCGGTCTTCGCATCAATCACGACATTGCCGACGCGTTCGAGATGATGGCGGTCGATCTGGACATTTCCGGTGATCAGGCCGCCTGCCCCGCCTTCCGCCCAGCGGCGATAAAGGGTCAGATGTTCCTCAGTTACCCGGTTGCGCGGATCGGCGAGTCCCTCTGTCATGGCGGCTTTCACCAATCGGTTCGGAAAGGTCAGGCCGCTCTGCAGGGTTAACGGGGTATTAATCGTGACGGGCATTATGTTCTCCCAATATCGACACTGAGTCGCTTGCCCACTAAGGGAGACCACATATGGGCGCTGCCAATCAAGCAAAGCTGTTCGACACCATGATACCAGACTCTTCAGGCTATTCGGCCAAGGATATCGAAGTTCTTGAAGGACTGGAGCCCGTTCGCAAGCGGCCGGGCATGTATATCGGTGGCACAGATGAGCGCGCCTACCATCACCTGTTCGCCGAAGTGCTGGACAATTCGATGGATGAGGCCGTCGCCGGCCATGCCACCCGTATCGAGATCAAGCTGGACGCCGACAACTTCCTGACCGTGTCAGACAATGGCCGCGGCATCCCGGTCGACCCGCACCCGAAATTCCCCAAGAAATCAGCGCTTGAAGTGATCATGACCACGCTCCACGCGGGCGGCAAGTTCTCCGACAAGGCCTATGAAACGGCCGGCGGCCTTCACGGCGTCGGCATCTCCGTCGTCAATGCATTGTCGGAACTGGTCGAGGTCGAGGTGGCCCGCGACAAGGTGCTTTACCGCCAGTGCTTTTCCCGCGGATTGCCGACGGGAAAGCTGGAAAAGGTCGGCGCGGCGCCCAATCGGCGCGGCACGAGCGTCAAGTTCCGCCCGGACACCCAGATATTCGGCGAGAAGCTGCGCTTCCGCCCGGCCCGCCTGTTCCAGATGGCCCGCTCGAAAGCCTATCTCTATCGCGGCGTCGAAGTGCGCTGGAATTGCGATCCGGCCCTGCTGCCGGAAGATTCGAAGATTCCCGCCGAAGCGGTCCTCTCCTACCCGAACGGCCTGGCCGACCAGCTCGACGAAGTCTTCCACGACAAGGCGACAATTACCGAAACCGCGTTCACGGGCCTCGTGGACATGGGCAAGGAAGGCAAGGTCGAATGGGCGATTGCCTGGACCCGCGCGGGCTTTGGCGAGGCCGACGGCTTTGCCCGCTCGTATTGCAATACGATCCCGACGCCCGAAGGCGGCACGCATGAGGCCGGTTTCCGGTCGGCCATCACCAAGGGCCTGCGCAACTTTGCCGAACTGACCGGCCAGAAAAAGGGCAGCGACATCACGGCGGAAGACATTATGGGCCATTCGGGCCTGCTCCTGTCCGTGTTCATCCGCAATCCCGAATTCGTCGGACAGACCAAGGACAAGCTGTCGACCACGGCAGCCTTCCGCCTGGTGGAAAATGCCGTGCGCGACCGCTTCGACCATTGGCTGGCCGGCAGCCCCAAGGAATCCGACAAGCTGCTGACCTGGGCGATCGACCGGGCCGAAGAACGCGCCAACCGCCGCAAGCAGAAAGAGATCAGCCGCAAGTCCGTCACCAAGCGCCTGCGCCTGCCGGGCAAGCTGGCCGACTGCGCCTCGAAAGGCCCGGAAGGCACCGAACTCTTCCTCGTCGAAGGCGACTCGGCGGGCGGCAGCGCCAAACAGGCACGCGACCGGAAAACCCAGGCCATCCTGCCCCTTCGCGGCAAGATCCTGAACGTCGAAAGCGCCTCGGCCGACAAGCTGGCGGGCAACCAGGAGCTCAACGATCTCGCCCTCGCGCTCGGCACCCAGCTCGGCCGCAAGTTCGACCTCGACGAGCTGCGCTATGAACGCATCATCATCATGACTGATGCCGACGTTGACGGCGCGCATATCGCGGCGCTGCTGATCACTTTCTTCTTCCGGATGACCCCGGGCCTGATCGAGAGCGGCCGCCTGTTCATGGCCCAGCCGCCGCTGTTCCGTCTTTCGAACAAGGGCACAATTGCCTATGCGATGGACGAGACCCAGCGCGCCGAGATCATGGCCAAGCACTTCAAGCCGAACCAGAAGGTCGACATGGTGCGCTTCAAGGGTCTCGGCGAGATGAACCCGTCGCAGCTGAAAGAAACAACGATGAACCCGGCCACCCGCACGCTGGCCCGCATCACGCTGCCGGATTCGCTCGACGCGCTGACGGAAGTGAAGCCATCAGACCTGATCAACATCCTGATGGGCAAGAAGGCTGAAACACGATTCAAGTTCATTCAGGAAAACGCCGCCTTCGTCGACGAACTGGATATCTGATTGTCCGCATCTCCGGTGCAGGCCGGAGACTCATGCCGCATCCATCGATCTGCCGTTGCCTAAGGTTCCGGCGCGCGCTCTTGCGGGGACGGCAAGGTGGGTGCCCTGCGCTGAGCCTGCGACTATTTGCTCGACCGATCACAGGCTGCAGCCCTTCAACCTGTCGGAGTTCTTCTTAAGTACAGGGGAGCAACTAGATGCTCAATCAATTGAAGAAGGACAAGCACTATGGGACTTCGCATCAACGATACGATTCCAAACATCACTGTCGAGACCGATCTGGGCGCGTTCGCACTGCATGATTTCATTGGCGACCACTGGGCCATCCTGTTTTCGCATCCCAAGGACTTCACCCCGGTCTGCACCACTGAGTTCGGCGCTGTCGCACAGCTAGCCGACGAATGGGCCAAGCGCGACACCAAAGTGATCGGCATTTCCGTCGACGGTGTTGAAGAGCACAAGAAATGGAAGGGCGACATCGAGAAGGTCGCCGGTGCTAAAGCCAGCTTCCCGATCATCGCCGACAGCGATCTCAAAGTTGCCAAGGCTTTGGACATGCTGCCCGCCGAGGCCTACCTGCCCAATAATGCCACCGCCGCTGACAGCCAGACCGTGCGCGTCGTCTTCATCGTCGGGCCGGACAAGAAGCTCAAACTGTCGATGACCTATCCGATGAATGTCGGTCGCAACTTCGCCGAAGTGCTGCGCGCGCTCGACGGATTGCAGACGGCAGCGAAATACACGGTTGCGACTCCGGCCAACTGGAAAGTCGGCGAAGACGTGATCATTCCGCCGAGCCTCAATGATGCCGACGCGACGGCCAAGTTCGGCAAGTTCGATGCTGTCCTGCCCTATTTGCGCAAGGCCAAGCTCCCGGGCTGAGGCCAACCGGACAAATCTGAAAAAGCCGGCGGGGTTCCGCCGGCTTTTTCATGCATGCAATGAGCCCACCCTTCTCCGCTGGTAGAAGGACGGCGCGTAAAATACATGACATCTCCAACCTCCCCCTTTAAATGCTCAGAATGAGCAAAGTCCTGGATATTCTCGCGGCGCAGCTGAACCCTGTGGTTGGTGACATCAATGGCAACCTGGCGCTGGCGCGCGAGGCCTATGCCGAGGCGCGGGAACGTGACGCCGACCTGCTGGTGCTGAGCGAACTCTTCATTCTCGGCTATCCGGCGGAAGATCTGGTGTTGAAGCCTTCGGCGGTGACATTGTCGATGGCGGCTGTGGAGACGCTGGCAGGCGAGACCGCAGGCGGCCCGGCCATATTGATCGGCGCGCCGTGGCGGGACGGCGACAAGGTCCACAATTCCTCGGTACTGCTGAAAGACGGCCATGTGGCCGGACGTTGTGACAAGCGCGAACTGCCCAATTATGGCGTGTTCGACGAGAAGCGCATCTTTGATGCGGGCACCGGAGCGCCCTTCGTGTTCTCGCTAAAGGGCGTGAAAGTGGGCGTCGCGATCTGTGAGGATATCTGGTTCGACCGGGTGCCGCTGGCGTTGAAAAGCGCGGGCGCGCAGGTGCTGGTCGTGCCGAATGGCTCGCCCTGGCGCCGGACGGTGCATGCCGAGCGCCATTCGACCTTTTCGGCCTGGCGCAAGTCCGGCCTGCCCTATCTGTTCGTCAACCAGGTCGGCGGGCAGGACGAGCTGGTGTTTGACGGCTCGAGCTATGCCGTGGACGATGATGGCACCGAACACCAGTTGCTGGGCGATTTCGAAACGGGCACGGCCATGGTCGCGTTCGATGGCGCGACCGGCAGCTTCCAGAGTGGGCCAAAGGAGACGCTGACAGAGGGCTGGGAAGCGGAATACCGTGCGGCAGTTCTGGCGCTGGGCGATTATGTCAACAAGAACCGGTTCCCGGGCGTCGTTCTGGGCATGAGCGGCGGCATCGACAGCGCGCTGACGGCGGCGATGGCGGTGGACGCGCTGGGCGCCGAGCGCGTCTGGTGCGTGATGATGCCGTCGAAATATACGAGTTCGGATAGCCTGGAAGATGCCAAGGCCTGCGCCGAACTTCTCGGCTGCAAGTATGACATCATCAACATCCGGCCTGGCGTGGATGCCTTGGACGAGATGCTGGCCGAGCAGTTCAAGGACACGCAACCGAATACGACGGAAGAGAACATCCAGTCGCGCCTGAGGGCGGTGACGTTGATGGCCCTGTCGAACAAATTTGGCCACATGGTGGTGACGACGGGCAACAAGAGCGAAATGGCGGTCGGCTATGCGACGCTGTATGGCGACATGTGCGGCGGCTACAATGCACTGAAGGATTTCTACAAGACCGAAGTGTTCGAACTTGCGAAATGGCGCAATACGCAGATCCCGCGCGGCGCGCTGGGTCCGGGTGGCGAGGTCATCCCGGAACGGATCATCACCAAGCCGCCGTCGGCGGAACTGCGCGAAGACCAGCGCGACGATGACAGCCTGCCGCCCTACGAAGTGCTGGACGATATCCTGCGCGGCCTCGTGGACCTTGAGGAAGATATCGACGACATTCTGAAGCGCGGGCATAACGCGGCGACCGTGCGGCGCATCGAGCATCTCTTGTACATTGCCGAATACAAGCGCCGCCAAGCGCCGCCGGGTGTTAAGGTGGGCGGCAAGAATTTCGGCCGCGACCGGCGTTATCCGATCACCAACCGCTTCCGCGACGACTGAGTCCTATTCGAACGGCTGGTTCGCGGCCTCGGCGGCGGCGGCGGCATTCACTTCGGCGTCAAACCGGATCGAGTCGACCTGGTCGGCGGTGATGTCGGACGCGTCGCCATAGCCGGTGATCGGCGAGGGTGCGATTCCAGGCACCGCGACGACTTCGTCATAGAGGAGCCATGGCTGGGAGCCGTCGGCACAGGTGACGCGCACCCATTCGTCTTCCTCGCCCTTGGAATCCCGGATGTCGGTAGTGTCCATCAGTTCGGCTTCATTGATGTCATATTCGGTGCCGCCGAATGACAGGATAGCAAAGCCTTCACCGAGATAGCGCAGGTAGTTGAGCTGGTCGCCCTGTTTCAGGTCGAGCAGCTGCATGCTGCCAGCATCGCTGACATATTCGATAGCCGCATCCTGCGTGAGTGTGACCGGGAAGGTTTTCGTGGCGACGAAGAATTCAAGCTTGTCAGCCGAGACGCGCGGATAGTTCCAGAGCTGGTAATTGGCGAGGCGGGGCAGCGTGCAGGCCGTCTCCCTGGGCGCAGCCGGGTTGGGGCGCGCGCGGCCCTGCAGGGTGACCCCCTCGTCGAGCACGACAAAGCCGGCCGGATATTCGCCGGGCCAGCCGGGCGAGATGTACCAGCCCTCGCCATAGCCGGACAGTTTGGCATAGTCGGGCGCAACATAATCGCTCGCCCGGGCCTGCTGGGCAGTATCAGCCGCATCAAGCTCGGAGCCGTCCGTGGCGACAATATCGCTTTCCTGTGGCACATCGGGCGATTGACCACAGGCGGCCAGCGCGATGGCGGCGGCGAAGATCCAACCAGATTTCATGTCCCACTCCTTCGGGCGACTCGCTTAAGTCTCGATGATTAGCACAAACAATAGCAAGATTGTGACGGCTATGCCTTGGCTTTTTAAGCAATTTGATGTCGAAAGCGGCTTCTGATGACTGGAAAACCACGCCTATGACCCACCCGATTGTCCGATTCGCCCCCTCACCCACAGGCCGCCTGCACGTCGGCAACGTGCGCACGGCCCTGATCAACTGGCTGTTTGCGCAGTCCCAGGACGGGAAATTCATCCTGCGCATCGACGATACGGACGTTGAGCGCTCGACAAAGGCCTATGAAGACGGCCTACGCGAGGACCTGACCTGGCTCGGCCTTGTCTGGGCCGACACGTTCAGCCAGTCGGACCGGTTTGGCGAATATGACAAGGCCGCCGCGCGCCTGAAGGACATGGGCCTGCTGTATGCCTGCTACGAGAGCGCCGACGAGTTGGAGCGCAAGCGCAAGATCGCCCTCTCGCGCGGGCGCCCGCCGGTCTACGACCGCGCCTCGCTGGACCTCAGCGACGACGAGAAAGCCAAGCTGGAAGCCGATGGCGTGAAGCCACATTGGCGTTTCAAACTGTCCGGCAACCGGGTAGAGTGGGACGACCTGGTGCGCGGACCGCAGAGCATCGACACGTCGAGCCTGTCAGATCCCGTGCTGATCCGAGAGGATGGCAGCTATCTCTACACGCTGCCCTCGGTGGTCGACGATATCGATGCGAAGATCACGCATGTCGTGCGCGGTGAAGACCATGTCACCAATTCCGGTGCGCAGATCGAGATTTTCCATGTCCTTGGCGGCACCGCACCGCAAATGGCGCACACGCCGCTGCTGATCGGCGCCGATGGACAGGGCCTGTCAAAGCGGCTCGGTTCACTGTCGATGAGTGAACTGCGCGAACAAGGCTATGAGCCGATGTCGATCACCAGCCTGCTGGCCAAGATCGGCACGTCGGACAATGTCGAAGCCCGAACCAGCCTCGACGAGCTGGCCAAGGAATTCGACTTCGGCAAGATCGGCCGGGCTCCGGCGCGGTTTGACGAAGCCGACCTCCTGTCGCTTAACGCCGCGATCCTGCACGGCCTGCCCTTTGATGAGGTGAAGGACCGGCTGGCGGCGATTGATCCCAAGGCCGCTGATGAAGCGTTCTGGACTGTGGTGCGCCAGAACTGTTCGCTGCTGCCGGACGTCAAAGCCTGGGTCGACACGGTGTTCGGCGATGTGCCGCCGCTGGTCGATGCCGAGGACAAGGATTTCGTGCTGCAGGCGGCTGACCTTCTGCCCGCTGGTGACCTGACCGCCGAGACCTGGAGCGAGTGGACCAATGCGGTGAAAGCCGCGACGGGCCGCAAGGGCAAGGGTCTATTCATGACCCTGCGCAAGGCGCTGACCGGTCAGGAACACGGGCCCGACATGGCGAGCCTGATGCCGCTGATCGGACGGGAGCGGGCGCTGGCACGACTCAAGGCGGCCTAGGCCTCTTCCACCAACTGAACCAGCACGACACCCTCGGCCACCTGTTCGCCAACGGTGCCGCCGACGGCTTCGACGACGCCGTCGCGCGGCGCTGAGAGCGAATGTTCCATCTTCATCGCTTCCATCACGGCGAGCGTCTGGCCGTGTGTGACCGTGTCGCCGACCTTGACGTTCATGGCGATGACCTTGCCGGGCATCGGGGCCTTCACCGCATCACCGCCGAGCAGCGCTTCGACATCGGCGTCATAGTCCGGCACCTCGACCAATACGCTGTCGCCCGCCGTGGTGACGGCGTAGCGGCGAGGTGAGATATCCGTCACGAGCGGGAACGGGATGTCTTCAGGAAGGTCCCAGGCATCGGGGTCGATCCAGTCGGAATCCGCGCCCACGGCGACCGCGGCACGGTGCATGGGCGCTCCATTCGAGCGCCAGCCGTCCTTGATATCCCATGGCGCGGCCGCTTCCGGCGCGTCGAGCTGAATATCGCTGACAGCGAGGATGGAGGCCAGTTCGTGTTCGTCAGGTGCAACGGTCAGGGCGTCACCCTGTTCCGCGATCCAGTTCACATGATGGGTGGCATCGAGGAAGGCGTCTGACATGGCACAGCGGCGCAGGAAGCCCGCATTCGAGGGCACGCCAACAAGCTGGGTGTGGGCGAGCGTGTCGATCAGGCGGTCGACGGCCTCGTCGCGGTCGTCGCCGGACACGATCAGTTTCGCGATCATGGAATCATAGCTTGAGGGCACGCGGTCGCCGGTTTCAAAGCCGGTGTCCCAACGGACAAGTTCACCGTCCACCGGTTCCAGCAGGCCGAACTCGAGGATGAGGCCCGCGCCGGGGCGGAAGCCTTCGGACGGGTCCTCGGCGCAGATGCGGGCCTCGATGGCGTGGCCGCGAAGCGTGATCTCGTCCTGTGCAAGGGGCAGTTCGCCGCCGCCGGCGACATGGAGCTGCCATTCGACCAAGTCTGTCCCCGTGACCATTTCGGTGACCGGGTGTTCGACCTGCAGCCTTGTGTTCATTTCGAGGAACCAGAAGCTCTCAGTGCTCAACGGCTTGCTGCCATCGACGATGAATTCCACCGTGCCGGCGCCTTCGTATTTGACCGCAGTGGCCAGTTTCACGGCGGCGTCTGTCATGGCCTTGCGGACGTCATCCGGCATGCCGGGCGCAGGCGCCTCTTCCAGAACTTTCTGGCGACGGCGTTGCAGCGAGCAGTCGCGCTCGAACAGGTGGACCACATTGCCGTGGCTGTCGCCGAAGACCTGGACTTCGATATGGCGCGGCTGTTCGACCAGCTTTTCCAGCATGACGCGGCCATCGCCAAAGGCGGCTTCAGCCTCGCGCACGGCGCTTTCGAGTTCGTCCTTCAGGGCGGACGCTTTGGCGACGAGACGGATGCCCCTGCCCCCGCCACCGGCGATCGCCTTGATGAGGAGCGGGTAGCCGACATCTTTCGCCGCGGCTGTGAGGGTTTTCAGGTCCTGCGCCTCGCCGCGATAGCCGGGCAGCACGGGCACGCCCGCCTCTTCGGCGATGCGCTTGGCTTCGTCCTTGAGGCCCATGGAGCGGATGGCGGAGGGTGGCGGGCCGACCCAGACGAGGCCGGCATTGCGCACGTCTTCGGCGAATTCGGCATTCTCCGAGAGGAAGCCGTAGCCGGGATGGATGGCGTCAGCGCCTGCAGCTTTCGCGGCGGCGAGGATCTTGTCGGCGCGCAGGTAGCTGTCAGCAGCCGGGGCCGGGCCAATATGCACGGCCTCGTCGGCTTCCCGGACATGTTTGGCGTAGGCGTCAGCGTCGGAATAGACGGCAATCGTGCGGATTCCGAGGGCGCGGCAGGTGGCCATGATGCGACAGGCAATCTCGCCGCGATTGGCAATTAGGAGGCTTTTGATCATGCCGGCAGCAAGACCCGATTTTGCCTGAAAAGACAAGTTGCGAGCGGTTCAGGCCGTCAGGTCTGCCGGCCGCACGCGGTGGACCGTGGCGACCAGCACGAAGCTGATGATCATCAACAGGTACCAGGAACCGAGCTTGGCGAGCGATACCATTTCCCAACCATCCTCCTGCCCCGGATAGGCCCATGCTTGCGCGAACGTGCCGAGATTTTCGGCGAACCAGATGAACAGCGCGACCAGACCAAAGCCGACGACCAGCGGCATGCGCCTGTACGAAACGTCGGGCCGGAAGCGCACCCAGCAGCGGCCATAGATCAGGAACGTGGCGGCGAAGAGGGCGAGGCGGATGTCCGGCAGCCAGTGATGGGCGAAGAAATTCACATAGATGACCCCGGCCAGCAGGCCCTGCAGCCAGAGCGGCGGGAAATGCGTGAAGCGGAAGGCAAAGATGCGCCAGACCCGGGCGATATAGGAGCCGACGGCGGCATACATGAAGCCGGAAAAGAGCGGTACGGCGCCGATGCGCAGGAAGCTTTCCTCGGGATAGATCCAGCTGCCGGCCTGCGTCTTGAACAGTTCCATAATGGTGCCGACCACATGGAAGACGAGGATGATCCGCGCCTCTTCCCAGGTTTCCAGCCCGGACAGGAGCATGGTGGCCTGGATCGCAAGCGCCGCAAGCACAAGGAAATCGTAGCGCGAGACCGGGGCCCCGTCCGGGTAGAACAGGAAAGTCAGCAGCAGCAGGCCGAGCATGGCGCCACCGAACAGGCAGGCCCAGGCCTGCTTGATGCCAAAGGCGAGGAATTCGAACAGGCTTTGCGACACCGGCCCGTTCACCCAGCGGGCGTGGAGGGTGGCGCGGGCGGTGTGCAGGCGGTGCGGCAAGGGGG
>NZ_JBBKXE010000020.1:0-32462 GCF_037969335.1 Hyphomonas sp. | reverse complement strand
GCACATCGCCGCGCGGCCCGCTGGCCAGTGCCTTGGCCGTGCCATGCCAGGCCCGGTCCGGGAAATCCCGGCGACGCCCCGGCACGCCGGAGGCGGTAACGTCCGCCACATCGTCCTTGGAGAACACGCCGTAATTCGCCAGTTTCTGCGCCACCCAGTCACGCGCCTTGGCCGCATTCTCCGGACGCCGGTCGGGGCGGCGGGCTTCCGGCGATTGCGGCAGCGCGATCAGCAGCGCAATTTCGTCATCCGACAGCCGGTCAGCCTCGTGGCCGAAATAGCTCCAGCTCGCGGCGCGCACGCCTTCAAGATTGCCACCATAGGGCGTGAGCGAGAGGTAGAGCGCGAGAATCTCGTTTTTCGTTAGGCGCCGCTCGATCTGGTGCGCCCGGACGATCTCGATCAGTTTCGAGCCGACATTGCGGTCGCGCGGCTCCAGCATGCGTGCGGTCTGCATCGTAATCGTCGAGCCGCCGGACACGACCCGGCCCGACAGCGCCGAATCCACCGCCGCCCGTACCATGCCCAGCCAGTCAGTGCCGTTATGCTGGCGGAACCGCTTGTCCTCGACCCGGATCAGCGCCTCGATGAATTCCGGGTCGATCTTGTCGAGATCGCCATGGAAGCGCCAGCGGCCATCATCGGTCGGGAACGCCCGCAGCGGCTTGCCCGCCCGGTCGGTGACCATGGCCGATATGGCGCCGGCCCGTTCCAGCGGCGGCGGCAGGGCCGCGTCCAGCGCAAAGGCTGCGCCGACAAGCAAGGCAAGACCGGCAAGGAGACGCCCGGCTGGCCCCATCAGCCTACTTGCCTCCTGCCGTCGATCCCGGTGCGCCGACAATCGTCACCCGGCCCGCGCTCGAGCGCGCATAGACCGCTGGACGATACATGTCCTCGGCCACCACGCCCGGCATCGCGAACGATCCCGGTGTCACGGCCCGCACGACATAGGCCAGCGTCACTGGCTCGCCATAGACATCGACAGCGGCGACGAAGCGATCATCCTGCGCCTGTTGCGACTGGGTGTCGCCAATCTCGCCGACAAAGGCGAACGCACCCGAGGACTCGCCCTTGCGGCGGCCATCGGCCGAACGCAGCACCGTCTCGATCTCGAAACCGGCTGGCAGGAGATCGGCAATGATCACCGGGTTCAGGCGGCGCTCGAGCGGTGTCACCGACACACGCACCACCAGCTGGTCGCCCTGGTTGACCCTGGACAGGTCCACCTTGCCGCCCGTCATCGTGAAGAACGTCTTGTCGGTCTTCAGCTTGGACGAGGCCGCAGGCGGGGCTTTTTCCGGTGCGCCGGTGACCAGCACCGTGCGGAACATCGGCGCCTTGCCTTCGAGTTTGAAATTCACGCCCGACGCGACCTGCGCCTCGGAGATAAGGTATTGGCGCTCATTGTCATTACCACGACCGAGGCCTTCGACGATCAGACGGAACGCATTCTCACCCCTGTTGAAGTCGTTGACCGCAAGCAGGATGAACGCCTTCTCCTGTGTCGTCAGTTCATCCGCATCCGGCACATCCTTGCCGAGCCGCTCGGCAAGGCGGGCAACGAGCGGCGCCATGTCCGCTTCGCTGGCCAGCGCCATCACACCCGCCACGTCACGCAGCGGCGTCTGGTAATAGTCGCCGCTATTCTTGTAGCCGAGGGCTTTCTCGGCTGATTCAAAGGCCGAGTTCGCCCGCGCACGGTCGCCCATATAGGCAAGGCCCGCACCGATATGCGCCCGGGCCAGCGGGCTGTCGATGTTCGACAATTCGCGGTCGTGCAGGTAGCGCAGGCGGGAAATGTCCGCCTCGCCAGCCTTGGCCAGCACATAGAGGGCATAGGCCGACGAACGGAACATCATCTGCTCGGCCGTATCGTTCGAATACTGGCCTTCATAGACGTCCGTATCATAGCCATAGACGCGCCACTGGTCGCCGGTCGAAACCGCCCGCAGGGCGCCATAGGCCCGGTCGAGTGCCTCGTCGGGAACCGAATAGCCCGCCGCCTTGGCCCGATAGATGAAGTCGGTCGAATAGGCGCCAAGCCATGGCGAAGCATAGCCATCCCCTTCGCGCCACAGGCCGAACGCACCTTCCGAGCCCTGACGGTTCAGGATCGTGTTGACCGCCGTCTGCACACGGTCACGCGCATTGTCGCGCGAGCCGCGGGCGCCCATCGCCACCAGCTGTTCGGAATAAAGCAGCGGCATCGCCCGGCTGACCGTCTGTTCGGTACAGCCATAGGGATAACGATCAAGCGAGGCATACAGCGTCGCCGGATCGACCGGGATGCTGGAATAGCCCACGGTCACGTCCACCGAGCCGGGCACGTAGCCGACCAGCAGTTTCGGATCGATCGAATATTGCTGGCCCGGCTGCATCAGCATGCTCGTCGAGCGGGTTTCCGGCAGATAGGGCGAGCGCGTCTGGATATCGTATATGTGCTGGACCCCGAAATTGTTCGGGCCGGTCACGGCCATGCGCACCTGCGAGATGCCCTCATTCTTGGCCTCGACGCGCACCGGCGCATCCGAGCGTTTGCCGGTTTGCAGGGTCCGGGTCAGGCGGCTCTCGGCTACCTCGATCGGTCCCGCCGCGGAAATCTCCGCCGTGAACTCACCCGCCGGCAATTCGATATTGTCGATGCTGGCCGTCAGGAAGGCTTCGTCACCCGGTGCCATGAAGCGTGGCAGGATCAGGTCGGACGGCGCCGCATCGCGGACCGTCATCTTGGCTTCCCCCTCGCCGAGCCCGGTCTTAGACCAGGCGACCGCCATCAGGCGCAATTCACCATTGAAGTCAGGCAGGTCGAAACGGACCTTGGCCTTGCCTGAGCGTCCGACCTCGACGAGGCCGGAGAAGAGCGCCACCGACTTGGTGGGAACAACTGTCAGGCCTTCGCCGCCGAGCTGGTCACCACCGGTCCGCACTTCGGCCGGCAGGCCCATGTTCGGATCGAGCAGGCGTCCATAATCGTCATATTGTTCAATGCCGAGTGCCTTCTGGCCGTAATAATAGGCAACCGGATCCGGGCTCTTGAACTTGGTCAGTTGCAGGATGCCTTCATCGACAGCGGCAAGTGTCAGGAAGACCGGCTCACGCGGGCCACCCCCGAAATCAACTTCGATCACCTGTTCGCCGCGCGGACGCGCCACCTTCGGCGCATCGATGGTCAGGGCGAACGTACGCGACTCCATGTTGACCGGCACATGCACGACGCCAACGGCGCGGCGAGGCTTGGCCTGCAGGACAGGGTCACGCGCCGTATAGACGTTGACCATGACATAAGCGCCTTCGCCCCAAGCATCGGTGACGGGAAGGCTGACGCGTGTGCCGCCTGCCGTCACATTGAGGTTCTGGACCGAGAGCACCCGGTCGGTTGCGACGACGATCTGCGCCTGCCCGTCATAGGGCGGGACAATCGTGATTTCGGCCGTCTGGCCAGGGGTCGGCGACTTTTCAGGGCCCATCACGCGAACGCGGTCGGGTGCCTCGACACCATCGTCGGACACGCGGCCACCCCAGCCGACATAGAAATCATCACTGGCGGCGGCGCCGACATTGACGCCTTCGGCTTCGACCACGAGTTCATGGCTGCCCCATTCGAGACCGCTCACCTTGATTTCGGCAGTCCCGCCGGTCGTGGTGGACACAACGCCCTCATTCACCTTGGTGACGGTGCGCGACCGGCGCCAGCGCCATTCCTCGCCATCCCGGTACCAGTCATAATGATAGTCGATGGCCAGCATCTTCCAGGCGAGGCGCTGCGCCACGGCAGCGCCGTCGGCATTCACCGCAACCACCTGGAACACCGAATCCCCGCCCTCTTCCACGGATTCGTCGAAGCCGGGCTTGAGGCCGACATAAAGATTCTCGGGCCGGTAGGGCACGCGCACGCTATCCGTCACGGCCCGTCCGCCGGGCTCCAGCACGCTGATCACGGCATTGATGCGCAAGGGACGCCCGGCATTGCTGCCCGCATTGCCCGGCGCGAGACGGACAATGGCCGCCCCTGCCCCGTCGGTCGTCTGGTCAGGCAGCTCGATGATACGTTCCTCGAATGTCGCGTCATGGCGACCGAACGAAAAGCCGTCAAAAGCCGGGAACGGATTGGGCTCCGGCTCAAGCCGGGCTTCGGCCTTGACGGTCAGGCCCGCGCCCGGCGCGCCATAAAGGAAGCGCGAAGCGACCGCGATGTCCCGCGTGCCGCCCAGCTTCATGGCCGTCTTGTCGTCGGCGGTCAGGTCCACGGCAATGCGCTGCGGCACGAAATCCTCGACGGCGAATCGCGCGGTCCCGGATGTCTCCGGCAAGCCGTCTATTTCAATGGTGGCGCGCCACTGGCCGCGCGAGGCCCCCTTGGGCAGCTCGAAACTGTTCAATACTGCGCCAGAATCCGGATCGTCGAAGCGGATCTTGTTCGCCACCAGGCCATTCGGACGATAGATCACGAGATTGCCCGTGCGGTCATCCACCTGGCGCCCGGCGCGGTCACGCAACAGCGCCGAAATCTTCACCGACTCGCCAGGACGATAGATGCCCCGATCCGTATAGACATAAGCATCGACAATCCCCGGCGTCCGCCGGCCGCCGACAGCATGCTCGGACAGGTCAACCGGCGCGCGCGTCAGGTCCAGCGCAGCGAGTTCACCCTTCGCACTGAAGGCCAGCACCATTTTCGGCGCCATATTGCCGGCACCATTTGTGAGGGGCTTGTCGAACGCGACCCGCCCCTGCTCATTGGTCCGCGTCTCAGCGAGGATTTCATTGCTCATGGCCACGAGCTGGACTGTCGTATCCTGCACGGGCTTGCCGTCCTGCAGCGACCGCAGCGTGATATCGAGCCCGTTCTCGCCTTCATAGGCCGTGATCGCCAGGTCGGTCAGCATGATCCAGCGGCTCGATGACGCTGGCGGGCCGTCCTGCGCGCTCAGTTTCGCCGCGTCCGTGATGCGCACATAATAGGCGCCCGGTTCCATTGTCGCGATCACGTCCTGCAGGGGGAAGATCGACACGATCGGCGCATTCTGTTCGGCGGCAATCTCCATCGTGCCCGACCAGATGACGTCCTCGACATCGCTCGGATTATCATTGCCCCATGAATAGGAGTAACGGCCCTGCGCCGAGGTTTCACCGGCGGTGATGCTCTTAAAGGCCAGCGCACGGTCATTCACCCGCGATACGCTGATATTCACCTTGTCCACGTTGACGGTTTCGATTGGCAGGCCGTCAGCATCCTCGCGCGGCAGGATCACGCCTGCGCCCTTGAATCCGACATAAGGCGGGCGGTCGGCAAAATCGATCGGCACGGTTTCTTCGTGCTTCAGCGTGCGCCCGTCAGCGGCTGGCAGGCCGGACAGGATCGTTGCCGTGCGGCTGGTGCCGAAGGTCAGGCCGCCAATGCACAGCTCGCGGCCCTCGACGCTCAGCGCCGGACGGAAGGCCGGGCGAAAATCGACATAGGGCGAATAGTCGGTCTTCGGGTCGAGCGCAGCCGAGAAGACGAGACAGGCCAATGGCTGTTCGCCGCTCATGTCGATGCGATAGCGGAAATAGGAGAATTCCTGCTCCTGCGCGTCACGCGCCTTCTGGCGGCGCTGTTCGCGCTGGCGGGCCGCGACCTGATCCTTGGGGGCGCGCTGGACGACTTCGCCAGCGGCTCCGACCTCATCAGGCGTCTTGTTCTTGTCGCCACCGCCACACGCTGCGACGAGCCCGAAAAGGATGGCCGCGATGACGATCCGATACTTGCCCCGCGTGCCCGTGATGAACTGCGACATGAACCTCTCCTCTATTTCTGTTGATATCCATACACCGGTTGGCCACGGCACCAACAGGGCGCGATTGGGTCAATTCAAAGGAATATTGCGTTTTCGTCATGGCGCGAACGCAGTGACATCGCGGAAACCAGCCTTGCCAGTCCACGCGCGGCATCCGATGTAGGCACGCATGTGGGCCTGGCGCATCCTTGGCATGATTGCATTCGCGCTGGGCGCGATCGGCATCATCTTGCCCATCTGGCCGACGACGATCTTCTGGATTGTTGCCGCGCTCGCCTTCGCCAAGTCCAACCCGCGATGGGCCGACTGGATCTATGCCCGGCCCGGCCTCGGCGTGCCCATCCGCACCTATGTCGAGACCGGCCGCATGAGCATGCGCAGCAAGTCCGCCGCGCTGGCCGGCATGGCCCTGGCCGCCGCCGCGACGATCTATCTCTTCTGGAACAGGCCTTGGGCCATGGCTGGCAGCCTCGGGTTCCTGGCGCTCGGTGCCGCCTTTGTGATCAGCCGGAAGCCGCCCTTTGCCTCAGAGGCTGAAACACCTAAGACAACCAGCACAAAACAACAGGGAGAATAAACGGCATGGATCTCAATCTGAAGGACAAGGTGATCTTCGTCGCCGGCGCCAGCCGCGGTATCGGTCTTGGCATTGTCGAGGCCTGCATGGCCGAAGGCGCAAAAGTTGCCATCGCAGCGCGTGGTGCCGAAGCGCTGGAAGAACAGCGGGCGCGCCTGGCGGGCCTCTATGGCGAAGACAAGGTGTGGGCCCGCGCCGGAGATCTGCGCGACAGCGAGACCATCGACTCCATGATCGAGGCCATCGAAACAGACTTCGGCCCGCTTTGGGGCGCCGTCGCCAATGTCGGCCTGCACCCCTGCCCGCCCGGCTTTGAAGTGGACGACGAGACCTGGGATGGCGGCATCAGCCAGAATCTCGATTCTGCTTTCAAGCTCGCCCGCTCGTCCATGCGCAAGATGACGCCGCGCGGCGAAGGCTCGGTCCTGTTGATCACGTCGATCGCCGGGCTCGGCGCGCTGGGTACGCCATTGACCTATGGTACATCCAAGGCCGCGATGAACCACCTCGCCAAGGAACTCGCGCGTGTTGGCGGACCATCGGGCGTGCGCGTCAATGCCATCGCGCCGGGCAATATCATCTTCCCGGGCGGCGACTGGGAAACCCGGTCCGAAGGCGAGCGCGGCGCCGCGTGGAAGAAATGGATCCGGCGTGAAGTGCCGCTGAACCGTTTCGGTCGGCCTGACGAAATCGGCTCGGCAGCCGCCTACCTGCTCAGCCCGCTGGCCAGCTTCGTCACCGGCGCCGTCCTGCCGGTCGATGGCGGCCAGACAAAATAGGCCTACTCCCTCACACTCACGTGCGCCCGGTATCCCAGATGCCGGGCGCAACTGCATTTGCCTGCAACGATTACAGGTTCCATGCATTGTTTAGGCACAGGACTATTCCTGAAGCGGCGCGGGCCTGAGCGGCCTGCCGACGCGCCAGAACACTAAGCAAGGAGACATAATCATGACTCAACGCGCTCAAGGACGAAAACTCGCCATCCTCGCCACTGACGGCTTCGAACAGGTCGAACTGACCTCGCCGAAGGAAGCCATCGAAAACGCTGGCGGCGAAACCAGGATCGTTTCGATCAATCACGGCACGATTCAGGCCAACAAGCACCGCGAACACGGCGACACGTTCAAGGTCGACATGACACTGGACGATGCGAAGGCGGAAGATTTTGACGCCCTGCTCATTCCCGGTGGCCTGTTCAGCCCGGACGCCCTGCGCACCAACCAGAAGGCCAAGGATTTCGCGTCTGCCTTCTTCGCGCAGAAGAAGCCCGTTTTCTCGATCTGCCACGGTCCGCAAGTGCTGATCTCGGCCAATCTCGTCAATGGCCGTGAAGTGACCGGCTACCCTTCTATCCAGCAGGACCTCAAGAATGCAGGCGCCCGCGTGCTCGACCAGTCCGTTGTCGTGGACTCCGGTCTCGTCACATCGCGCTCGCCGGATGACCTTGGCGACTTCAACGCCAAGATTGTCGAGGAAATCTGCGAAGGCAAACATGCCGAACAGCGCCAGTCCGTGACCGCATAATACGGGCAGCGACGCTCCGATGGGAGCGAAACGCAGGCGGTGAAAGGCGCTCTCCGTCTGGAGGGCGCTTTTTTCTGTCCTGCCTATGCAGGGGCCATCGCCCCGTCCCCTTGCAGCGGATCACGCTTGCGCCCCGGGGGCCGCCTGCTGCATAGGCCTGCCATGCCTGACGCGCGCCCTTCCTCCCATCATGACGCCATCGTGCTCGGCGCGGGCGCGGCAGGACTGTTCTGCACAAGCCGGATGGGACAGACGGGTGTCAAAGTGCTCGTCGTCGATCACGCGGCAAAACCTGCCGAGAAAGTGCGCATTTCCGGGGGTGGGCGATGCAATTTCACCAATATCCATACCGCGCCCGACCGGTTCATTTCGGAAAACCCGCATTTCGCCAAATCCGCCCTCGCCCGCTACACGCCGGACGACTTCCTCGCGCTGCTGACGCGCCACGGCATTACCTGGCATGAGAAGACGCTCGGCCAGCTCTTCTGCGACCAGAAATCCGGCGCGATCATCCAGATGCTGCTGGGCGAGCTCGAAGCCGTCGGCGGTGAGCTGCGCCTCGGCACAGAGATAAAGTCCGTTGCCCATGCCGATGGCTTGTTCACGGTGGAAACCTCCGCCGGCGCATTCACCGCGCCGAAACTCGTCGTCGCCACCGGCGGCCTCTCCATCCCCAAGATGGGTGCGACCGGCCTTGCCTATGACATTGCCCGCCAGTTCGGCCATGACATCATTCCCACCCGCGCCGCACTCGTGCCCTTCGTCTTCACCGGCGCCGACCATGAGGACTTCGCCTCGATCTCGGGCGTCGCCTGCGACGTGCGCGCCAGCACGGACAGCGCCGCCTTCGATGAAGCCCTGCTGTTCACCCATCGCGGGCTATCCGGCCCCGCAATCCTGCAAATCTCGTCGTACTGGTCCCCGGGCCAGCCCGTGACACTGAAGCTGCTGCCGGACACCGACATCGGCGAGACATTGAAAACCGCCAAGCGAGACCGACCGATTCAGACGCTCGGGGCCGCGCTCGAAGGCCTCTTCGCCAAACGGCTCGCAGAACTGGTCCTCAAACGGACGAACCACCCCCCTGCCACCCGCCTCGCGGACACGTCCCACACCACGCTCGACGCCCTCGCCGCCACCCTCTCGGCATGGGTCGTGCGCCCGGCTGGCACCGAGGGCTGGCGCACGGCAGAAGTCACGGCGGGTGGGATAGACACGTCGGGCCTGTCGTCCAAAACCATGGAGAGCCGCAACGTTGCAGGACTCTATTTCATTGGCGAATGCGTCGATGTGACGGGCTGGCTTGGCGGCTATAATTTCCAGTGGGCCTGGGCGAGCGCCGCCGCTGCTGCAGCCGGAGCAGCTGTGTAACACACGCGTTGCAACAGACCGCTTGACGCAAGGCGGCACTGGCCGCATGCGATGCGATCATGAGTCAGACCGACAAGACCGCCAGCCAGCCAGCCCGCCGAACGCTGATCCTCGGCGCCGGCCTGCTAGGCGCTGTGCTTGTCATATTCATCATGGGAAAGCTCGGCCTTCTCCCCCGGGCAGACACGCTCAACAGCTGGATGGAAACCGTTGCCGGCAGCCCCTGGGGCCTGCCCGCCCTGATCCTCGTCTTCTGCGTCGCCGCTTTTCTCGGCGTCCCGCAATTCGCCCTGATTGCTGCAGCCGTCGCCCTGTTCGGTCCCTGGCTAGGCTTTACCTACGCGTGGATCGCCAACATGGTTTCGGGCTCGCTCACATTCTGGGTCGGACGCATGGCCGGCGAGCAGGCATTCCGGCGCTATGCGGGCGCAACCGCCAACAGGCTCGCCGCCTTTGTGGGCCGCAACGCCTTCGCGACCAGCGCGCTTGTGCGCAATGTGCCGACCGGACCGTTCATCATGGTCAACATGGCATTCGGCGTCAGCACCGCGAAATATCGCGACTTTGCCCTCGGCATGGCGATTGGCGTCCTGCCCAAGCTCGCGCTGATTGCCTTTGCCGGCCAGAGCCTGTTTGCGGCCCTCAAGGGCAATCCCGGTATCGCCATTCTAGCCGCCATCACCGCCGCCGCCATCTATGCCGCGATCGCGCTTTATGCCCGGACGCGTATGGCGCCCAAAGGGCAATCTGTTCCCCTGATCAGCGACCCGCCGGTTGACACGGGGACGAAACGAGATGAATAAAAGCTCCATGTGGAAGAATTTGCCTCTTAGCCTCCTGCTTACCGGCCCCTGGCCGGAGCCGACTGCCTAGAACCGGCAGTTGCGCGGCCAGGGGAATGCTTCACGCCTCCCTCACACATTAAGCAGAGCCGCAAATCATGACTTCCAATCCTCATATCCGCATCTTTGACACAACCTGGCGTGACGGCGAGCAATCGCCCGGCGCGTCCATGACCCATACGGAAAAGCTCGAACTCGCGAGCCTGATGGAAGACATGGGCGTCGACGTGATCGAGGCCGGTTTCCCAGCCGCCTCCGATGGTGACTTCGCCGCTGTCAGCGCCATCGCCGCCCAGTCGAAAAGCGCCATCATCTGCGGCCTCGCCCGCTCCACCCCGTCGGACATCGAACGCTGCGCCGAAGCCGTGAAGCAGGCGGCGCGACCGCGCATCCATACATTCATCTCGACCAGCCCTGTGCACATGAAGCACAAGCTGAAAATGGGCGCGAATGCAGTGCTCGAAGCCGTCGGCCGTTCGGTCGCCCAGGCGCGCAACCATACCGACGATGTCGAATGGAGCGCCGAGGATGCGACCCGCACCGAGTTCGACTTCCTGTGCAAGTGCATCGATCTCGCGATTGCGTCAGGCGCCACCACGATCAACGTGCCCGACACGGTCGGCTATTCCCACCCGGATGAATATGGCGCGCTGTTCCGCCGCCTGATCGAGAATGTCGCGAACTCCGACAAGGTGATCTGGTCGGCGCATTGCCACAATGACCTCGGCCTCGCCGTCGCCAACTCGATCTCGGCCGTCGCCAATGGTGCCCGTCAAATTGAATGCGCCATCAACGGGCTCGGCGAACGGGCCGGCAATGCCGCACTCGAAGAAGTCGTCATGGCGATGAAGGTGCGCGAGGACACACTGCCCTTCTCGACCACGGTCAATCCGGCCTACCTGTCGCGCGCCTCGGCCATGGTCAGCCGCATCACGGGTTTCCCGGTGCAATACAACAAGGCCATCGTCGGCAAGAACGCCTTTGCGCACGAAAGCGGCATCCACCAGGATGGCATGCTGAAAAATGCCGAGACCTACGAGATCATGAAGCCGGAAGACGTCGGCGTCGCGAAAACCTCACTGGTCATGGGCAAGCATTCGGGGCGTCACGCCTTCCGCGACAAGCTGGAGAGCATGGGCTATTTCCTCGAAGGCGATGCGCTGAACGATGCCTTCAAGCGCTTCAAGACCCTGGCCGACAAGAAAAAGCATGTCTTTGACGACGACATCGCCGTGCTGGTCGACGACCAGCTGGCGGCTGAAGGCGAGCGCATTGTGTTCAAACGCCTGCGCGTCGTCTGTGGCACCGACGGCCCGCAAACTGCCGAGATCGACCTGACGATCGAAGGTGACGAAAAATATGCCATCGCCCGCGGCAATGGCCCGGTGGATGCAGTCTTCAATGCCATCCGCCAGATCGTGCCGCATGATGCAAAGCTGGATCTTTACCAGGTCCACGCCGTGACCGGCGGCACCGACGCTCAGGCGACGGTTTCTGTTCGCCTGAATGGTGAAGGCATCATGGCGACAGGGCGCTCGTCGGACCCCGATACGCTGGTCGCCAGCGCCAAGGCCTACCTCCACGCGGTGAACAAGCTCGAGGCCCGCAAGGCCAAGCGCAAGGCAGCCTAGGGAACCTAACTGCACCTCACGCGATTCAGGTGTGCAGACACTCTGGATCGCGTTAGGAAGCGGGCATGGCCACGGTAAACAACCTCGAATCGCTTCTGGTGAGCCTGACGGACTGCACGTCAGGCGATGACGTCACGGTGCGCGACTTGCTGAATGCTGTCGGGCGCCGTTCCTATGGCCCCATCCTCCTCCTGCTTGGCTTCATCGCGGTCACGCCGCTGACGATCATTCCCGGCACCAGCTGGCTCGTCGCGCTGATCACATTGCTGATCGCCGGCCAGATCGTGATTGGCCGGAAGTTTCCCTGGGTACCCCGGCGCGTGCTGGACATATCGTTTCCGCGCGCAGCCCTGGTGGCCGGGGTAGAGCAGGCCGGAAAATACGTCAGGCCGGTCGACCGGGTCCTGAAGCCGCGGCTCGCCTTCCTGTCCGGCCCACCATTTGTCGCGCTGGCAGCGCTGGTCTGCGTCGCGGCTGCCCTGGTGACTTTCCCGCTGGGCCTTATTCCGTTCGGCCCCGTCTTGCCGGGACTGACCGTACTCCTGTTCGGCCTGGGCCTGACAGCGCGGGACGGTTTCGTCCTGGTCGCGGCGGGCGCCGGGCTGGCTGGCGCTGTCTGGCTGCTGTTACGCGTGTGGACCGCCCTGCCATTCGGGTGACCGACGCAGATTCCCGTATCAGGACAGTTGGCTTGCGCCGCTTCGACCCCGCCTGTTACATGCCTAGGCGCAGAATGCGCCGGGACCGCGGATGATGACCAATCTCAGCTATTTGGAAGAAAGCACTGTGACGACCCGCGTCCGTCGCCGGTCAGAGCGCCATTTGCCTTTCATGCCTTTTGGCTTCGTTCCGTTATTCGGCTTGCTGGTCCTGTTCTGGATCGGCATGGGCCCTTTTGCGAAACACATCATCGAACAAACCACCATCCGATCTGCCGAACAGACGCTGGCAGCCAATGGCGCTGACTGGGCGCGGCCAGTCGTATCCGGCCAATGGGTCTGGCTGGAAGGCCAGCCGCCAACCCGCATGGAGGGTGAGCAGATCATCTCACTGATGCGCGCGTCGCAGACACCGACCTGGCTGGGCGCGGCGGCGCCTGTCACCCGCGTGCTCGAGAGGTTCGGGGCGCCCGTGATTACCGCCACCATAACGCGCAAGCCGGAATGGACGTTCCGTCTGGCCGACGGTGTGCTCAATCTGAATGGCAATGTCCCCAATGAGACGACACGCGCTTCGCTCGTGGCTGCAGCCGAAGGCGTCATCGATCCGCCCCGCATCGCCAGTGTCGCCGATTTCCTGACAGTGACCCATGTTGCAAACGACCCGGCCTATGCCGACGTGGCGCTCAAAGGTATCCGGGCGGTCGGCAGCTGCGACCGCGGCGTCGCGACATTCCTGAACGAAGAATTCTCGCTGCGCTGCGAATTGCCACAATCGGGTGTCGCTGCGTTGCAGGAAGTGATTGCCAGCGCCCAGCCCGTCGGGCGGTTGGGCAACATTGATATCCTGCCCAATGAAGCGGTCGCCACGTGCGAAACATCGCTCGCCGACCTCCTCGGCACGACCCACATACAGTTCGCCCCGTCGAGCGCAGCCATCGACCCCAGCAGCTCGACCCTGCTCCAGTCGGTTGCGGATGCCGCGTCGACCTGCCCCGGCACGCTGCGGATCGAAGGCCATACCGACAGTATGGGCAGCGCGAATGCCAATGAATTGCTGGGTGACGCCCGTGCCGAAGCTGTACGCGACGCCTTGATTGCGCGCGGCGTTCCGGCAGAGCGCTTGCTGGCCGAAGGTTTTGGCGCCCGAAAGCCGATTGACGACAATAATACAGCGGAGGGGCGAGCGCACAATCGGCGGATCGAAATTCGCGTCGTCCGTGCATCCGATTGACCCCGACAGGGCATTCGGGCTCTTTTGACCTAGCGAGTTTATATCATGTGGTTTCTTCTTACTCAGATCTTCCCCCTTCTGCTGCTGGCCGCCGTGCTTGGCGCCGTGCTGGCCTATTGGTGGCTGAAAAACCGGCAGGAAGACGTGACCGAGTCGTATGAGCGGATTTCGGAGAAGATGGAAGCGCTCAGCGCGCGGCCAGAACCTGCCGCCCGGGAAGATTATGAGGCCGGCATGGCGCTGATCTCATCGGCTGTGCGATCACTCCGCATGCCGGATATGGAGCCGGTGACCCAGCGCCTGTCCTCAGTCGAGAGCGCCATCTCCAGCTTCACCGTGCCGGAAACCGATCTCAGCCCGGTGCAGGGCAAGCTCGACGCGGTGGAAACCAGCCTTTCAGGCCTCGACGAACGCCTGTCCCGACTCGATGGACGCCTGTCGGACCTGGACAGCAGCTTGTCGGCAGTGGCCGGAACGGTAACCGGACTCAACAATACAGACCTGTCGCCACTGGAGGGCCGGTTCGGGAAGATCGAAGAATCGCTCGCCGCCATCAAGGTGCCTGACGTCGATCTCGGCCCCCTGCATAGCGGTCTCGCCCGACTCGACCTCACCATTGCCGGCCTCGACAGGCCCCAGACCGATCTCGGCCCGGTCCAGGCGCGCCTGTCAGAATTCGAGAGCCGCATTGCGCTTCTCGGCGACCGCCTTGAAGCCGCGCAAAAGCGTGACTTCGACAAGCTGTCATCCGAAATTACCGGTGTCGCCTCGGGCATTTCGGGCATCGAAATGCCGGATCTCGGCTCGATCTATCAGCGACTGGTCAGCGTTGAACACGCCATTGCAAGCTTCACCGTCCCCGAACCGAACATGACACCGCTTTATGACCGGCTCGCCGCGCTCGAAGAATCGCTGGCGGCCTTGCGCACCAGCCTTCCGGCCGCTCCTGATCTTGCGCCCGTCGAGCGACGCATCGCGAGCCTGCAGGAGGCTTTCCTGACACAGACGCCCGTCGACATGTCGCCGGTTCTGACCGCCGTGCAGTCCATTGAAGGACGTCTCGACCTTGAGGCGATGGAGAACCGCCTCAACGCCATCGAGTACGGCCTCGCCGCGATCCACCACACGCTGCGGGCCCGGCCAGACGCCGGCACGGCCCGTGCGGAACGCGCGCCGGTAACAAGGACAACGACCGTTGCACGCACGCCTGTTCTGGAACGCCGCGCCGCACCGGCACCGCCACCCGCTGCCGCGGCAGCCCCTCCACCTCCCCGCGATGTCGACCCCATCAACACCGCGCGCCGCGAAGATGACGAGGCAAACCTGCTCGTCGAAGCGGCGTTCGGCGAGCCTGACGAGCTTGAACGGATCAACGGCGTCGGGCCGATGCTTTGCGAATTGCTGCACGAGATCGGCGTGTTCTATTTCTGGCAAGTCGCCGAATGGAGCCCGCAGGATGTCGATTGGGTCGATGACAAGCTGATGCATTTCAAGGGCCGCATCCAACGCGACAAATGGGTTGACCAGGCCCAGTCGCTCGCCGCCCTGCCAGACGCCGCGCGGCGACCGGGCTCATAAGCGCTTTCGCTGTACGCCGCTTGACACGGATCGCAAGTACGGCAACCCCAGCGGCGTGAAACCTGACCTTTCCCTCCCCCCCGTTCGGGGCAAGCTCCTGCAGGATGCGAGCCTTGCGCCGTACACCTGGTTTCGGGTGGGCGGACCCGCAGACTGGCTGTTCCTGCCCGCCGACGACGATGATCTCTCAGACTTTCTCCGGGCGCTTGATCCGGCCGTTCCGGTGACCGTGCTGGGCGTCGGCTCGAACCTGATCGTACGCGATGGCGGGATTGCGGGCGTCGTGGTCAGGCTGATGGGAAAATATTGGGGCGAGATCGACGCGCTGGACGATGGCACCGTTACCGCGCGCGCGGGCGCGCTCGACCTCTCTGTCGCCAAGGCCGCTGCAAGCGCCGGTATACGGGGCCTCGAATTCCTGTCCGGCATTCCCGGCTCTGTCGGCGGCGCAACGCGCACCAATGCCGGGTGCTATGGGTCGGAGCTGAAGGACGTGTTGGTCAGGCTTGAGGGCGTGACCCGGTCAGGCGCGCGCGCGGCATTCAAGGGCGAAGGATTGCCCGGAGACCTGCCCGAAGCGCATTTCTCCTATCGCCATACGGACCTGCTGGACGATTTCATCGTCACGCGCCTTGTCCTGCAAGGCAGCGGAACCGATACGCCCGCCGACATCCTTGCTGATATAGAAACCCTCCAGGCCCGCCGCGCCGAGACCCAACCCATTCGCGACAAGACGTCCGGCTCGACCTTTGCCAATCCCGACCCGCCCGGCACACCGGATCAACGCTCCGCCTGGAAAGTAATCGATGCCGCCGGATGCCGCGGCTTGCGAGTCGGTGGCGCGCAGGTTTCGGAAAAGCACTGCAATTTCCTCATCAATACCGGTGACGCAACGGCGGCGGACCTTGAGGCGCTCGGCGAACTCGTCCGCGCACGCGTCTTCGATCACAGCGGAATCCAGCTGCGATGGGAAGTCCGCCGCATTGGCCGGCTCCAGCCACCTGCCTGACGCGCGCTAGAAAGTACCGTGCAGCTCGAACGTGAAGATCGGCCCGAAATGGCGGGTGCGGGATTCAGAGCGCACGATCGTGCCGAGGCGATCAGGATTGTAAATGTCCCGGCGCAACCAGTCATGCTGATCGAGAATATTGCCCACCACGAATGTTCCGGTCATGCCCAGCAGGTCCTTGTGCTCGACATAGGCATACGAGAACGGGGGCTGATTGCCGGAATGGAGGCGCTCATTGAGCGCGTACTCGGGATTTCCATTGTGCGATTCCAGAAACACCCCGACCGCCCAGTCCGTCCGCGGAATGTCGCGGCGCAGTTCGGCATCGAGGTAGTAGATGTTACTGCCATTGATCGGACGCTCGATACCGGTCAGGGGGTCCTCGACACGGGAATCGCGCCATTCACCGCCGAATGTCAGCTCCGTTCCGGACATGCCGAGCTTCGCAAGCTTGAGCGTAGCATCCAGATCCACACCTACACGCCAGGCTGAATCGATATTGCCCGGGCCGTCTCCCGTCCCGATCGGGATCCTGTCCACGATATCTTCGATATCCGATCCGAACACGGTCAGTGTGGCAGCGCCCCAGTCCTTGAAGTCCTTCTCGGCAGTGACGCTCAGCTTCCAGGCTTGCTCGGGGACGATCTCGGAATTGCCCCGGCTGCCATTGCCCTGATTGAGGTTCACCGATGAAACGAAATCGAAGAAATCGAGCTGGCCCACTTCCCGGTCAAGTCGCGTGACAAGTTGGAATGTCGGGTCAACTTGCCAGGACAGGCTGGTAAATCCCTTGGGGCGGGTGAACGTGCGAACGTTCTCGGCATCGCCCGACTGGGAAAGTTCCGACATTTCCACGCCGAGTAAAACCTGCAGATTGAGGTTTGGCGCGAGCACCCGGCCATGCGTGACGGACAATTCGCCACGTTGCTCTTCCACGCGCGAATTGGCGTTCGGCAACACCAGTTCCACGAGCGGTGCGCCACCAGTCGACCGGAATAATGCCGATTCGGCATCCAGGTAATTGAAGGCCCCTTCGAGGGCGACCTGCCAGTTCCGTCCCACAGACGGCACCCAGGCGTATTCACTGCGAAGAATGTACTCTCCCTCTTCAACCGACTGTTCGAACACTGATTCCGAAACATCCGCACCGTCCAGATTCCCACGCAGAACACGATCGACCGTCGGGCTGTCTTCGCGGCGGACAAGGGCAATTGTCTTGAGGCGCCCCGGTCCCAAACCAAACTCATAATCCGCGCCGATCTCGGCATTGGTTTCGTCTTCGGATCCCTGGAACAGCCGGCGCCCAATCGGGCCGCCTGTCTGGAAAAATTTGGAAACTTCCTTGTCGTCGGGTTGGTAGGCCGCGAACTTCGCGCTGAGGTTAGCGACGGAACCGCCAGCCGGCTTCCATGCGAGCGATCCGGCAATCGATGCCGCTTCCGCATCGTGGGTAAAATCTTCCTTGCGCGTTTCGATCAGGTTTCCAGCGCCATCGGTAACGCGTTCGGGCCCGGCACTGGCGCCGCGTTCAGGGTCGCTCTCCGCTTCAATCGCCCAGCTGAGCGCGCCTCTCTGGCCGGAAACGGTCACGCCGAAATCATTGTAAGTGGGCCGAAGGTTTTCCCGGCTGCGCACTTTCCAATGCCACGTGCCCGAAACGCCGCCGGAATCCCTGGTCGTGACATTCACAACCTGACCGGACAGGCCCGGAATACCGAGCGCCGTACCGTCGAGCACTTCTATCTTGTTCACATTCACCGTGGAGATTCGACCCAGCACGGATTCAGCGTCATTTGATTTGCCCGAAACCCGCTGCCCGTTGATCAGGACATTGCCGCTGGCCTGGCCGAAGCCGCGCGATCCGCTATCGATGGAAAAGCCGGGAATGCGCCTGACAATATCAAGGGCCGTGCGCGGGGCGAACTGTGCGAAGTCCTCGGCCTTGTACTCGGTCTTGTCCGATGTGCTGGTGGCGATCGCCAGATCGGCGCCGAAGGCATTTTGGGCCGAAAGCGCAAGAAGCAGACTCGCGCACACGGGGGTACGATTTTTCATATGAACGCTTCCTCCCGGTATTCTTTTTTTTTGGAAAGTAACGGAGACCTCCGTCAATTTCATCGTCTATCGATATGTGACGACTACGCGTGTAGTCTAACTATGACAATCTCCGTTTGGTGACTTTTTCGTAACTTGAGCGGCGTCATGATCTGGTTTCGCCTGACTCATGCCGCTTTTGTGCAGCACAGGCAGTGGCAAGCGGTCGAATATCCATCCGCAACACTCAAGAAGGACCAGCGATGAAACGCGTAGCGGTAATTTATGGAGGCTGGTCATCCGAGCGGGAGGTTTCTCTGTCCTCAGGCGGACAGATGGCCGAGGCGGCGCGAACAGCAGGCTATGATGTTGTCGAAATCGACGCTGGCCGGAACCTCGCCATCCAGCTTGCCGAAGCCGCACCCGAGATTGTCCTCAACGGGCTCCATGGTCCCTGGGGCGAAGATGGGTGCGTACAAGGCCTGCTGGAGGTGATGGGCCTGCCCTATTCCCATTCCGGCGTTCTGGCGTCGGCTCTGGCGATGGACAAACTGAAGTCAAAGGCCGTGTACCGCGAGGCCGGGCTGCTGGTCGCAGAAGACAAGCGGGTGACCCGCGAAGAAGCGGCCGCGCGCCACCCGCTCAGGCCCCCTTATGTAATCAAGCCGGTAGCCGAGGGATCGAGCTTCGGTGTCGTGATCGTGCGCGAGGGCGCCAATAGCCCGCCGCAGGAATTGCTCGGCGACGGATGGCATTATGGCGACAATCTGATGGCCGAAGAGTTCATCCCCGGACGAGAGCTGACGGTCGGTGTGCTCGGCGACCGTTCCCTTGCTGTTACCGAGATCACGACCTTAAGGGACTATTACGATTTTGATGCGAAATATCAGGCTGGAGGATCGCAACATGTGATCCCGGCAAACCTGCCTGCACGCGTGACCGAAGCTGCGATGGACGCGGCGCTCAGGGCACATCAGGCGCTTGGATGCCGGGGCGCGACGCGGTCCGACTTTCGCTATGACGACAAGAGAGACCGCCTCGTGATCCTGGAAACAAATACCCAACCTGGCATGACGCCCACCTCGCTTGTCCCCGAGCAGGCCGCTTTCGTTGGCATGTCCTTCGAAGCGCTTGTCGCCTGGATGATCGAGGATGCCTCATGCCAAAGGTAAACCGGAACAAGTCAGTCCCCTCCCGCTCGCGCCGCCGCCCCGCCACCATTGTCGATGAGTCGACGGGCGAAGAAATCCGCGTGTCGTCCATCCTGTTCGGTCTCGTAATGCTTGTGGCGATTGTTGTCGCAACCGCTGCGTGGATGGGCGGATCCCTGTCGCAGATCGAAACCCGTTTCGGGGGTTTTCTTGACGACACGGCGCGCATGGCAGGTGTGTCGGTGAACGATATCTCGGTACTCGGTCTCGAACAGAATCCGGCACTGGTGGATGACATCCGCGCCGCCGCCATGATCGAGCCTGGCGAGAACATGTTTCGGGCCGACCCACAGCTGATCCGTCGCCGCGTCGAGGCAACCCGCAAGGTACTGAACGTGCGGGTCCATCGCCTGTGGCCGGGCCAGATCGTGATTATTGCCGACGCTGCTGAACCGGTGGCCCTCTGGCATGACGGCAAGGAATGGACGGTGGTCGACGGCTTGGGGCGCATCCTTCCGGATGCGAATTCCGGTGACTACAAGACACTTGTTCGCCTCGCCGGCCAGGGAGCGCCAACTGCGGCCCCGGCCCTTGTGAACGCCCTTAAAAAAGCACCTGACGTGTCGACCCGCCTCGCCATCGCAACGCGTATCGCCGACCGGCGCTGGGATGTGCGTCTCGTGAACGGCGCCACCGTTCGCCTGCCCGAAGACGACGCCATGGACGCGGCCCTCTCCCGACTGTCGACGCTCCAGACCCGCACCGCTCTGATGCAGAGACCGGTCAAGATGATCGACCTTCGCAACAAGGGCCGGATCTATCTGTCCCCGGCCCAGGACGGCAACACGCGCAAGATCGCAGAAGCGGCCCGATCCTGATGGCAAATGTCCAGTCCAGGCGTATCGCTCTCAACGGGTCTCGCAATACCGGCACGGTCGCTGCACTGGACATTGGCTGCTCCAAGATCACGTGCCTGATTGGCCGCAATGACGGGTCGAGCCCCCGGCGCTTCAAGATTTTGGGCGGCGGACGCCAGCAGTCGCGCGGTTTCAATGGCGGCGCCATCACTGACATGGAAGGCCTGGAACGGTCTATCCGACTTGCCGTGGAAGACGCCGAGCGCGAAGCTGGCGAACAGATCAGTGAAGTCATTCTCGGCATCACCGGCCCGAAACTCGCCTGCACACTGGTCACCGCCGCGATCGAGATAGGCGGACACGCGATCACCCACAAAGAGGTCAAACGGCTTCAGGCCCTCGCTTTGACCAAAATACCGACCAAGGGTGTCGACATTCTTGCCGCGTGGCCTGTCGCGTATCGCGTCGACCAGCAGGAAGGCGTTCGCCAGCCCGTCGGCATGTATGCCGAGCAGCTCGGCATTCTCCTTTCCGTCGTCACAGCGCCGCGCCCAATCATCAAGAACCTCGTAGAGTGCGTTGGCCGGGCCCACCTGGGTGTTGCAGCCCTCGTCCCCTCTTCGATCGCCAGCGGTGCTGGCACCCTGATCGACGACGAGATCGAGAATGGTGCCATCTGTATCGACATGGGGGCCGGCGTCACGGCCGTGTCAGTCTATCTCAACGGTTCGCCCGCCTGGCTCGGCCTGGTTCCAGCGGGCGGAACGCACGTCACCAGCGACATCGCACAGGGCATCGGCACGACGTTCGCTGCGGCTGAACGCCTGAAGTCTGTTTATGGCACCGCAAATCTTGAAGGCCCGGGCCTTGCCGAACGCATCGAGGCCCCGCGCCTTGGTGATGATGGCCGCTTGCATGGCATGCGGATGGAAAAGGGTGCAATCGCTGACATTATTGCACCGCGCATCGAGGAAACGTTCGAACTCGTCCAGAAATGCCTTGATGGAAGCGGTGTACGCTCCGTACTTCCGCGCCGCATCGTCCTCACGGGCGGCGCCAGCCAGCTTGCAGGGGTACGCGACGTTGCCTCGCGGATTTTCAACGCACCTGTCCGCCTCGGCCGGCCCACGATTGCTGAATTTCTCGGCGAAACACTGGGAACGCCTGCTTTTTCGACAGCGTCGGGTCTGCTACTGTATTCGGAACTGGGGTTTGTGGACGCCGCGCGGGCTGGCGTTGCGTTGAAAGAATATGGGACCGAAACAGGGAGCGGCGCAGTGAACAAGGCGCTCTACTGGCTAAAAGAAAATTTCTGACGCCTTTTGCTCTGACTTAACTGTCTTTTAGCCGTGAGGGGTGAAGGTGCATCTCAAACCGGTCCAGAATGTATATTGAGGTACGCGAATGACACATGAACTCAAGCCCAGGATCCTCGTCTTCGGTGTTGGCGGCGCAGGCGGCAACGCCGTCGACAACATGATCGAGGCAAACCTGCAGGGTGTCGAGTTCATCGTCGCCAATACGGACGCGCAGGCCCTGTTTCGCTCCAAGACCGAACAACGCATCCAGCTCGGCCCGGAAACCACGTCAGGCCTTGGCGCTGGTGCCCGCCCGGATGTCGGCGCGAAAGCCGCCGAAGAGTCGATCGACGAGATCAAGATGTATCTCGAGGGCGCCCACATGGTCTTCATCGCCGCTGGCATGGGCGGAGGCACCGGAACCGGCGCCGCACCAGTCATTGCACGCACCGCTCAGGAAATGGGAATCCTCACCGTCGCGGTTGTGACCAAGCCGTTCGGTTTCGAAGGCGCCCGTCGCATGTCACTGGCGGACCAGGGCCTGCTTGATATCCGCGAACATGTCGACACGATGATCGTCGTGCCGAACCAGAACCTTTTCCGGATTGCAAATGACCGGACAACATTCGCCGAAGCCTTCCGCATGGCCGATGACGTGCTTTATTCCGGCGTGCGCGGCATCACCGACCTGATGGTCATGCCCGGCCTTATCAATCTCGACTTTGCCGATGTCGGCTCGATCATGCGGGGCATGGGAACGGCCATGATGGGCATGGGCGAAGCAGAGGGCGAAAACCGCGCCCTGGAAGCCGCCCGCGCCGCCATCGACAATCCCCTGCTCGATGATGTCAGCTTGAAGGGCGCCCGGGGCGTGCTGATTAACATCACCGGCGGCTATGACATGACGCTGTTCGAACTCGACGAGGCGGCCAACGAGATCCGCCGGGAAATCGACCCGAACGCCAACATTATCCTCGGTTCGGCTTTCGACAGTGAACTTGAGGGCAAGATTCGCGTGTCCGTCGTCGCCGCAGGCATTGAATCTGGCCTGGCAGTCGAGCCTGCACCCGAACCCATTCAGCAGACCGTGCGTCAGCCCATCGCCGAACCGATTGCTGAAGAAGTCATCCAGCCCGAGACACCCACCGATGATGATCGTCCCCTTGTGATCACGGGTCATGCGCCATCACTGCGGTCCGAAGAGAGCGACCCACGATCCGATTTCTCGGGCCAGCCACTGCCGGCTGACCATTATGAAGGCGCCGAAGGCAGCGACGAAGTATCCGCAGATGCGGTGTTCGGTTCGCGCAAGGAGGCCCCTGCCCCGGACAAGGCACGCTCGGATCAGGGCGCTTCGGGCTTTTCCCACCTGTTCGGCTGGCGCCGCAACCCGCAAGGCGAAAATGACGATGCGCCGGAAGCGGCCATCCCGGCACAAATCATCTCGTCGCCGGACGATCATCCGGAAGCCGCGCCGTTTGACGATGCCGATCTCGAAATCCCGGCATTCCTTCGCCGGTCTGCCAATCACTGATTTTTCGGCAGAAAACGCAGCCCGGAGACACCGGATCGTTACATAATAATTCCTTGTATAACAGGGCCGTAACGCAAGTTGCGGCCCTTTCTGTAACACGCCGAAACAAGCCGTGTTTTGTACTCACGCTTAACCACATCCAGATTGCAGTCTGTAGCGGAGGGTCGATGCGGTGTTGAGTGGCGTGCAGATGCAACAGACAATTGAACGTCCGGCAGTATGTGCCGGCATTGGCGTTCACAGCGGTGAAAAAGCCCGGCTTGTTCTGAAGCCAGCACCTGTCGGTAGCGGCGTCGTATTTCGCCGGACCGATGTTGATGCCAGTGATATCGAAATCAAGGCACATGCCGATTCAGTTTCTGACACGCGTCTTGGCACCACACTGACGAACGAGGCGGGGGTTTCGGTCGCCGTGGTGGAACACCTGATGGCGGCACTGGCCGGCATGGGTATCGATAATCTGATTATCGAGATTGATGGACCGGAAGTCCCGATCATGGACGGCTCGTCAGCGGTTTATTGCGAGCTGCTGTTGCAGGCTGGCGTGAAAACCCAGACGGCGCCGCGTCGCCGCATCCGGATTCTCGAGCGCGTGGAAATCGTCGACGGCCCGAAACGCGCCACGCTATCGCCGTCCGACGATACCGTTCTCACCCTGCGTGCCCGTATTGAATACGATGATTCCGTTATCGGCATTCAGCAGATGGCCTTGCGCATGGCCCCTGGCATGTTTGCCCGGGACCTTGCTTTCGCCCGCACCTATGGCTTCGCCCGCGACGTGGACATGCTGCGCGCGATTGGCCTCGCCCGGGGCGGCTCGCTCGACAATGCCGTCGTTGTCGACGACGGCGCAGTGATGAATCCCGAGGGCCTGCGGGCCGAGGACGAGTTCGTCCGCCATAAAATGCTTGATGCTGTTGGCGACCTCATGCTCACAGGCGCACCGATCGCAGGCAGCTATGATGCCGTCCAGCCGGGCCACGCGCTCAACAACGCCCTGGTGCGCAAACTCCTGTCCACACCGTCTGCCTGGTGCTGGGAAACCGATGCGGGCGCAATGGCCCAACGCCCCGAGCCTGCACGCGCCGCCGTCTGAGGCTGCCCTGCACATTGCCCTTGCTTAATGGGCGGCCTGATAATGATCCTTGGAAAACCTGTCCGGTTCAGGCTAATCAAGCTGAAGACATTCACAGCTGAAAGTTCCCGACCGGCATGTCCCTTCTGAAACTCCGCCCGAGCCTCTTGATCCTGGCCTGTATTGTTGCCGTTTCCGGGTGCCAGTCCGCCAGCAAGCGTAAGCAGGAGCTCGCTTATGTCGAGCGTCCGGTCGAACAATTGTACAATGCCGCAGCCCAGGAACTGGACAAGCGCAACTATCCCCGTGCGATCCTCCTGTTCAACGAAGTCGAGCGCCAGCACCCCTATTCAGAGTGGGCGCGCAAATCCATGGTCATGACAGCGTACGCGTCATATCAGGCGCACGACTATGATGAGGCCATATCCGGCGCTCAGGCGTATCTGAGCCTCCATCCCGGCGGTTCTGAAGCTGATTATGCCTATTATCTCATCGCCGTGAGCTATTTCGACCAGATCGTCGATATCGGCCGCGATCAACGCACCACCGAACTGGCCCTGTCTGCCCTGCAGGATGTGAGCCGCCGCTTTCCCGAAAGCCCCTATGCACGCGATGCCCGACTGAAAATCGACATGGTCAATGACCAGTTGGCCGGCAAGGAAATGGAAATTGGCCGCTGGTACCTGCGTTCCAACCAGACACTCGCGGCCGTCAACCGCTTCAAGACGGTCGTAACGACCTATGAAACGACCTCGCACACGGCAGAGGCCCTGCACAGGCTGGTCGAATCCTATCTCACCCTCGGCCTGCGCGACCAGGCGCTCGCCGCTGGTGCGACGCTCGGATACAATTACCCGAACAGCACCTGGTACAAGATGAGCTACCGCCTGTTGACCAAACAGGGGCTCGACCCGGAAGCGCCGCAAGTCCGCCGGACCATGCTGCAGAAGATCATCCCGGGCGGCAAATAGGCCCTACGCCTCCCCGATCAGTGCCAGCCATTCCTCTTCCGTCAACGTTTTGACGCCCAAAGCCTCGGCTTTGGTCAGTTTCGACCCGGCCCCAGGGCCAGCGATGAGTATGTCCGTCCGAGCTGAGATCGAGCCGGAGACTTTCGCCCCCAGCGCGCTCGCCCGCGCCTTGGCTTCATCGCGGGTCATCTTTTCCAGTGTGCCCGTGAAAACGACAGTCTTGCCGGCCACCGGGCTGTCGCTTGCCGCGGCCACTTCGTCCACAACGCTGATTTCCGACAGCAGCGCCGACATCATCTCGTCATTGTGCGGCTCTGCCACGAAATTGCACAGCGATCCGACCGCCGCGCCGCCGATTCCGTCAATGCCCATCAGCTGCGCATAGGCATCGCTCTCAGGCCCTTCAGCCGCCGCTTTCGTCACAGTCGACCAGAACAGGTCCCATGACAGGAAGTTCCGGGCAAATTGCTGCGACGTCGTCTGCCCGACATGGCGTATGCCGAGGCCATTGAGAAACCGCGCGAACGGCACGTTCCGCCGTGCATCAATCGCTGCAATCAGCTTCGTCGCCGAGGCAGGCCCAAACCCGTCCCATTCCGCGAGTGGCGGCAGGCCGGCATCGGCGATCCGCTTTTCCAGCCGGAAAATGTCCTGCGGTGCGTGCACGACGCCCTTCTCATAGAAAAGCTGCACCTGCCTTGCCCCGAGGCCATCAATGTCGAGCCCCTTGCGCGAAACGAAATGCCGGAGCCGTTCCACCGCCTGCGCCGGACAGACCAGGCCCCCGGTGCACCTGCGGCGCACATCTTCCTCGCCCTTCTCGTCCACCTCGCGCACCGCTGCCGATCCGCAGATCGGGCAGTGATCGGGCATATGAAACGGCGCGCCGCCGCCGTCGGTGACCACGCGCAGGACTTGCGGGATGACATCGCCGGCTCGCTGGATTTCCACCGTATCGCCGATCTTGACGCCGAGACGGGCAATCTCGTCTTCATTGTGCAGCGTGGCATTCGACACGACCACGCCGCCCACCGTGACCGGTGCCAGCCGCGCCACGGGCGTCAGCGACCCTGTGCGACCGACCTGGATATCAATGCCCTCCAGCAGGGTCGTGGCCTTTTCGGCCGGGAACTTGTGCGCAATCGCCCAGCGCGGAGCCCGGCTGACAAAGCCGAGGCGCTGCTGCCAGTCGAGCCGGTCTACCTTGTAGACGACGCCGTCAATATCATAGCCAAGGCTCGCGCGGCGCGATTCCAGATCCCGATAGGCCGCAATCAGTCCATCGACCGTGTGGGACCGGGTCATCAACGGGTTCACCTCGAATCCCCAGTCTGCGAACTGCGCTATCGCGCCTGTCTGCGTCTCGGCAAACGGCGCGCTGGCAGCGGCCCAGGCATAGGCAAAGAATTTCAGGGGGCGGGATTTCGTGATCTCGACGTCGAGCTGGCGCAGGCTGCCGGCTGCAGCATTGCGAGGATTGGCAAATATTTTGCGGCCCGCTTTGGCCTCGCGCGCGTTCAACGCCGCGAAATCCGCGTGGCTCATATAAACCTCACCGCGCACTTCGATACTGTCAGGCCAGCCAGCGCCCTTGAGGCGATGCGGAATGTCGCCCAGCGTGCGGGCATTGGCCGTGACATCCTCGCCGACCTGGCCGTCGCCCCGCGTTGCGGCGCGGATCAATTTTCCTTTTTCGTAAGACAGGCTGAGGGACAGGCCGTCAATCTTCGGCTCAGCCGTGATCTGGACTTCGTCCGTCTCTGCGAGGCCCAGGAAACGGCGGATGCGTCCAACGAAGTCGCTGACGTCCTCAGACGTGAAGGCGTTGTCGAGCGACAGCATGGGCGCCGCATGGGTCGCCTTCGCAAAGCCTTCGCTCGGCCCAGACCCGAAACGTTCTGTCGGACTGTCTTCACGCTTCAGTTCCGGGAACCGCGCCTCAATGGCGAGGTTGCGCTGGCGAAGCGCGTCATATTCTGCATCGGTAATTTCAGGGGCATCGTTGCGGTAGTAGGCCTCATCCGCTTCACGGATAGCCTCTGCCAGCCGGGCAAGTTCAGCCTCGGCCTTGATGGGCGTCAGCGTCTCGACGGGCACAGGCTTGTTCATGCATCCTCCAGCAACCTCCCTGCGGCGGCACGAGCCTCTTCGGTGACCTCGGCGCCAGACAGCATTCGGGCAATTTCTTCCTGCCGTGCGCTGTCATCTAACCCGCGAATGCGCGTCCCGCCAGACTTTTGGTCATGGTCTTTTTCAACAAGCCACTGCGTCGCCGCCGAGGCGGCAACCTGGGGACTGTGCGTGATCGCAAAGACCTGCTTGGCCCCCGCGAGCCGCACAAGACGCTCGCCGACAGCTGCCGCAACCGAACCGCCGACCCCCTGGTCGACCTCATCGAAGATCAGGGTTTGCGCCGAACCGGCTTCGGCCAAGGCGCACTTCAGCGCGAGTGAGAAGCGCGCAAGTTCGCCGCCAGACGCGATCTTACGCAGGGGGCCGAACCCGGCCCCCGGATTGGTTTCGGCCTCAAACTCGACGCGATCAGCCCCCTGGGGACCGCCCTCACCATCCGGCAAGGCGTCAACGCAGATAGAGATCGTCGCGCGCCCCAGTTTCAGCGGTGCAAGCTCCTTGGCGATGGCCTTTTCAAGCCGGCCCGCCGCAACCTTTCGGGCTGAGGTCAGGGTCTCTGCAGCCTGATGCCAGCGCGCTTGGGCGGCCGTTTCAGCCTTTCGGGCGGCAATCAGCGCATCTTCACCCGCTTCGGCAAGATCAAGCCGTCCGCGCAAGCGCAGCAGCAGGTCCGGCAGGGTCTCCGGATCGGTCGTGTGTTTGCGCGCCAGCGCTCTAAGAGCAAACAAACGGGCCTCTGCCGATTCGAGCGCTTCCGTGTCGTGATGGATCAGCCGTTCCAGGCCAAATACCGCAGACGCGGCTTCCCGCGTCTCAATCAGTGCGCGCTCAACCGCCTCAGCGGCAACTCTCGCCGCTTCGGGCAGGGCTTCCGACGATCCGTCAAAGCCCGGAAGACGGCAAATCCGCTCCAGCGCGCGCGATGCTTTGGACAAGGCCGTATCGATATCGGCACCTTCCAGTGCTGCTTCTGCTTCACCCACGGATTCAGTCACCCGTTCGGATTGCATCAATCGCATGCGTTGCGATGCGAGTTCCGCGGCTTCACCGGCCACAGGCGCCAGGCGTTCAAGCTCTTCCACAGCCTGCTCCAGCCATTCGCGGGTCGCTACAGCGTCAGCTTGCTCCACTTCCAGACAAGCCCGCGCATCACGCGAAACCTGCAGAACATCAAACGCGTCTGCGCAGGCGGACAACAGTTTTTCATTGCCCGCAAACTGGTCGAGCAGGCGCCGGTGCATCGAAGGCCGCATCAGGGCCGACGCGGAATGCTGGCCATGTATTTCGATAAGCAGCTCGCCTATCTCCGCGAGGAAAGCCGCGCTGACAGCCTGGTCATTCACGAAAGCCCGGGCCGGGCCACTGGCGCGAACCACCCGCTTCAGCGTCAGCGCTTCATCAACTGAAGCTTCGATGCCTTGCTCCCGCAGCGCCTGCCAAACTGGATGGCGCGTCGGCGGCCCGAATTCGACGGCAACGCTCGTCTGATCAGCGCCGGACCGGATGAAGGCACGGTCCGCAGCCGCGCCCATGGCGAGCGACAGCGCATCCAGAATGATCGACTTGCCGGCCCCTGTCTCACCCGTGAGCGCGGTGAAGCCAGCGCCCGGCTCAATGTCCAGACGGTCAATCAAAACGAAATCGCGGATCGAAATGGACAGGATCATGCTTGCTCCAATAGCATTGGAACAAAACAGGAACAAGAAGATTCTTCAGCCCGGAATCAGAGGGGCGCGCAGGCCACCTTCAACCAGGCCTTCACGTCAACTTCCAGCTGGCCGGACAGCAGGTCCCACACGCGGGCGTGATAATCGTCGACCCAGGCGCGCTCATCCCCGGACAACATGTCCGTCACGATCAGGTCGCGCGCGAGCGGCGCGAAGGTGAGGCATTCGAATCCGAGCATATCGATTTCGCCGCCCGGAATCGGCGCTGGCGGCGTGACGTATTGCAGGTTCTCGATGCGGATGCCGTATTGGCCCTCACGGTAATAGCCCGGCTCGTTCGACATGATCATGCCCGGCTCCAGCGGCACGGCGTTCCACGCCTTGGCGATCCGCTGTGGGCCTTCATGGACGCCGAGATAAGAGCCAACGCCATGCCCGGTGCCATGCTGGTAATCGAGCCCTGCCTGCCAGAGTGCATGGCGGGCGAGCACATCAAGGTGCGTGCCGGTCGTACCATGCGGGAAGCGTACGGCCGCCAGCGCAATATGGCCCTTCAGGACCAGCGTATAGTGACGCCGCATCTCGTCGCTTGCCTCACCGATGGGGACGGTGCGCGTCACGTCGGTGGTGCCGTCGAGATACTGGCCACCGGAATCCACGTGGAAGAGCGAGCCGCGCTCAAGCACGCGGTTCGACGCCGTCGAGACACGATAGTGCGGCAGCGCACCATGCGGACCAGCACCGGAGATCGTCGGGAAGGACATATCGTTCATGGCGTTCAGTTCTTCGCGGAAGGCTTCGAGCTTCATCACCGCATCAATCTCGGTGACCTTGCCGCTCTGCGCCTCGGTATCCAGCCAATGCAGGAAGCGGGTGAGGGCCACACCGTCGCGAGCATGCGCGGCCGTGGTGCCGGCAATCTCTGCTGCATTCTTGCAGGCCTTCGGCAGCGCAACAGGGTCGCGCAGGCGCAGCACTTTGGCACCAGCGACGTCGAGCGTGTCGAAAAACCAGGCCGATGCAATATCGGGATCAACGCTGACCGTCTTGCCCTTCATGTCGCCAAGCGCGCTTTCCAGCTGCGACAGCGGGCGCACGGTGACGCCATTGCCAAGATGGGTGCGCAGGTCATCGCTGACCTTGGCTTCATCAATGAACAGGTCAGCTGACCCGTCAGCGCGCAGGATCGCCCGGCCGAGCGGCAGCGGCGTGCAGCTGACATCACCGCCTCGGATATTGAACGCCCAGGCGATCGACGCCGGTGATGTGATGACGGCCGCATCGGCCTTGTCGGCTTTCAGGGCCGCCCCGATGCGCGCACGTTTCTCGGCATGGTCCATGCCGGCATACTCGACCGCATGCGCCACGACAGGGGCGGACGGCTGGTCCGGACGGTCTGTCCAGGCGCGATCGATCGGGTTCTCGGCCACAGCGACGAGATTGGCGCCGGAGGCCGCAGCAGCCTGTTTCAGAAGCTCGACCTCGTTCGGGCTGACCAGTCTCGGGTCATATCCGATGGTCTTGCCCGACATGTCCTGCGCGCGCAGCCATCCGAAGGCACCTGGCTCCGGGATTTTCTGAATTTCGAACAGGTCGGGGTCGGTCTGGTCAGCTGCTTGTATCGTATAGCGGCCATCGGCGAACAGAATGGCGCGGTCGGTGAAAACGAACGCGTTGCCGAACGAGCCGGTAAATCCGCTGACCCAGGCCAGGCGCTCATTGGCATCCGGCAGGTATTCGTTCTGGTATTCGTCATCGTGCGGCACGTAGAGGCCGTCGAGATTCATGGCGGAAAGCTCTTTGCGAAGGAGCGGCAAATGGGCCCGACCGTCTTGCGGTCCACCCTTGATATCAAATGTCTGTCTCATAGCTGTAGTCTTAACGCCGCTTTCGGCGCATTGGAAGGCGCATCAGTGCTATGCATTTCAGCATGCATGTGGCTGATCATCTATACTAAAATGTTTACCTCTGAAGCCCATATGCACGGCACACTCGAAATTGTGCACTGCACCATAAATATGGAACTGAGACATGAAGACGCTTATCGAAACCGCCCCGCTTGCTGAAATGACCATCAGCAATGTGATGCCTGCCACACAGGCACATCAACTGCCCGCAAAATTCCAGACCGATTGCAGCCAGCGTCCGTACATCCTCGCCCGCCGGTCGGCCCGCTGGGCCCGACGGGTCGCCTATACCTGAGCTGAAACCGGCTTCCGGAAGACCAGGGTCGACCAGCCGTCCTTCTTGATCCGGCGCTGGAAATCGAGCCCGCGCGAGGCAAATGCGTTGCGAACAGGCCCGGCCTGATGATGCAGCAGGCCTGACAGGATGATGGTCCCGCCGGGGGCCGTCAGCGGCGCGATGGTGGGGGCAAGTCCAATCAGGGGCTTCATCAGGATGTTGGCAAACACCGTATCATAGGGTCCGCCCTGGCGAATGCGCGGCGTGTTGGCCCCGGTTATGTGCAGGGCTGTAAAGCCCGTCACATGGTTCTTCGCCGCATTCTCATTGGCGACGCGGACACTGTCGAAATCGATATCGGTGCCGATCGCACTAAGTGCGCCAGCCTTCATCGCGGCGATCGCCAGCACGCCCGACCCCGTTCCGAGATCAAGCACTTTGCCGATGGCTTTTCGCCGACGCACTTCGTCGAGCGCGAGCAGGCAGCCGAGCGTGGTCCCGTGATGGCCTGTGCCGAAGGCGGGGCCGGCTTCTATCAGGACGGCGATCTTGCCCGGAGCCATCTTGGCGAGGGCGTGGCTGCCGGCCACGAAAAACGGACCCGCGGCAACAGGCGGCAGGCCTTCGAGCGAGAGGGTCACCCAGTCGCGATCCTCGAGCGCCTCAATCCGCGCGGTCAGTTCCGGGGACGTTTCGTGAATAATTTCAACGCACGCCTCGGCCTCTTCGAGCGTTTCCGTGAACGCATCCAGGCGCCAGGCAAGACGCCCGTCTTCCTTGGCATCAACAGCTCCCGCTGGGGACGGATCGGCCCAGGCGAGAGCATCCCAAGCGGCTTCGATGGGCGCCCGTGCGCCCTTGGCGGTAATCTGGTACATGGCGCAGGCGCTTAGCAGGCAAGCTGCCAGCGCGCCAGAGGTGTCATACGCAAGGGAGTTTCAGGCATGGGGTGGAGGTGGGCGCTGGTCGCAGCAATGGTGGGGGTAATGGGGCAGCAGGGGGGTGCTGAGGGTGTCTGGCGTCCGGTCAATCCGGACAATCTCGTCCTGCTCGACACCACGACAGGGACCGTCGCCATCGAACTCGCATCGGACGCTGCGCCGCAGCATGTGGCGCAATTTCGGAAAGCTGTTCGCTCCGGCGTCCTTGAAGGTGAGTTTTTCTACCGCGTCGTCGAAGGCCATGTCGCGCAGGCGGGTCTTGAATTCGACCCGAGACTCGGAGACTGGCCCGAGCTGCCACTCGAAGCGGAGCGCACCGTTACAGCCGATGGCTTCGTGCCGCTTGGAAATGCGGACCTGTTCGCTGCGACGGTCGGCCACCGCGACGGGTTTGCGGCGGGACGGGCGGGCG
>NZ_JBBKXE010000019.1:0-4995 GCF_037969335.1 Hyphomonas sp. | reverse complement strand
TTGCCGGGCAAACTCGGACTGTACCGAAAGAAACGCGATGAAGTCGCGGCGAATGCCTGCGTCGGATTTGCGTTAACGAGCGCGTCTGAGACCATTTACCGCTTTCCCCAACGTACCGTCTCGAAATACCGCGCAAGCCGCGCTATGCCCAATAAAGACAACAGTTTGCAACAGGGAGGGTTCATCATGGCCAAGGGAGATATGCCGGTACTCGTCGGCGTCGGACAGAGCCTCAGCCAGTGGGATGGCACAGCCGGCCCCGACGGCGCACCTTCGCCCTTGTCGCTGATGCGCGACGCGTCAAAGGTCGCTCTGGCCAATTGCGGCGCAGGCGACATTGCCGCCGCCATCGACACCATTGCCGTCGTGCGCATCTTCGAGGACTCCATCGGCCGCGCGGCGCACCCCCACGGCCACAACGCCAACCTGCCCGGCACGCTCGCCCGCGACCTGGGCGCCAAGCCCGTCCGCCTGATCTATGAAAGCGTCGGCGGCCAGAGCCCGCAGGCTCTCGTCAATGAAATGGCTGCCCGCATCCATGCCGGCGAAGTCGAAGTTGCCCTGATCTCCGGTTCGGAGGCCAATCGCGCGTCCAAGGGCGCCCGGCGCAACAATGTCGAGATCAATTGGGCAGATGACGACGCGGCCCCCTTCGAGGATCGCGGCATGGGCCCGATGCTGCTCAGCCGCGGCGAGATAAAGCATGGCCTGATTGCGGCGGCCTATTTCTACGGCCTGTTCGAGAATGCCATTGCGGCCCGCGAAGGCCACACTCGCAGCCAGCACCGTCGCGCCATGGCGGAACTGTTCCAGCCCTTTTCTGCCGTCGCTGCGAAAAACCCGTTCTCCCAGTTCCCGGTCGAACACAGTATCGATTTCCTCGCGACGCCCTCGCGCGAGAATTACGAATATGCCGACCCGTTCCTGAAATGGTTCATCGCACAGGACGCCGTGAACCAGGGCGCTGCCGCCATCGTCATGAGTGAATCCAAGGCCGATGAACTCGGCGTTCCGCAGCACAATCGGATTTACCTCCACGGCGGCGGCGAAGCAGGTGATGACCACATTTCCGAGCGTCCGCGTCTCGACGGTTCCTGGGCGATGGAGCAGGCGATCGATCGCGCGCTTTCGCAAGCCGGCGTCACCAGCAGCGACATCCTGCACTTCGACCTCTACTCCTGCTTCCCCTGCGCCGTTTTCTCGTCGACTGCCGCAATGTGCATCGACTGGAAAACCGACACACGCGCCTTCACGCTGACAGGCGGCTTGCCATTCTTCGGAGGCCCCGGAAACAACTACTCCCTGCATGGAATCGCAGAGATGGTGCGCACGCTGCGCGCCGCGCCCGGCGCGCTTGGTCTCGTGCTCGCCAATGGCGGCTGGATGACGAAAGAAGCGGTCGGTGTCTATTCGACCACGAAGCCGAAAGCATTCACGCCTGCTGATCCCGCAGCCAAGCCGACTGAACAGGTCGCGCTTTGTGACACCGATTGTGACGGCACGCTGGAAACCTTCACCGTCACACATGGCAAGGCGGGTCCGGAAAAAGGCATCATCTTTGCCCGCCTCGCTGATGGCCGCCGCGCGCTCGCCAATGCGACACCTGCGGCCCTGGCCGTGCTGCGTGAGGAGGTGACCCCCGTCGGACGCAAAGTGAAGATCACTGTCGCAGACGAGGTCGGGACCTTCGATTTCCTCTAGAGGCGCTCGATTGCGCTTGGGATCGCCTGTTGGACCCGCTAGCGTCGGGCAATGAAGCCCCCTTTCGCCTCTTCCGGGCCTGCGAGGTCCAGCATACCACCAACGGTGTGGGCACTCGGCCTGGTCAGCCTGTTCATGGACATCTCGTCGGAGATGATCCACTCGCTGTTGCCCCTGTTCCTGACGGGAACCCTCGGCATCAGCGTCGCCTTTGTTGGATTGATCGACGGCATCGCGGAGTCGACGGCGGCGATCTCCAAGGTCTTTTCCGGATATATCTCCGACAAGATCGGACGCCGAAAACCCCTGATCCTGCTAGGATACAGCCTCGGCGCCTTCACCAAGCCCTTCTTCGCCATGGCGGGTGGGCCTTTCATCGTCCTCGGCGCCCGGTTCGCCGACCGGATCGGCAAGGGCATTCGCGGCGCGCCGCGTGACGCGCTGATCGCTGACGTCACGCCGTCCGACATCAGAGGGCGCGCCTTCGGCTTGCGTCAGGCAATGGATACCGCCGGTGCTTTCGCAGGTCCCCTGCTCGCCATCGCGCTCATGGCGCTTTTCGCCTCCAACATCCGCGCCGTGTTTTGGGTGGCCGTCATTCCCGGCATGCTGGCTGTCCTCTGCGTCCTGCTTGGGGTTCGCGAACCCGATGCGGCGACCAGCTCCGATCAGGCGAAGCCGCCGATCGACCTCAAGGCGCTGCGCCGCCTTTCGCCGGCATTCTGGACGGTGGTCGCAATCGGGGTCGCCTTCACGCTCGCCCGGTTCAGCGAAGCCTTCCTGATCCTCAAGGCACATGCGGACGGACTGCCGCTTCTCCTCGCTCCACTGGTCCTCGTGGTGATGAATGTCGTCTACTCGCTCGGCGCCTATCCGGCAGGTATCCTGTCGGATCGGACGCCCGCCGCCACCCTGTTACTCCTGGGGCTGCTCGCGCTGATCGCTGCCGACCTCAGCCTTGTCTATGTCCCGGGACTGTTCGGGGCCTTCCTCGGTACAGCGCTCTGGGGATTGCACATGGCGATGACCCAGGGCCTGCTCGCAAAGCTCGTCGCCGACCATGCGCCTGCGCACCTGCGCGGCTCGGCCTTCGGTCTGTTCAATCTGGCGACCGGTATCGCGATGCTCTTTGCCAGCGTCATCGCTGGCCTGCTCTGGGACCAGGTCGGCGCGGGCGCGACATTCCTTGCCGGTGCCGGTTTTGCTGCCCTCGCGGCGCTGATGGTGGTTTTCAGGCGGGTCGACCTCAATGCTGATGCCGCGCCACCTGCCTGAGATCACCGCCACCGGACTCTTGCCCGGAATCGCAACATGTCCCAATGTCAGCACATGACGACACACTTCCACAGGATAGGCGTAATCGGCGGCGGCGCCTGGGGCACCGCCATCGCCCAGATGCTCTGCCGCGACGGGCAGGACGTGATCCTGTGGTGCCTCGAGGCCGAGGTCGCCGAAGCCATCAATAACACCCACGAAAACACGGTCTTCCTGCCGGGCGTGCCGCTGAAGCCTGCGTTGCGCGCCACGACCAGCCTGTCCGATCTCTACGATCAGGACGCCCTGTTCGCGGTCGCTCCGGCCCAGCACACACGCACCACGCTGGCCGCGCTGAAGGGCCATATCAAGCCCGGAACCCCGGTGGTCCTCTGCTCGAAAGGTATCGAACTCGCTACCGGCGACTTCATGACCGATGTCCTTGCCGCGGAACTGCCCGAGGCCAGCCCCGCCGTCATGTCCGGCCCGAGCTTCGCCATTGATGTCGCCAAGGGCCTGCCGACGGCGGTGACACTGGCCGTCGAGGACGAAGCCATCGGCGCCGAACTCATCCAGGCTATCTCAACCCCCACTTTCCGGCCCTATCTCGCCAGTGACCTGCTCGGCGCAGAAATTGGCGGCGCGGTGAAGAACGTGCTCGCCATTGCGTGTGGCATCGCGCTCGGCAAGGGGCTCGGCCGGTCGGCCCATGCCGCCCTGATCGCTCGCGGCAGCGCGGAAATGACCCGGCTCGCGCTCGCCCTCGGCGCCGAGCGCGAAACCATGGCCGGCCTGTCCGGCCTCGGCGACCTCGTGCTCACCTGTTCGTCGGAAACCTCGCGCAACATGAGCTGCGGCCTTGCCCTGGGGCGCGGTGAGAGCCTCGACAGCATCATGGCCGCCCGCAACAGCGTCACGGAAGGCGTCGCCACCGCCCCGGTCCTGCGCAAGCTCGCCGCCAAGCACGGCGTCGATATGCCGATCTGCGCCGCCGTGGCCGCCGTCATCGAAGGCGATATCAGCGTCGATGACGCCATCACGACCCTGTTGATGCGGCCCAACAAGGCCGAGTCCGTCCTCGCCTGAGGCTTTCGCGGCGTCACATCTGGCCCCCGTCCGGTCCTGTGCTAGTCTTCGGCAAAATCGAGGAACCGCATCCATGCTGCAGAAAACATACGAAGCCTTCGCCGTCACGATCGAAGACAAGGTCGCCCACATCAAGATGAATCGCCCCGAGGCGATGAACACGATGAACAAGGCCTTCTGGAACGAACTGCCTGCCATCGTCCGCGATATCGACATGAATGCGCGGGCGCGCTGCATCGTCATCTCATCGACCGGCAAGCATTTCTCGGCCGGTATGGACCTCGCGGTATTCGGCTCGGGCGAAGGTGGCGGCAAGGTCGACCGCTAAGTTGCCGCCGAAGCCTTCCGCTCCAACATCCGCCAGATCCAGTCCAGCTTCAACGCACTGGAAGAGGCTCGTGTCCCGGTCCTGTTCGCCCTGCAGGGCGGCGTCATCGGTGGCGCCATCGACATGATCTCCGCAGGCGACATTCGCTGGTGCACGAAGGACGCCTTCTTCACCATCATGGAAACCAACATCGCAATGACCGCCGATGTCGGCACCTTCCCGCGCCTGCAGCGCTACATCCCCGAGGGCTGGGTCAAGGAAATGGCCTATACGGGCCGCCGCATCGATTCCGCCAAGGCCAAGGAAATCGGGCTCGTCAACGACGTCTTCGATACGCATGAGGACGTGCTGGCTCACGTTCTGGCGACCGCCAAGGAAATCGCGTCGAAGGATCCGCTGACGGTGACCGGTTGCAAGACGATGATCAATTACGGCCGCGATCACAACACCGCTGACACGCTGGATTATATCGGTGTCTGGAATGCCGGCATGATCCCGCCGCCGCACATGCAGGAAGCCTTCGCAGCCCGGGCCGAAAAGCGCGACCCTGAATTCCCGGACCTGTTGAAACTGCGCGATACGCCGATGTAGGCCTAGGCCGACACGATCCGGTAAACGGCTGTCGC
>NZ_JBBKXE010000018.1:0-3299 GCF_037969335.1 Hyphomonas sp. | reverse complement strand
CGCCCGCGCCATGGACAAAAACTAGCCCATTTTCAGTGCAAAAACTAGCCCAAAAATGACCCCCGGACGATTCGAACAGAAGCCAAAAGGGATAAATCCCTTTGAAAACAGTGAGTTATTTGGGTTGGAAAATTTTATTCTGGAGCGGGCGAAGAGATTCGAACTCTCGACCCCAACCTTGGCAAGGTTGTGCTCTACCACTGAGCTACGCCCGCATCCTGAATTGGTACTCGGCAGGAACCCCCGCCGAGAGGCGTGATAAAGCGCATCAGGCTTGTGTTTGCAAGCGCTTAGTTCGGGCCTGCTGCACAATTTGCGGACTGCGGGACCGATGCTCCATGATCTTCAGCCAATGCAGGCGTTTCGCCCGGTCGCGTTCGCCCGTTCTCGACCAGGCTGACCCAATTAAGCGTCGAATCAGCCCCGGATAACCGTGCGAATCTGGTCTGGACGCACTTCGCGCCCCTCGGCATCGACAAATGCCGCCCGGATCGCACTTTTCGTGCCTGCCTTGGTGAAACTGATTGGCGGCGTTTCGCCCTCGGCCAGCCAGGCATCGCCCCACTGGGTCAGCCCGATCAGGATCGGGCGCAATGACAGGCCCATCGCCGACAGACGGTATTCGGGCCGGGCGCGCTTTCCGGGCGCCTTATAGGTCCGCTTGACAAGCAGGCCGGCGTCCACGAGCGACTTCAACCGGCCGGACAGCTCGGTGCGCGGGCATTTCAGCTCGGCTTGGAAGTCATCGAACCGGCGCACGCCATAAAGCGCCGCGCGCAAGATCAGCAGCGTCCACCTGTCTCCCACCACCTCAATGGCGCTGGCAAGGTTGCAGGTGTCCGGTGGAATCGGCGACCGGCGGGCGAGAGGAATCTGCGTCATCCCGACTCTCATGTATGGGTTCGCTTTCGAAATCCAGAGCCCCTTTGACCGTTGCGCGCATTTCACCGGTTTCGCCTTGTATTTGCCGCCTTCCGATGGGAGAGGCAGGCACAATCGCAGATCAATTGATTCAGGCCCTCGCATGAACAAGTCAGTGCTCATCGCTTCGCTCCTCTTGGGCCTCGCCGCCTGCTCGGCCCCTGAACCCGTTGCACCCGTCACAGTTGCGCCGACGAGCGCCTCAGCCCTCTGGAGTTTTGAAACCTCCGCGCGCGCATTGCGGGCTGAATCCTGTCCGCCGGGAACACCTGACCTGTCGCCGCTGGCCATCGAGATCACAGCAGCCCCGGTCGCGCTTGACGAATCGCGCGCGAATGCGTCCCTGCCCGCATCCGTCACCTTCGCCCATGGCTGGAGCCTGACCTCGGGCAACGAAAACTTTGGCGGATTGTCCGGCCTGGAAACACTGCCCGACGGCAACCTCCTCACCGTGTCCGACGTGGGAACCTTTGTCTGGATCGGGCTCTCGGACAGCGCACCGGACGGCACAGGCAAGCTGGCCTATATGCTCGGCCAGGATGGTAAGCAGCTCTCCGGCAAGACGCAGGGAGACGCCGAAGGCCTGGCTGTTCGCGACGGGCTCGCCCTTGTCAGTTTCGAACGCGACCACCGGATCGAGGCCTTTGACCTCGGCGACTGCGGCGCTGACGCCCGAGCGGCCCGTGTCGCGGGCCTGCCCTTTGACGTATCCGGCAAGACAATCGGCGAGAACCAGGGCGCTGAAGCGCTTTCGATCCTGCCCGCTGGCACGCTCAAATTCGGACTGGAAAGCCTCTTCAGAGGCCCGTCCCCTCTCGGAATCGTCCTCGCCAATGGAGACGGCGTGCTCACAGGCGAAATGGCGGCCAATCCCGGCGGCTATTCGCTCGTCGGCCTCGACGAGGCGGTCGACGCATCCGGCACGCCGGTCACGGTCACCTTGTATCGCAGCTATGACCCTATTCGCGGAAACCGGAATATCGTCACCTGGTCGACGTCCGATCTGCAGATCGAACTGAAACGTCCCATGCTGGTCGACAATTTCGAAGGCGTGGCTGCAGAATTCATCGATGCCGACACGCTGCGCATCTGGCTGATTTCCGACAATAATTTTTCGGCCCGCCAGCAAACACTCCTCTACGCGTTCGATGTCGACACAGGCGCGGAATAAACGCTCTTACATTCTTTACGGTTGAAGCCTACATCTGACTCTGCACAAGGGCTGCGGCGCCCGCAATGGGACTGAACTCCGGCGACCTTACTTTCCGTCAGGGAGCTGGCATTCTGGTTCGGACCCTGGTCCGGGCTCACCCGGCGCCCACCTAGTCTCTAGGTTGACGGGAGTGAATATGCCCAGCGACGTCTGCGGTTCTTGTGCGCTATCATTGGGGCGTGACGCCAGCGCAGACGCGCGTTAAGGCTCAGGCCATGTCCAAGACACCTGACAAGATACAGCTTCGCCACCGCATGCGCACGCTTCGCGCCGAAGCGGCTGCCCGCGATCCGGACGCGGCTGAAAAGCTGGCCGACCTGTTCCCCATGAAACTTCTGGAACGCTACGGCCCCGTCGTGGCGGGCTATGTCCCGATCAACGAGGAAATTGATCCGACCCCGCTCATGCAGCGCCTCAGCCGCGCCGGGGCCGAACTGTGCCTGCCCCGCGTGGAAGATGATGGCCGCATGACCTGGCGCATGTGGTCGCTCGGCGAACCACTAGAGCGCCGCCCGTTTGGCCTGTCCGAGCCGGGCCTCGATGCGCCTGAAGCCAGCCCGACCCTCATCCTGACACCGCTCCTGGCGTTTGATGCCATGGGCAATCGCCTCGGCTACGGCAAAGGCCACTATGACCGCGCCATCCAAGACCTGCGCGCCGCAGGACGTGCCTTCGCCTGCGCCGTGGCCTATCCTGCCCAACAGATTGATGCCGTCCCGGCCGAACCACACGACCAGCCGCTCGACTGGGCGGTCACGCCGATCGGGTCGGTCCCGCTCTTCATGATGCGCAACATGAAAGCCATGAATGCGACGGGTGGCGACGGGCCTGACGCCGCCTGATCAGCGCCGCATGGGTTGTTGATTGGTCAACTTGGCGCAAGTCTTGCTCAATTAGGGTATCGTTAACCTTTATTGTGCGTGTCGAAATTGCTGAATACCCAACCAAAACCTGCCACTGCCCATACAACCACAGGCGATGACGCGCTCATCGTGTCCTGCCTCATCGCGCTGTGCAGTTTTGGGATTTTCATGCTGAGCGATTTCGACCGGCAGAAACCGGCCGGGAGCGTGATAACGGCTGCCATCGAAACGACGGTGCCGGATGCCCTGACTGAGAGCCAACCAGTTGCGCCCCCGGCCCAGCCTTCTCTTCCCGCGCCTGC
>NZ_JBBKXE010000017.1:0-15224 GCF_037969335.1 Hyphomonas sp. | reverse complement strand
CGTCATCCGGTCACTCTCGCCGATGTCGGCATAGCGCGTCGCATCGAACCCCTCCGGCGTGTTGCCGTCCGAGTCGGTCGATTTGTTGTTCGGCGGCAGGGTCCAGACACCGAAAGGATGATCTGCGGTGTCGGCCGGATTGGCGTTGATCTCGCTGGCGCCGGCAAATTCGAATCCGGCGGCGATGGCGCGGGCCTTCACGAAGTCCTCATGGACATAGCCGGTCGAACCGGTTGGGTCCTGCGTGGCAGTCGACGGGAGGCGATGCTCAACCACACCGAGTACGCCGCCGGGTTTCAGCGCGGCGAAGGCGTCGGTGAAGAATTTCTCGGTGTAGCCGCCTGACATCCAGTTGTGCACGTTGCGGAATGTCAGCACTGCGTCGGCTGTGCCGGGCGCAGCCAGCGGGCCGCTGACGCCGGAAAACACGCTATATTCGATCGTGCCGAAATGCGGGTCGGCATAATTGGCCTTGAACTCGGCGAGACGCGATTCCGTGCGCTGTCGGCGCTCTTCATCCGGTGCGGCAGCCGGATCGAAGCCCGCCGCGACCAGCGTGCCGCCACCGGCAGCGAGGTAGGGCGCGAGAATATTCGTGTACCAGCCACCGCCGGGCCAGATCTCGATCACGGTATCGGAGGGCTCGACGCCAAAGAATTCCAGGGTCTCGACCGGATGGCGCCAGGCATCCCGGGCCTTTTCCTCGTCAGAGCGCGCGGAATCGTTCACGGCGACCTGCAGCGGGCTGAGTTCGGGAACCGATTCAACCACTTCAACAGCGGGCGCTTCGGGTTTGGCGGGTGCAGCGGCCTGGCTACAGGCTGCGATAAGGCTGAGCGCAGCCCCGGCGAGCAGGAAATTCTTCATGGCGTTCTCCTCGGTCCACATCTTGAACACCTCTTTACGCTACCCAAATACTACTTGTCACGGTGCTGCATTGCGGGCCGGGACCGGGTGATATGCCAGCGCCGATTGCGGGCTGGGAATTCATGTTTCCCGAAAATACCAGAGGACCTGTTTGCTTCAGGTCACTCACAGTTGCTTCAAATGAGAGGACTGTTTCCATGAGCAATATCGATTTGACCCCCCTTTACCGAACGATGGTTGGCTTTGACCGCATGGCCAACATGATCGACACGGCGTCGCGCCTTGACGGTACGCAGGGCTATCCGCCCTATAATATCGAGCGTTCCGGTGAGAATGCCTTCGCCATCGAGATCGCGGTGGCCGGCTTTACCGACGCCGATCTCGACATCGAAACCAAGGAAGGCCAGCTCACGGTTGCTGGCAAGAAAGGTGAGAACGAGGACGGCGACGGACGCGAATACCTGCATCGCGGCATTGCCCAGCGCAGTTTCATTCGCCGGTTCCAGCTGGCCGATCACGTCATCGTGACCGGCGCGCGCCTCGACCATGGCGTGCTGCGCATCGATCTCGTGCGCGAACTGCCGGAAGAGAAAAAGCCCCGCAAGATCGAAATTGGGTCGGACAATGAAGCGTCCGAACCGAAGCTGATCGGCAAGAAATCTGCCGGCAACGCGGCCTGAGGCAGACCCGGCTGACTGAACTTGAGCGGCGCGCCTCACCGGGCGCGCCGCTTTTCATTTGATCAGGAGAGATACTTGCGGGCGCCCACTGTCGCGAGGAAGTCCTGCAGGGCTGTGTTGTCCGACGACTTGGCGACGGCGGACCTGACGGCGCGAAAGGCGCGGGCGGCATAGCGCTGTGTCGATTGTTCGAAGATGCCGTCGCCGAGCGTCGCTGAAAACCGCTTCTTGTCCCGCGAGGCGCTGGCCGCATTCGCACTGGCCCAGGGCAGGTAGGTGGCGCTGAGTTCGTCTTCGAAAAGCGGCGCCAGTGTTGCGCTGAGGGCGCCAAGTTCTTCGAACGGACCACCGGCATGCGGGTCTTCCATATGTTCGCACCAGGCCACCACGAAGGGGGCATTATCCTGCAGCCAGTCAGCCGGTGTCGGGTCGAGCAGCATTTGCTGGAACTGGGCGGCAATGGCGAAGTCAGCGACCGACGGCCTGCCTCCGAAAATGAACAGATGATCCTGAAGATGAGCGTTGAGCCGAAGCGCAAACCGACGCCACGAACTGTCCAGTGTCTCCCGGTTTTCCACATCTGCGCCGACCAGTGGCAGGCGCGCGGCCATGCGTTCGGCGATCTGGGTTTGCTGGGCCTTGTAGGCGCGCGGGCGTTTGCCGTCATAGAGCTGGGTCAGGACGCGGAGCGCGGCCGCTTCGCGGTCGGGTGACTGGCTCCAGCGCTGCTGGAACATGCACTTGTTCAGCCACTCATCGCCATAGTCTTCGAGCACGAGCGCGATCACGGCGCAGGCCGGATCGTCGGGTACGGCGGACGGCTCGGGATGGTCGGCTTCCAGTGCGGCGAGCATGGCGGTCGAGTCCTGGCTGACCGGCCGGTTCGGTGACACCAGCAGGGGCACCGTGGCGACCCGCTGGGCATTCGCCTGAAAGTCGGACTCGTTGTCACGCGACCGCGATATCCAGTCGAACGCCAATCCCTTGTAGCGCAGGAAGGCCCGCACCTTGAGCGAATAGGGAGACGTGTCTGCACCGAACAGACGGTAATCGGTCATTGCGCTATCCTTGCTGGTCCAGCCTTTGTCTAGGGACTTCACCCCCAACTGCCAAGCAGCGTTTGCCGCTACGCCCGATAATCGCTATGCGCTGCTGTGACGACGGGCTCGGCTGGGCGGCAGGACACGAAGGACAGATGAAATGCGGGTAATGCATGTCATGGCGGGCGCGGCCGAAGGCGGCGCAGAGAACATCATGCTGGAGTCGGTGCTCGCGCTTGCCGAAACAGATCTCGAGCAACATGTCGTCACGCGGCCCAATAATGATTTCCGCATCCAGAAATTTCGCGAGGCCGGGATCGGCGTTGACGTGGCCGCGTTCAACAATAGCTGGCCCTTCCCGACACGGCGCGTGATCGCCGACGCGATTGCCCAGTTCAAGCCGGACGTGATTGAGTACTGGATGGGCCGCGCCGGGCAGTTCGCGCCGAAACAATACCGTGCCCGGTCAATTGGCTGGTATGGCGGCTATTACAAGCTGGCACGTTTTACCCAATGCGAATGGCATGTCGGCCTGACGATCGACCTGCTGCGCCATATCCGCGAACAGGGTGTCAGCGACGACCGGTCGGCCATCGTGCACACCTACGCCGATTTTGCCGGCGCGGACCCGGCGAGCCGGAAAGCGCTCGATACGCCGGACGACGCGCCTGTCGCCCTGGCGCTGGCGCGGCTGCATGAAAAGAAGGGCCTCGATACGCTACTCGATGCGACGGCGAAGATTGACGGCCTGTATGTCTGGATCGCGGGCGATGGCCCGATCGAGGCTGAACTCAAGGCGCACTGCACGCGGCTGGGTCTTGATGACCGTGTGCGCTTTCTCGGATGGCGCAATGATCGCGGCGCGTTGCTGGCTGCGTGTGATGTGGTTGCCTTCCCGTCGCGCTATGAACCCTTTGGAACAGTGACGGTCGATGCCTGGGCGGCCTCCCGGCCACTGGTGGCTGCGGATGCAGCCGGTCCGGCGGCCTATGTCAAAGACGGCGTCAACGGATTGCTCATTCCAAAGAATGATGTCGACGCGCTGGCCGATGCCCTGCGCAAGGTTGTCACCGACAAAGCGCTTGCGGCACAACTCGTGGCGGGTGGCCGGGCGTCCTATGAGGCGCAATTCACCAAGGCGGCATTCCAGCGGGATTCACTGGCGCTGTATGAAAAGATTGTCGCGCATGCCGGGCCGTTTGCAGGCTGAGCCCGGTTCAGGCCTGGCTTGTGTGAACTGACCTGAAGAAACCGTCATAGAGCCGCGCAGCGGTGGGACGGCCAATACCGATCTCGACGCGGATGCCTGCCTTGCGGAGCGCGGCAATACCTCCGTCGGCCAGCGGGTGGGGATCGGCGATGGCGCAGACGACGCGCCGGACCCCGGCCTCTTTCAGTTTTGTCGAGCATGAGGCTCCGCCTGCCGAGCGTTCGCGGCAGGGCTCTAGCGTGACGTAGGCCGTTCCGCCACGTGCGGCATTCCCGGCCTCATCAAGGGCGATTTCCTCAGCATGCGGGCGTCCGCCAAGGCCGGTGACGCCGTCGCCGACGATGTGCCCGTCCGCATCCAGGATAACGCAGCCAACCGACGGGTTTTCGGCGGTCAGGCCCTGGTTCAGTTTCGCCAGCGCAAGCGCGCGGCCCATCATGCGGCGGTCGAGGCGCCGGCTCATGGCAGGGCAGGAAGCGATGTGCTGCGACCAGAGTCCAAATATTGCACTGAAATTGGCTTCAGATTGTCGTCCAGCTCGATGAGGAGCGGGTTGCCTGTCGGAATCTCGATCCCGGTAATGGACTCATCGGGCACGTTGAACAGGTGTTTGACGAGGGCGCGCAATGAGTTGCCGTGCGCGGCGATGAGCGTGTCGGTGCCAGCACTCAGGACGGGAGCGATTTCATCGGTCCAGTAAGGCAAGACGCGCTCAAGCGTCATCTTGAGGCTTTCGGCGGGCGGCACGTCGATGCCGCGATAGCGCGGATCCTTGGCCGGATTGAACGGGCTGTCCTGATCAATCGGCGGCGGCGGGACATTATAGGAGCGCCGCCAGATATGAACCTGCTCGGCGCCGTGCTTGGCTGCGGTCTCGGCCTTGTCGAGGCCGGTCAGGCCGCCATAGTGGCGCTCATTCAGCCGCCAATGCTTCTCGACCGGCATCCAGACGCGGCCCATTTCCGTGAGCGCCATCCAGAGCGTGCGGATCGCCCGGGTCTGAACGCTGGTGAAGGCCGCGCGGAAGTCGGCATCGACATCCTTGAGCAGGACGCCGGAATGGTGTGCTTCGGCTTCGCCCTTTTCGGTGAGGTCGGCATCCCACCAACCCGTGAAACGGTTTTCCAGGTTCCAGGCAGACTGTCCGTGGCGGACGAGGGCGAGTTTGGTCATGGTGAGACTTTCTTCAAACGGGTATCAAAACGGGCACTTGGCGCCCTTTTCACTTTAAAACGGCAGGGGTTCAAGCTTTCATGACCCGCATCAGTTCAGCGAAGGCGAGGACAACATGGTAGCCGGTCGACGCCGGCATGTCGGTAGCGATGACGTCGCCGTCAGCGCCATAATGGTCGATCCAGCCGCCATCCACGGTCAGGAACTCATCCATGAGCACGTCGAAGCTGCGGCAGGCGGCGTCGGCGAACCGCTCGTCGCCGGTCCGTTCAAACATCGTGAGATGGGCTTTAAGGGCTTCGGTCTGCGGCCAGGTGCGGCGCGACGGATCGGCGGGGCCACCGTCGCGGGTGACTTCCTGGCAGGCCCGGCCATCGGCATCGAGCGTGGCGCAGGCGAAGGCGTATAGCGTTCCGGCGGCCTCGGGCACCGGCATGCCGGATGCGTCGGCATAGGCGTGAAGCAACCAGACCCATTCGAACTGGTGTCCCGGTTCGACAATCTCGGCGTCGCGTCCCTGCGGCATGCCCCAATCGACGGCAAACCGCTCGCCGAGAAGTCCGCCCGGACCGGCCGTGAAGCGGGCCTCGAACAGGGTGACGATTTCGCCAGCCCGGGCGAGATGCCCGCCCTCCGGATCGACCTTGTGCAGGGAAAGACAGGCTTCGAGCAGGTGCATGTGCGGATTCTGCTGCCGGCTCTGTGGAAGCGGAAGCGTTTCGGCATAGCCACCATTCACCCGGTCGCGCATCTGGCGATCAACCGAATCCAGCAGCGCGGCAGCGCTGGCGCGGGTTTCGCCCGTGCCGCCAAGCGCATCGTCGGCTTCCCCGAGCGCGAACAGGGTGAAGGCGATATCGTAGAGGTCCGGCGTGTCATCGAGAAAGCCGCTGCCATCGGCGTTCAGCAAGCGTCCGACCAGGCCGTCGGCCCTGCGGGCGAGACCGGTCAGGATGCCGAGGCCATGCTCGATCCGGTCTGTCGAGATGTCCGGGCGCCAGCCAAGGCGCAAGGCTTCTGCAAAAAAGTAAGTCTGGCGGGCCTGGACCCTGACGCGCGCATAATCGCGGTCGGCGGCGCCATGATCGAGATCGAGCACTTCACGGAAAAGGCCGGCAGAATTCATGCCGCGCTCGGCCCAGAGTGGAAAACAGGCATCGGTCAGCCAGAGGCGCGCCTCAATTGCCCTACGCTTCAAGGCCGCCTTCGACATCGCGATTGATCCCCAAAAAGCACTGGAAGCCGAGCATACGGCTCGCCAAACCGTTCGCGCTCCTGCTATCAGCAGATGCAATGATTGGCCAGCGCCCTTGCGCGCGGCAATGCGGCAGAAGGAAGAGGCAGATGCGGGACTGGTTTTTCTTTCCTGCCGCGCTGGCACTTGCGGCGATGATGGTTTTCCTGGCGATCCGGCCGGGGATCGGTGCCTTGCCGACCGGCCCGGTCGCGGGGGACGGCGTGCACTATGACAAGATCACCATTGAGGGCGATTACCTGCACAAGGTCTTCGCGGGCGGCAATGCCAAGACCGAACTCGTCGACGGGGCGGACAACAGGGCCTTGCTCTTTATCGAAGCCGAGACAGGCGCACTGCGGGACGAGCCGGAGCTTGGCCCGCATTTCCGCCTCGCCGCCGACATCGAGACACAGTTTTCGGGCATGACGGTACGCGTCACGGTGCGTGCGCGCCCGGCAGATGATCGCGGCGCCATGCAGTTGGCGATCAACTATTCGGCGGGCCGGGCCGGCGAGTCCGGCTGGAAGATTTTTGATCTCAAGCCTGAATTCTCCGACTTCAGTTTCGACTATGACGTGCCGCGCGCCGAGGGCGACCAGGGCGTCGACTATCTCGGCTTACGTCCGGTCGTGCCGAACAAGAGCCGGGCCGTCCTGATCGAACGCATTACGCTCGACCGGATCGGGCCCTGGAAAACGGACGATCCGGCTTAGCGCGCGGACGTGTCGCTTCGCTCATGGGCGCCCGCCCGCATACTTGTAACGCGCACACATGCACCTGAAACGGAGACTCTTTTGCCCGAGCCGCTAACCCCGACCACCGAGACGCAAGCCGACGACCCGAACCTCTGGCTGGAGGCGGTCGAGGGCGATGAGGCGTTGGCATGGGTGCGGGCACAGAACGCGCGCACCCTGGCCGAGTTGCAGGCCGATCCGCGCTATGCGGGGTTTGAAGCGGCTGCGCTTGATGCGCTGAATTCCAAAGAACGCATCCCCTACGGGGCGGTGCGCGACGGCATGGTCTACAATTTCTGGCAGGATGATGTGAATGTGCGCGGGCTGTGGCGCCGGACCAGCCTCGAAAGCTATGCGACAGCCGAGCCCGTGTGGGAGACGGTTGTCGATGTCGACGCGCTCGCTGCAGAAGAAGGCAAGAACTGGGTCTACAAGGGCGCCAATTGCCTGCGGCAGGTGGGCAAGCCGGCGCGGCATTGCCTCGTGTCTTTGTCCGATGGCGGCAAGGACGCCGTCGTGAACCGGGAATTCGACCTGGTGACAAAGAGTTTCGTCGCGGACGGCTTCGTCACGCCCGAAGCCAAGCAGGGTGTCGCCTGGGTCGACGCCGACACATTGCTGATCGCGTCTGACTGGGGCGAGGATACGGTGACCGCGTCGGGCTATCCCTTCATCGTGAAACGCTGGCATCGCGGCACGCCGCTTGAGGCCGCCGAAGAGGTCATCCGCGGAGCGCGCGAGCATGTTGGCGTCTGGCCGATGGTCATGGAACTGGATAACGGACGCGTGCTGCAGGGCGCGGTGAAGTCGGAAACCTTCTTCACCCATTCCTATTGGTGGCTGCCGGATGGCGAAGTCGACCCGGTGCGCTGGCCAATTCCGCTGAAATCGTCGCCGAACGGCATCTACAAGGGCCAGTTCCTGGTGTCGCTCGAGGAAGACTGGGCACCGGACGGCCAAGCGGTCTCGTTCAAGTCGGGCGACCTGGTCACCTTCGACGTGGACGCTTTCCTCCAAACGCGCACGTTGCCGACAGTCAGTCTCGTGTTTCATCCGGGCGCGACACAGGCCGTGAACGGTGTGGCGATTTCCAAGGGCGCGGCGATGCTGTCGATCAATGACAATGTCGTCGGTCGCGTGATGCGTCTCGAGCCGGGTGCGGACGGGTGGACGCACGTTCCGATCGACCTGCCGGGTACGGGACAGGCGGGCATCGCCTTTGCCGATGAGCATGAAGAGGCCGTGTTCCTCGCTTACGAGGACTTCCTGACCCCGGATTCCCTGCTGTCCTATGACATCAAGACCGGCGCCGTTGCGTCCCTGAAAAGCCTGCCCGGCAAGTTCGACGCATCGGGCCTGAAGGTCGAACAGTTCTTTGCGACGTCGAAGGACGGGACGCAGGTGCCCTATTTCATCGTGCACAGGGCCGACATGCCATTCGATGGCAGCACACCGACGCTGCTCTACGGCTATGGCGGGTTCCAGGTGTCGATGAACCCGTCTTACAGCCCGGTGACGGGGCGGCTGTGGCTGGAACAGGGCGGCGCCTATGTGCTGGCGAATATAAGGGGCGGCGGCGAGTTCGGCCCGGCCTGGCACCAGGCGGGCCTGAAGCTCAATCGCCAGCGGGTCTATGATGATTTCATTGCTGTCGGCGAAGACCTGATTTCGCGCAGGATCACCCGTTCCGAACATCTCGGCATCATGGGCGGATCGAATGGCGGCCTGCTGATGGGCGTCATGCTGAACCAGCGGCCGGACCTCTGGAATGCGGTCGTGGTGCAGGTGCCCCTGCTCGACATGCTGCGCTACCATCACCTTCTGGCTGGCGCGTCCTGGGTCGACGAATACGGCTCGCCGGATGTGCCGGAGGAGCGGGCTTTCCTCGAGACCTTCTCGCCTTACCAGAATTTCGATGCGTCCAGGCCTTATCCCGAACCCTTCTTCGTGACCTCGACCAAGGATGACCGCGTGCATCCGGGCCATGCGCGCAAGATGGCGAAACTGTTCGAGGATGCGGGCCTGCCCTTCCTGTATTACGAGAATGTCGATGGTGGGCATTCGGCGGCGGCGAACCAGACGGAGCGTGCCAAGCGTACCGCTTTGGAATTCACTTACCTGTCCGAGCGCCTTTTCCCTGCCGACCGCTCACAGAAGATCTGAAAAAGGAATTTAGATGGGTAATGAGTTCCTAAACGGAATGCAGAATTTCTTTTTCCCGTAGCCCTTGTGTCCGTCGCAATCCGTGAGACGCTAGCGCATGCGGCTCGATGAACAAGGTTTGCACAATGATGTCGTGAGGCTCGACCTTCTGGAAGAGTCCGACAGGTCGCGGCTGGGCGTATCAGGCGCCATTGAGGCCATGTGGGACTGGATGCCTGTCCTTCCCAGCGGCACGAGCTACAATTCCTATTTCGACTATATCCTGAAGATGAAAGAGCGCGGCGACATTGTGCCCTTCACGGTAACGCGCCAGTTGGACGGCGCTTTTGCCGGCGTGGTTGGCTATATCAATATCAACCGGACCCACCGGCGCGTCAGTATCGGATATGTCTGGCATCCCGAGGACATGCGCGGGACGGCCGTGCCGAAGGCGACACAGATGGCCATGATCGGTCGCGCCTTCGCCGCCCGCATGCGCCGCATCGAGTTTCTCGTTGCCGATGAAAACGAGCGGGCGATCCGGTCAGTCGAGCGCCTTGGTGCCAAGAAAGAGGGGGTGTTGCGGCACTATCTTCGTCTGGCCGACGGTTCCTGGGCGGACATTGTCATGCTTTCGCTCGTTGATTCCGAAATTCGGGCGGCCATCGATCTCCTGAAAGACCGCGTCGCCGAGATGCAGCTGGCTTGACCTCATAGGCCTCACATGCTTTAGGCGCGCTTACATCCGCGCAAACATGAAAAGCGCGCTTTGACTGACACTTGAGGTCAGCGAGGCCCCCCGCCCGGCGAATTTTCGCTCAGCGGGGCTTCATGCTTTGTGCGCCGGGTTTGAGCACCTAAGTCTGTCCTGCAGGCAAACGGTAAAGGAGTAGGCACATGTTCGACGCTTTGAGCGATCGCCTTGGCGGCATTTTCGACGGCCTGACGGGTCGCGGCGCGCTGTCCGAGAAGGACGTGAACGCTGCGCTGCGCGAAATCCGTGTAGCCCTGCTCGAAGCCGACGTTGCCCTGCCCGTGGTCAAGGATTTCATCGAAAGCGTGCGCGCCCGCGCCGTTGGCGAGGAAGTCGTTCGTTCGGTGAAGCCGGGCCAGCAAGTCGTCAAGATCGTCTATGACGGGATCGTCGAGATGCTCGGCGGCGCGGATGCAGAGACCACCCTGCGCATCGACACGCCGCCGGCCGTGATGATGATGGCTGGCCTGCAGGGTTCAGGCAAGACGACGACAACGGCCAAGATCGCCAAGCGCCTGTCGGAAAAGCACCGCAAGAAAGTCCTGCTTGCCTCGCTCGACGTGCGCCGCCCGGCCGCCATGCAGCAGCTTGCGATCCTTGCCGACCAGTGCGGCGACAATGTTTTCTCCCTGCCGATCATCGAAGGCCAGCTGCCCGCTGATATCGCGCGGCGCGCCGTGCAGGCCGCCAAGATCGGCGGATACGATGTCTTGATCCTCGACACCGCTGGCCGCACCACGATCGACGAGCAGATGATGTCTGAGGCGGCAGAGATTGCCGATATCGCGAAGCCGTCCGAGACGCTGCTGGTGGCCGATGCGCTGACCGGACAGGACGCTGTGGAAACAGCCAAGCGTTTCCATGACCGCCTACCGCTGACAGGTCTTGTCCTCACCCGGATGGATGGTGACGGGCGCGGCGGCGCGGCCCTGTCCATGCGTGCGGTCACTGGCCTGCCGATCAAGTTCCTCGGCACCGGTGAAAAGCTCGACGGCCTCGACGCATTCGATGCCTCTCGCGTGGCAGGCCGCATTCTCGGACAGGGCGATATTGTCAGCCTGGTCGAAAAAGCCTCCGAGCAGATGGATTCCGACAAAGCCGAGCGCATGGCCGCGAAGCTCAAGAAGGGCGAATTCGACCTTGAGGACATGGCTGACCAGCTGCGCCAGATGCAGCGCATGGGCGGGCTTGGCGGCATCATGGGCATGATGCCTGGTGCCCGCAAAGCCAAGGAAGCCATGGCGAACGCCAATCTCGACGACAATGTCCTGAAGCGCCAGGAAGCGATTATCCTGTCGATGACCCGCAAGGAACGGCGCAAGCCGGCCGTGCTCAACGCGTCGCGCCGCAAGCGTATCGCGGCAGGGTCCGGTACGTCGGTGCAGGAAGTGAACAAGCTGCTGAAAATGCACCAGCAGATGGCCACGATGATGAAGAAGATGCGCACCAAGGGCGGCATGAAAGCCATGATGGGCGCCGCCTCGCAGGCCGGCATGTCACCAGCCGATCTTGCCAAAATGGGTGGCCAGCAAATGCCGGGCGGATTGCCGGGCATGGGATCAGGTGGCCTGCCCGGTCTGGGTGGCAGCCTGCCGGGCCTCGGGGGAAAGAAGAAGTAGATGATGACGACAGACAACACGCTCGCCCTCTTCCAGCTGAACCAGCTGCGCGCCAGCATCGACAACATGGATGCGATCCTCGTCCACACGCTGGCCGAGCGCTTCAAGGCGACGAAAGAAGTCGGCAAGCTGAAAGCGCTGCACAATATGCCGCCGGCCGACAAATCCCGCGAAGGCCAGCAGATCGAGCGCCTCCGCAGTCTTGCAAATGAGGCCGGCCTCGACCCGGCATTCGCCGAGAAATTCCTCTCTTTCATCGTGGCAGAAGTTATCCGCCACCATGAGCAAATCCGCAGCGACGAAGCTGAACTTTAATTCCAGAGACGACACTTTACAGGAGTAACCCCAATGTCCCTCAAGATCCGACTCGCCCGTGGCGGGTCCAAGAAACGCCCCTTCTATTCCGTCGTCATCGCTGACGCCCGCGCGCCACGCGACGGTCGCTTCATCGAGAAGATCGGTGTCTATGACCCGCGCCAGCCCAAGGATTCCGCCGAGCGCGTGAAAATCGACGGCGTCAAAGCCGCTGAATGGATCAAGAAGGGCGCCCAGCCGACCGACCGCGTCGCACGCTTCCTCTCGCAGATCACCGTCGAAGGTGAATCCGCTCCGGTCTACACATGGACTGCCGGCAGCAACCTGAAAAAGGGTGAGCCAGGCAAGAAGGCCCAGGAACGCGTGAAAGAGCGCGCTGACAAGGCGGCCGCCGCTGCTGAAGCGGCTGCAGAAGCCGCCAAGGCACCTGCCCCGGTTGAAGAGCCGGCTGCTGAAGAAGCGCCCGCCGAGGAAGCCGCTTCCGAATAGGTCCGGCACACATATCGTTCTGATGAGGCCAGTGCATTTTTGCGCTGGCCTTTTCTTTTGGCTGGCGGTGGGCGTCGCAACTGAATGCGGCACAACGGGGAACCTTGTCCCGGTTCAGTTCGCTTCACTTACAAGCGAACTGAACTGACAGGAGACCGCTATGACCAAATTGAGCCTTTTCCGGAATGGTGCGCTCGTCGCAGCCAGCCTTGCCGCCCTGACCCTGCCGGCACACGCCGATCGCGGGCCTGATACATATCGCGGCGGATATAGCGGTGTCGTGCTGCATGCAGATGCCGGTTTCCGCGGCGAAGCCATCGAAGTCGCCGGGGCGATCCCCGACCTGAAGCAGATGCGGTTCAATGACCGGGTCTCGTCGATCAGCGTCCGGTCGGGTGCGTGGGAAGTCTGCACGGATGCGAATTTCCGGGGCCGGTGCGCGACCATCGACACGAGCGTATCCCGTCTGAATGACCTGCGCCTGAATGATAACGTGTCTTCGCTTCGCGCGGTCGGCTACGGGAACGGCGGCGATCACGGGCGGTCTGCCGACCTGGTCCTGTTTTCGAATGCCGACCTGCGCGGCGACCCGATGGAGATCAATGGCGATATGCCTGACCTGGCCGCCTACAGGTTCAATGACCGGGCGAGCTCTGTCCTCGTGACGCGCGGCACCTGGCTCGCCTGTGAGCACGCGAACTATCGCGGCCGCTGCGAAGTGATTTCGCGCGGTTCAGGCGACCTTCGCCCGATCGGACTCAACGACAATATTTCGTCGATCCGCCGGTATGACGGCCGGGACGCGTCCCGCAACAGCCATGCCCGCGACTGGCGCCGTCACTAAACGGTGCCAGCCCGGTTCTCTCCGGCGCGGTCTGGCGCTACAGAGGCGGCATGAAGACCTATCCGAATGACAAACTGATCGTTGTGGGCGCCCTGAAGGGTGCCCATGGCGTGCGTGGCGAAGTGCGCGTGAAGAGCTTCACGGCAGACCCTGAAGACCTGTTCAATTACGGCCCCCTGACAGATGAAGCCGGACGAGTCGTGCTGACACCGCTGTCGGCGCGGCCGGGCAATGATCACTTCATCGTGAAAGCCCGCGAACAGAAACAGAAGGAAGAGTGGGATGCCCTGAAGGGCACCCTGCTCCATGTCGAGCGCGCCCAGCTGCCAAGCGCCGATGAAGGCGAATTCTATATCGAGGACCTTGTCGGCCTTGAGGTCTGTTCTGTAGGAGACGTTGCAGAAGGGCGGATAAAATCAGTCCAGAATTTCGGTGCCGACGATCTGCTGGAAATCCACCTGATTACCGGTGGCGGAACCGTTTTCGTGCCATTCACGCAAGCCGACGTGCCGGAGATTGACCTCAATGCGGGGCGTGTCCGGATTCCGGACCTGGCCCAGTGGGCCGAGGTGGAAGACGATAAATAACAGGCGTTCCGCCTGACGTTGTGCCGCATTCAGGCGCCGTGTTCCATGTTACTGTCAGTAACTGAGAGGAATTGGCCATGTTTGCCACGCTCCTGCGCCTTGGCGCCCTTATCGCAGTCCCCCTTGTCGCCACTGGCGCGGCGGCTGCGCAATATGATGCACCGCAGGATGAGGCGGCGCTGATCCTGTTCAGTGGCGCGAATTATACCGGCGACGCAGTCAATATTTTCGATCCGATCCACGCGCTGCCCGATATCCGGTTCAACGACCGCGCCCGGTCCGTGGCGGTGCTGTCCGGCGCCTGGGAGATTTGTGAACACAGCGATTTCACTGGCCGCTGCGTGTTCCTGCGCGAAGACGTACCGGACCTGCGCTACTTTGATCTCGGGGGAGACGTGTCGTCGGTTCGGCCGATTTATGAGTATACCGATGCCGAGCATGGCCTGATGTTCGTGCGCGACGAGCGCGGCTATATCCAGTATGCCGATGCCGTGCGTTACGGGAATGACGACTATGATTACGGCTATGGTCGCACCACCCGGGTCGAAGTGTATCACTACGGCTATTCACCCGCTTACCGGTCCTATGGCTATTATGACCCGCTGGCCGGCTATGGCCCTTACGGGTTCGGCTATTCGCGCGGCGGGTACAATACTTACCGGTCCTACCACCGCGAGCGCCCGCCGCTGCGCGGCCATTATGGCGCGCGCAACGCGGACGCCACTCTGTATGTCGACTCCAATGGGCGGGGGGCGTCGCTTGGCATCAATCGTGGGGTCAAGGACCTCAGCCGCTTCCGGTTCAATGACAATGTTTCGTCCCTGAACATCAAGTCGGGCAAATGGGAAGTGTGCGAACATGCCAACTTCCAGGGCCGCTGCGAGATCATCGATGCCTCGACGGGCAAGCTCAACGGCTACCGTCTCAACGACAATATTTCCTCGATCCGCCCGGTCGGCGATACGCGGCCTGCGACAGGCCGGCCCGGCAAGGGCGACCGTGACGGAGACCGGGACCGTGACCGGGATAGCCGCCGCGACGGACAACGCGACGGGGATGCAGGGCGCACACGCCGCCCACAGGCTGCCAGCACGCCGCCTGTTCGCAGCAGGGGTTCGACTGCCGCGCTGGCAGGTGGCCCCGGCACTGTGACTTCACTGCCCGATACGACCCCGTCAAATCGCCAGCGGCGCGCGACGCGGTCTGTCATTCCGTCCGACCCAGTCAGCAATACCGTGCGTGACCCCCGGACGCGCGGCGGTGTGAACCCGGCTGTGCGCGCCGAAACACAGCGCGTGCGCCCGGTCACCGAGCAGCCACGACGGTCGCAGGTACGTGCTCAGCAGACCCGCGTTGAACCCGTCCGGGCGCCGCGTTCGGAAGCGCCCCGGGTCCGTCCACAGCAACAAGGCCAGCGGATCGAGCGGTCCACGCGCCAGCAGGTACCACGCGCGCTGCCGCAGACCCCTGCCATGCGATCCCAGGCACCGGCTCGCGCGCAAGCCCAGCCGGCTCAGCAGACCCGCGTTGAAC
>NZ_JBBKXE010000016.1:0-2604 GCF_037969335.1 Hyphomonas sp. | reverse complement strand
ACTATCGCGGCGGCGACGCGGGCCGCTGTCTCGCGGGCACTGGAGCGTCCGCCGCCGCGATAGTCGCGCACGCCGTATTTCGCGTCATAGGAGAAGTCGGCATGGCCGGGGCGATAGCTGTCGCGGATTTCGCTGTAATCCTTGGAGCGCTGGTCGGCATTCTCGATCATCAGGGAAATCGGGGTGCCGGTGGTCACAGGCCCGCCGGTGCGGTCGTCCTCGAATACGCCGGACAGGATTTTGACGGCGTCCGGTTCCTGGCGCTGGGTGACGAAGCGCGACGTGCCGGGGCGGCGTTTGTCCAGGAAGCCCTGAATCCATTCAGGTGTCAGGGCCAGCCCCGGAGGGCAGCCGTCGATGACACAGCCAAGGGCAGGCCCGTGGCTCTCGCCCCATGTGGTGACACGGAACAGATGACCGAATGTGTTGTGTGACATGTTGGGCCGCACCCCTCGTTAAAGCTCGCTGCCTCCTATATGAAAACAAGACGCCTAACAAATCCGCAAAAAGGGCCAGCCATCGTGTCTCCTGTCATTCCCCCATCTCCCAGCGCTGCAGACTATGCCACCGGGCGTGACCGCCCCCTGATTCCCGTCGTGCCGGACCCGATCGCCTTTTTCCGGGACTGGATGGCCGAAGCGCGGACGAAGGAGCCCAATGATTCCAACGCGATGTCGCTGGCGACGGTGGATTCTGAGGGCATGCCGGACGTGCGGATCGTGCTGCTGAAGGAGATTTCCGAGGCCGGGTTCTCCTTCTTCACCAATTTGCAGAGCCAGAAGGGCCGCCAATTGGCGGACAATCCCCGTGCCGCGCTCTGCCTGCACTGGAAGAGCCTGCGCCGCCAGGTGCGCATTCGCGGTAATATCACCCGCGTGTCGGATGCCGAGGCGGACGCCTATTTTGCCTCGCGCGCGGCCCAGAGCCGGATCAGCGCGATTGCGTCTGACCAGTCGCGGCCATTGCCGGACCGCGCCGTGTTCGAACAGCGCATTGCCGAAGTCTCGGAAGTCTATGGCGACGGGCCGGACATTCCCCGCCCCGAATTCTGGGGCGGGTTCCGTCTTGTGCCGACCGAGATCGAATACTGGCAGGACCAGGCGTTCCGCATGCATGACCGCGTCCGCTATACCCGAGCCGGTGATGGCTGGACGACGACGCGGCTTTATCCCTGAATGGGAATGACGCTCAGCGGCAGGAGCCGCGAGTCTTCGATTGCTGCTGTGCGATGGCCGATGCCCTCCAGATAAGCGGTGTCCGTCTCGAACGCGAGAAAAGTAGCGACATCCTTGTGGCGGACGAGCAGGACGAGGTCCCAGCGCGCATCCTGCGGGCCGATCAGGAAGGACCCGCCCTCGGCCATCAAGTCGAGGCTGCCGCCGCCGGCTTCCAGGAAAGGCAGAGTGTGGGCGATATAGCGGTCATAGGCTTCGCGGCCCGAGATCGGCGCGTCCGGGGCGAGACGCGGCGTCTCTGAATAGTCTGCCGTGTCCCGCAGGCGCAGCAAGTTCAGCATCACGACGTTTCCAACAATGCCGCGCATCACGAAGTCGCGGCCGGCTTCCATCGAGGGAGTGAGGAAAGCCGGCCGGACGTTCACCTTCGGGGTGGCCATCTCAGACGATCCCGTTCGTGACGGACAGGACCCGCATGTGCGGGTGGCCGTCGCTGGTTTTCGACCATGAAGAACCGTCGGCGGAGATCGTCGCGTTCACCCGCTGGCGGAAGGCCGAGAAGGATTCGAATTCGACGACATCGACCGGTTCGTCGAAGTGCAGTGTGACCTCGAAGGCTGAACCGCCGCCAATGTCGCGTACGGCCAAGACGACGCCTTCGAACGGCTTCTTGAGATAGAGGCCGGTGACGCGGTCGCCGACCTGGACGGGCACTTCCGGCAGGTTGGAGAGGCGCGCCGAGGCGGTGTTCCAGTCGCGATAGCCGAGTTCGGCGGCGACGCGTTCAAGCGCGGCAGAATGCGAGATGGGCGTTCCGGCCAGTGTTTCCACGGCGCGGATTTCGCGCGCACGGGCTTTCGCCTGTTCGCGCGTATTGATGGAGGGTGACATGAGAGAGATCCTTTACCGTCGTCCAAAAGCGGTCACGTCAACGCGGGGGCTCGCCTTGCCGCAGGACCGCTGGAAGAGGTTCAGCATCCTGTTGGGTACAGGCGCCTTGCGGGGCCTGTGAGATCTTCACCTTCGGGACTATGTCCCGGCGAGCGGCTGGTGTCTCAAACCGGGGCCGCAAATACGCCGAGATTGGCGCTACGTCAACGCCCGCACATTTCCCGGGCGCGGTCGTCGGATGTGAGCGCGGCGGCGACACGGTAGGGTTCGTCAGTGGCGAGCAGGACGAGGCCGTCATCGACAAGGTCCTGGTATTCGCTGGCATCGCCATCGGCCCAATACTGGTCGTCGAGGCGTTCGCCCTTGCGGCCAAGCGTGCCGAACGCGGGTTCGACGCCTTCCCGGAGATCGCGCGCCCAGGCAGCGGCGTCCGGCGAGCCGGTGCCGGTCCAGGCGACGAGGCGGGTGCGGTCGACGCCAAGGTCTTCGACCCGGCCAATGTCGCGCGAGCCTTTGGCCGACGCGGTGAGCATCAGGT
>NZ_JBBKXE010000015.1:0-20120 GCF_037969335.1 Hyphomonas sp. | reverse complement strand
GCTTGGGGGTGGCATGGTCAACCGGCGGGCAGCGGAGTCCAACGACAAACCACGTCCAAAACGGCTAGCCTACCTGTCAGGCAGTTTGGGCTGAATCAGGTAGGAATTGACCGTTCCGTAGCAGGACATGCCGCGGTCAGGCCCGGCGCATACCATCCAGCCTCCGCCATTCCTGAAAACGATTGCCGTGCTGCTCACGTCCCCCGGCTTCGTGAGGGCATTTCCCTGGCAGTCAGGCAGTCCATTTGTCGAGACAATGGTCTTTACAAGCGTATGCTGGCCTTTCTCGTCTGTCTCCAGTCGCCAGGTCTGTTTAAGCAGTTCTTCGCCGGACGATGTCGTCATCGTGCCGTCTTTGAAGAACCGGTACCTGTCGCGGCAGAAATCTTCGGGCGCATCGGCGATCCGGAGCATCCAGTTTTCCGCTGTCAGGTACGCACCCATATCATCAGTCTCGTTTGTGCGGCGGGCGTACCAGCCAATTGTGGAACTGGACGCGTCGCCGCGAACTTCTCCGGTGAACCGGCCATTTTCAAACACGGCCTCATGATACAGCCAGTCGCCGGCATAAACGCGAGACCACCAGCCGGCACCGGCCTGAGGGGTCTTGAAGGTGAGAATGGTCTTGCCGTCTTCCTCACGCACCCGGCCATCCACAAACGCGCCGTCGCCATCACCGCCCCAAATATGACCTTCGACAAGGCCGTCATGCATCGCGGTGATGAAAAGCCTGTTGTGCCTTTCCGGAAAGTGCGCGTAGGCGCTGAGGACACGCATGTCCCATTCACCGATTAGCGTTTCGCTCTCCGTTGTGGGAACGTCGGCGCGCCAGTCGACAATCGCTTCCGGTTTCTCCGTCTCTGCATTCCGGGCGGCGATCTCCGCCATGCGCGACAGCTCCTCCCGCGTTGGAATTGCCAGCCCCTCTGCCGCTGATCTGGAATCGGGCGTGGAGGAAGGTGCAGGGGTCGCACAGGCGACGAGGACCGCCGCTACGCCTGCTAGCAAAACATGGGACGGACAGGTCATGGCGTGCGCCTTTCTGAGAGACGTTTGACGCGCGCAGCATTGTCGCCGAATTCAGGTCTTGGCAAGCACCCTCGTATCAACCGCTTGCGCCCTATGACGGCCCCGTGGCAAAGCAGCGAATATGGCCGATACAGTGTCTCCCCTCGCACCCCCATTATTTGCCGATGCGCCATCCAGTGTCAGCTTCAAGAAGCTGCGCAAGCGGCTGGTGCGCGGTGCCCTCAAAGCGGTGGATGATTTCCAGATGGTCGACCGGCGGGCCGTGGACGCAGGCGACAAGCCGCGTCCGAAATGGCTGGTCTGCCTGTCGGGCGGCAAGGATTCCTATGGCCTTCTGGCCGTGCTGATGGACCTGCAATGGCAAGGCGCGCTGCCGGTGGACCTGATTGCGTGCAACCTCGACCAGGGCCAGCCGGGCTTTCCGAAACATGTCTTGCCGGACTGGCTGGACACGACCGGCGTCACATACCGGATCGAGACGGAAGACACCTATTCCATCGTGACGGAAAAGGTCGAGGCGGGACGAACCTATTGCTCCCTGTGCTCGCGCCTGCGCCGGGGTATTCTCTATCGCATCGCACGCGAGGAAGGCTGCGAGGCGATCGTGCTGGGCCACCATCGCGACGATGCGCTGGAGACGTTCATGATGAATTTCGTGCATGGCGGACGCATGGCCGCGATGCCGCCGAAACTGCTGAACGATGAGGGCGACTGTTTCGTGCTGCGGCCGCTGATCACGGCGGCGGAAGACGACCTCGCCAAATTTGCCGAAGCGATGAAATTCCCGATCATCCCCTGCAACCTGTGTAGCACGCAGGACGGGCTACAGCGGGTGGCGATGAAACAGATGCTGGATGAATGGGAACGCAAGAAGCCCGGCGTACGCCAGGTCATGGCCCATGCGCTCGCCACCGTGCGACCGAGCCATTTGCACGATCCGCGCGTGTTCGACTTTGCCGGACTGGAGATCGGCGGCACGGGCGAGGACGACCCGAACGTGCCGTTCTAGGCGCGATGGCCCCTCGCAAGGCCAAACAATTTCGCGGGCGCCAGCGGGAACGGATTGCCAAAAACCAAAAAAGAGAATTTATTTTCCTTTCTCTGTCGCGTTGTGAAAGGGACTGCGCCATGATCCTGCACCGTCTGGCCGAGCACCTGAAGGCACAGAACTGGACGGTCGTTGCGATTGAATTCCTGATCGTGGTGGCGGGCGTCTATATTGGCGTCTTCCTTGGCGCGGCGCGCGACCAGTACACCCTGAAGGGCGCAGCCCGCGTTTCCATGAACAACCTGCTCGACGACCTGATCGCAGACCGGGCCGAGACCGCCTTTGTGGTCGAACGCCAGAACGCAAGGATCGCCGCCGCCGAAGCCCTTGACGCGGAACTTGAAAAGGCGGCGCCGGATTTCCAGAAGGCCCACGACGATCTCCTAACCGTCGTCTACAATAACCGGACACTGTTTCCGCGTACGACCTATTATGATGCGCTTCTGCGCGAAGGCGAACTGGATACCGTCCCCGCTGATATCAGGCGCCAGATCAGCCATCTTTACGGCTACCGCCTGCCCGCCATCGTCCATTCCGGGGCCATGGCGGACCAAAATGACAACCTGGTCTATACTGTCTGCATCGGACGATACTGGGACCTGTCGCATGCGCGTCCGGCAAGCGAAGACCCCGCCGACATGACGCATTTCCGCAACTGCGTGCGCAGCCTGCACGGCTTTTCGCAATATTATGCCGACAGGGCCGGCGCGCAGATGCTGCCGGAAATGGACCGGCTCATCGCGAACCTTGGCGACGAACTGGGCCGGGACGCTGATGTGCCAGCGCCACAGGCGCCCTAGCGCAGGTTGGCTTCTCGCCCCAAGCGCACCAAGGCTCGCCAGACGCGCGACCCGAACCCGCCGCTCCGGCTAGGTCTCGGACGGCGTATCCGGAGCGTTCACGAACAGGAGGACGAGACCGCTGGTAATCGCATACTGGAACGCACCGGTCATCGCGGCCGTACCAAGGTCTGTTTGCCACATCTGGAAATAGGCCCCGCCCACAGCGAGGAACATGCCGAACCAGACAACCAGCGCCATGGCACAGCCGAGGATGGCGTATTTCTTGGCCATATTGAACATGCCGGACGGCCCATTGCGTGCACGCACCATGTCGTAGGCCCCCTTGAAGGACAGCGCTGCAACCAGGAGTTCACCGATGATGATCACACAGAGCGTTGCCACGATCAGTGGCGGCCATGTGATTGGTGGCCCGAACGCATTCGGATAAGCGGCATGGCCCTCCATGGGCAGGACGCCGGAGACGAAGCTCATCGCCTGTTTGAAATTCACGATATTGTTCAGCCCGTAGAACAGGCCCTGCAGGCCGACAAAGATCACGAGCGCAATTTTCGACATGCGGATCAACATTGTTGCCCCCTTCCCGATTTGCGGTGGAACCTCCACCCATTTGGCGCGCGAGGCAAATGCCGGGGCGCTGCCAGTACGCTAGCGCATGATATTGCCCCGACGCGATAAAAAAAGGGCGCGCAACGTCTCCGTCGCGCGCCCTGACTTTGATTGCAATGCCTTGCCGGGCCTATTTGCGCCAGACAGCGGCGAGGGCCGGATCTTCTTCCTCGCCGGTGTATTTGGCGAGTTCGGCACGACCGATGACCATGTGGTGCACTTCGTCCGGCCCGTCAGCAAGGCGCAGCGTGCGCTGACCGGTGTACATCTGGGCCAGCGGCGTCCATTGCGACACGCCAGCAGCGCCGTGCATCTGGATCGCCTGGTCGATGATCAGGCAGACACGTTCAGGCACCATGGCCTTGGCCATCGAGATCCAGATACGGGCTTCCTTGTTGCCGAGGACGTCCATGGCCTTGGCGGCCTTGAGCACGATCATGCGCATGGCTTCAATCTCGATGCGGGCACGCGAGATGATCTCGGTGTTGCCGCCGAGCTTGACCAGCGGCCGACCGAAGGCTTCGCGGGTCATGCCGCGGACACACATCAGGTCAAGCGCGCGTTCGGCCTGGCCGATCGAACGCATGCAGTGGTGGATGCGGCCAGGGCCGAGGCGGAGTTGCGAAATCTCGAATCCGCGGCCCTCGCCGAGCAGCATGTTTTCCTTTGGTACACGGACGTTCTCGAAGCGAAGGTGCATGTGGCCATGCGGTGCATCGGGATCGCCGAACACATGCATCGGGCCGACAATCGTGACGCCGGGATGGGGCAGCGGCACCAGGATCTGGCTCTGCTGCTTGTTCGGGTCAGCATTCGGGCTGGTCTTGCACATGGTGATCATGATCTTGCAGCGCGGATCGCCGGCACCGGAGATGTAGAATTTCTCACCATTGAGAACCCACTCGTCGCCCTCGAGGACAGCCGTCATCGACACGTTCTTGGCGTCGGACGACGCATAGCCGGGCTCGGTCATGGCGAAGGCCGAACGGATCTTGCCCTCAAGCAGGGGCTTCAGCCACATTTCCTTCTGCGCCGGCGTGCCGACCCGTTCCAGGACTTCCATGTTGCCGGTATCAGGCGCCGAACAGTTCATGGTTTCGGAGGCCATCGGGTTCTTGCCGAGTTCGGCAGCGATATAGGCATAGTCGAGATTCTTGAGGCCGGCTCCGGTTTCATCGTCGGGCAGGAAGAAGTTCCAAAGGCCCTGCTTCTTGGCTTCGTCCTTGGCTTTTTCGAGGCATTCCAGCTGGCCGGGCGCATAGGACCAGATGTCCTTCTTGCCCTCGCCGAGGCGGTGGAATTCCTCGCTCATCGGATTGACGGTTTCCTTGATGAACTTGCGGACATGGTCGTAAAGCGGGCGAGCGCCTTCCGACATGCGCAGGTCGTTCAGGTCGGCGCTGGCATCAGCGGCGTGTTGGGTGTCAGGCATGGTGTTTCTCTCTTCCTATCTTTCAGTTTCTGAGTTCTTTGAGGATGATCCTATCATCAGGGAGCTTGGGTCGTCGACTGTCTTGGCGGCAAGGCCGGCGTCTGGTTCCGCCCGGCGAACTGCGCTAGGCCGCCGCACATGACCCTGACGAGCGCCCTGATCATTCTTGCAACCGTTCTCGTCACGACATTCATTTCCGGCATTTTCGGCATGGCCGGCGGCATCATCTTCATGGGCGTGCTGGCGGCGCTGGTGCCGGTGGCCACCGCCATGATCATCCACGGATCGATCCAGATGATCTCGAACGGCTATCGCGCCTATCTCTGGCGCAAGCATATCCAGTGGCCGATCTTCCGGCGCTATGCGCTGGGCTCGCTGGCTGCGGTCGGCCTGCTGTTCGCACTCAGCTGGCGTCCGGACCGCCAGACGGTGTTCCTGATGCTCGGCCTGACGACGCTGCTGGTCTGGCTGCCCAAATCGGTCGTCGATCTCGATATCCAGAAGCGGTTCCAGGCCGAAGGTGCCGGATTCGTGGTGCAGGCGCTGAATACGGTGGCCGGCGTGGCCGGGCCGCTGCTGGACCTGTTCTTCGTGCGCACCGACATGACGCGCCAGGCCATCGTCGCCACCAAGGCGGTGACGCAGGTGCTGGCGCATTTCGTGAAGATCATCTTCTGGAGCGTGCCGGTGCTGGCGGCGGCCGGCCTGACGGCCCTGCCCCCGGCCTGGCTGATCCTCGCGGCCGTGCCCCTGTCCATGCTCGGCACGACTTTGGGCGGCAAGGTGCTGGAGCGGATGACCGACGTGAACTTCAAGCGCGGGATGAAATACCTCGTCACCGCGATCGGCGCGGTCATGCTGATGAAAGCCGCAGGCTGGCTGTAGCGCGGCCACGCGCGCTTCGGATGTCATCTTCAGCATCGTCTCAGAGGGCATTCGGGCTCCTGGCCACGGTGTGTGTACCCATTCCGAATGGGACAATATCGACTATTCGGCAACTTTATTATATGAAACATAATCATCACTACTGGTGATAGTTATGAGAGCTGCCATGAACCTGCGCACGATTGACCTCAATCTCCTGCCCGTCCTGGAGGCAATCTATGCCGAGCGCAGCCTGACCCGCGCCAGTGAGTCCCTGCACATCACCCAGCCGGCGGTCAGCAATGCCCTCGCGCGGTTGCGTGTGCATTTCGAGGACCCGCTGTTCGTGCGCGAGGGGCGCGGTGTGAAACCCACGGCCATGGCCGATGCGCTGATGCCGGCCGTGCGCGACGCGCTGGACCGTTTGCGCGCCGGACTGGAACAACGCTCGACATTCGAACCGTCCCGGTCGACGCGCGTCTTCAACATCTCTGCACGCGATGCCGGCGCCTTCATCCTCGCGCCGGAAATGGCCAGGCGGCTCGAGGCCGAAGCACCGGGCATCAGGATCGCCTGGAGCCAGGTGCAACGGGGCCACATTTCAACCGAGCTCGCATCCGGCAGGCTGGATCTTGCCATCGACGTCGCCGACCTGCGCGGGCGGGATCTGGAAAGCGTCGAATTGCTCGCCACGCCCTATGCGTGCGTCATGTCCCGCGACCATCCGAGCGCAGAAAAGGTCCTGACAATGGAAGACTTCGTGGCGCTGCGTCACGTTGTGGTCTCCAGCCGGCGGGAAGGCCGGTCCTATGTCGAGGAAATTGCGCGCGCAGCCGGTCACCGGATCACGCCCGTCATGCGCCTGCCCCACCATATGCCCGCGCTGGAGATCGTGCGACGGACGCACCTGGTCGCCACCGTGCCCCTGCCTTTGGCCGAAAGATCAGACCTTGCGGTCTTGCCGCTGCCGCCTGTCTTTCCGCACCTGCGCAGTGTTCTCTACTGGCGCCGCGAAAATGCCGAAGACCCCGCCCTCGCCTGGCTGCGGGACCTTGTGCAGCAGCTGGCCGAAGCAGGCTGAGGCGGTCTAGATCACCACGGAGGGCGCGATGGCGTCCACAGTCGGCTGGCGTAGGATGCGCTTGTTGCCGGCGACGGCCTTGGCCGGCAGGGCCTTGAGGCGTTCGGCCTCGGCCATGGCTTCCGCCATGACCTGGTCGGGCGCGACCGCCTTGTCGAGATAGCCAACCGTCACGGCCTCTTCCGGGCTGAACAGCGTGCCCATGACCACGGACTCGGTCATGTAGAGCGGGTTGAGGCGGGCCTTGCAGAGCTCCAGCGCGAACACTGGCAGGACCATGCCGATCTGTGTCTCGTTGGCGCCGATCTTGTAGGGGCCTGTCGCGCCATAGCGCTTGTCACAGCTGAGCAGGATGAAGCAGCCCATGGCGATGCCGTGCCCGGTGCACGCGGCGATGACAGGCATGGGGAAGGTAAACAGGCGCAAGGCCAGCGCGCCGCCGCCCTTGACCAGTTTGGTCACGTCTTCCGGCGAAGAATTGCCCATCAGCTTCAGGTCGAACCCGGCAGAGAAGCGTTCCGACCGGCCGGTGATGATGACGGCCTTGGCCGTCTTCTCGGCCTGGTCGAGCGCCGCATTCAGCGAAGCCAGCATGGTCGGGTTGATGGCATTGGCCTTGCCATCATCCATGGTGATGACGGCGATTTCGTTCTCGATCTTGATTGTGGCGCTCATGGCGGTCTCCTCGTTTGAGACAGGTTAGACGCCCGCTGCCCTTGCGGGAAGCAAGCCTGACGCGAGGGCGCGCCGTCAGGACCGGCGGTATTCCTCGGTACGCTCGACCGCAAGGCGGCTGCGAACCGTCTCCTCGTCATAGCCGAACTCGGCCAAGGCCCGCCCGGCCATCTGAAGCCCGGATTCAATCGCATCCGGGATGACCTGGCTCGCGCCTGCGCGGCGCAGTCGCGCGGCATGTTCATGGTCGCGCGCACGCACGACAATTGGCACGTCCGGGTGCAACTTGTGGAAGGATGTCACCATGGCCTCTGCGGCGGCGACATCGTCCACAGTCACGACAAACAGGCGGGCGCCATCCGCGCCAGCGCTATGCAGGATTTCCGGCCGGGCAGCATCGCCCAGGAAGACTTGCCAGCCGTGTTTCCGCGCCTTGGCCAGACGCAGCGCACTGCGTTCCAGCGCCACGATCTCGGTGTCTTCCTCGGTGAGGATGCGCGCAACCGTCTCTCCCACCCGGCCAAAGCCTGCGATGATGACATGGCCCTTCAGGTCAGAGAAATCGGCGTCAAGCGGCGCAGCGGGTTCGTCGCCTTCAAGCCGTGCAGCAGCAAGGCTGCCAAGCCGACCGAGCACCGGGATCAGGAGCATGGACAGGCCGGCAATCGCGGCGATGTTGCCGGACGTGCCGGCATCCAGCACGCCAGCCGCACCGGCGGCGGCCACCACGACGAACGCAAACTCGCCCGCCGGTGCCAGCAGGCTGGCCGTTTCGAGCGAGACACTCCTGTCCCCGGCAAACAGGCGACTGGCCAGAAAGGCGATCACGAACTTGGCGACAAGCATTGCGGCCAGGCCGCCGAGGATCAGCCCCGGCTGCGTCACCAGCGATGGCAGGTCGAGCGCCATGCCGACGGTCATGAAGAACACGCCCAGCAGGAGGCCCTTGAACGGCTCGAGATCGACTTCCGTCTGGTGCTTGAATTCGGTTTCGCCCAGCAACAGCCCCGCCAGGAATGCCCCCAGCGCCAGCGACAGGCCCGCCGTAGCGGTGATCGTCGCAGCGCCAACAACGGTCAGCAATGTCAGGGCCATCAGGAAATCACGCCCGCCCACGGTCGCGGCAAGGCGAAACACCGGCCGCAGGGCGAACCGCCCGACCAGCATGATGAACGCGATGGCGATCAGCCCGTTGACCGCCGCCTCGATCAGGACAGAGGAGACATTGGTATCCTCCGTCATGCCGAGGAAACCGATAAAGATCAGGATCGGCGCGACGAGTATGTCCTGGAACAGGAGCACGCTGAGCGCCGTGCGGCCCACGGGCCGGGCCGCGCGTTTCTGCTCGATCAGGATCTGCATGACGATGGCTGTCGACGACAGGGCGAGCGCCAGCCCGCAAATGATGGCCGCTTCAGCGGGCAGGCCCGCCCAGTATACGGCCCCGGCGATGGCCGCAGCGCTGAGCATGGACTGGAGGCCGCCTGCCCCGAACACGGCGCGCCGCAGCGACCAGAGCTTCTCGAACGAGAATTCCAGGCCGAGCAGGAACAGGAGGAAAAGGATGCCGAGTTCGGCAAAGGGCGCGGCGGCCTCGGGATCGGAGATCGAAACATATTCCAGCAGCGGCTGGACATGCACCAGCGACCCCAGCGCGTACGGGCCGAGCACGATTCCGGCCAGGATGAAACCGACGACCGATGGCAGCCGGAGATACCGGAATACCGGCACGACAACACCGGCAGCGAACAGGAAGATCAGCGCGTCCTTGACCACGACCTCGTATCCGTGTCCGGCCATCAGGTCGCACCCCCGGCTTGCTGGCGATAAAACAGACAGGTCATGACATTACCCCCGACGCGCCCGGAAGAAATCCTTGAGCAGCGCGCTCGCCGTCTCGCCTGCCGCTTCGTCCTGCGCGACCTCGGGGCGCCAATGGCAGGTCGGCTGTTCGAAATAGCGGGCACCATGGATCACCGCGCCGCCCTTCGGGTCGCAGGCCGCAAAGACGAGCTTGCCGATCCGCGCGAGGCTGATCGCGCCAGCGCACATCGCGCAGGGTTCCAGAGTCACGTAGAGGTGCAGATCGGTGAGGCGGTAATTGCCGCGCTTGGCCGCAGCGGCGCGCAGCGCAACGATTTCGGCATGCGCCGTCGGGTCATGGCCCGCGATGGGCTGGTTCGCCCCCTCGGCAACAATCTCGCCCGTCGCCGGGTCCACGATCACCGCCCCGACCGGCACTTCGCCTGCCTCGGCGGCCATGGCCGCCAGCTCCAGCGCACGTGTCATCGGGGAGACGGTAATTGTCATGAGCCTGAGATCGCCCTACACGCCGGGAAAGTAAAGAGCAGGTGCTTCCCCCGTGCGGATCATTGCAGGTACATTCAAGGGCCGCCCCATTGCGGCGCCGAAGGGCCAGTCGACCCGGCCCACGGGCGGCCGCACGCGCGAAGCCGTGTTCAACCTGATCGCTCATGCCGTCTGGGCCCCGCCGCTTGAAGGTGCCCGCGTGATCGACCTGTTCGCCGGCTCCGGCGCGCTCGGACTCGAGGCCATGTCGCGCGGCGCGGACTTCTGCGTATTCGTGGATTCCGATTCCGCCGCACGCGGCACGATCCGCGACAATTGCGAAACACTGGACCTGTTCGGGTCAACCCGCATCCAGCGCCGCTCGGCCACAGACCTTGGTCCCATTCCGGCAGGCGTCGGCGCGCCCTTCACCATCGCCTTCCTCGATCCGCCTTATCACAAGGGCCTCGTCGAACCCGCGCTCGCCCAGCTCGCCAAAGGCGGCTGGCTGGCCGAAGGTGCCATCGCGATTGTCGAAACGGCTGCCGACGAGACGCTCACCTTCACCGGCTGGGAAGTGCTCGACGAACGCACCTATGGCGCGGCCAAGGTGAGCTTCCTGAAACAGGCCTAGCTGTCGAGGAATTCCGTTCTCAGGTCGAGATTGGAATTCTTCGTGCCGATATTATGGGCGTCATTTCTCAGCCAGTTATCGGCTGCCACCCGCCCCTTGTCGCGCAGGCCGGTGAGGAAGTTCCAGCTCGTGTCCATCTTGGTGCGCAGGTCGAGATCGATCAGGTCCTGCCCGCCGCGTATGGCGTGGATGTTGAGACGGCGGTACTTCTTCATCATCGGCTCTTTCAGCATGCCGCCATCGATCAGGTGCTGCACGAAGGCGACGGCGCGTAGCTCACCGACCAGCGAGGCATTAAAGCTGATCTCGTTGATGCGTTCCTGTATTTCGGCGGCCCGCTTGGGAATTCCCGGCCGGGCGATCGGGTTCAGCATCACCAGCAGCACATCGCGCGGCGCGCCGGAATAGATCAGCGGGAACAGGCTGGGATTGCCCAGATAGCCGCCATCCCAATAGGCGCTGCCGTCAATCTCGACCGCCTGGAATGTCTGCGGCAGGCAGGCCGAGGCCAGAACCGTATCGGCCGTGATCTCGCCCCGCTCGAACACTCTGACGCGCCCCGTTTCCACATTTGTCGCCGACAGGAACAGGAGGATACCGGACTCATGCACGGCATCGAAATCGATCACCGATTCGACCGACCGGCGCAGCGGGTTGAGATTGAACGGATTGAGATCATACGGGCTGGCAAGGCTTTGCAGGGCGCTGGCATAGGCAAAGGCCATGGCGCTGAGCGCGCCATAGGGGGCCAGGTTCGAGCCCGATTGCGAGACGCTGCGCCACATCGCCTCCAGTTTCGCCTTCGCGCCTTCGGGGCCGTGCTCGGCCATGCCATCGGCCCAAGCGACGGCATTCATCGCCCCGGCTGACGTGGCGGACATGGCGGCAATCTCGAGGTTCTCTTCCTCGGCCAGCCGGTCGAGAACGCCCCATGTATAAGCGCCATGGGCCCCGCCACCCTGCAGGGCCAGACTGATTTTGCGCCGCGTTTGCTTTGCCATGCCGAATTCCTTGCTATGAGGTCCAGCTATATCCGAAAGGCCCGTTTTTAAACCCCTGACACGCCGTCCCGCGTGCTATGCGCTGTTCCTGCCATGGGTACAGCCTGTTTGCGCAGGGATGACCTGCTTTTGATCAGCGCCGACTAATGATAGGCCCTGAGAACCTTCAATATCGCCTGGAATCACTGCGCCCATGACGACCGGAACTCGCGACGATCACCCCTCCGTTTCGGTGCTGATGGCCAATTATAACAGCGCGCCCTATCTCGCCGCTGCCATCGCGTCCGTTCTGGGCCAGGATTTCAAGGCGCTCGAGCTGATCCTCGTCGATGACGGGTCGTCAGACGGCAGCGTCGCATTGGCCGAACGCATCGCGGCTGGCGACCCGCGCCTGCGCGTGTTCAGCGGCAAACGGTTCGGCGGCCCGGCCCCGGTCCGGAATTTCGCCCTCGACCAGGCGCGCGGCGACTGGGTTGCGGTGGTCGACAGCGATGACCTGATCCACCCCCAGCGGTTCTCCCGCATGCTGGCGGCGATTGAAGCCTCTGGCGCCGATATCCTGATCGACGATCTCGCCATATTCGGCGGGGACGGGTCATCCGGTATCGACACCATGTTCGAGGGACCGCTCGCAACGACGGCGTCAGCCATCAGTGAGCAGACTTATATCCGGTCCAACTTCCTGTTCGGCAAAGGGACCAAGCTCGGCTATGCCAAGCCGGTCATCCGGCGTGCCGCGCTTGAGGAGAATGGCATTCGCTACAATGAGACCATGCGCATCGGCGAAGACTATGACCTGATCGTCCGCCTGCTGGGCAAGGGCTGCGTGATGGCCACGCTGCCGGAGACGCTCTACTTCTATCGCAAACATTCGGCGTCGATATCCCACCGCCTCGACATGACCGCGCTGACCGCGCTGGAGGCGACCGCCGCAGCTGCCGCTGCCGCGCCGGAACAATCGCCCGCCGTGCAGGCAGCCAATACGGCCCGGCTGAAGTCGATCCGGCGGGCCATCGGGTTCGACCGGCTTGTCAGCGCCATCAAGGGCGCAGACGCGGCAACCATCCTGTCGCTTCTCATGCGCCAGCCATCGGCCTTCACGCTGCTCTACCTGCCCGTTGCCGCGAGGCTGCGATCCCTGTTCCCGAAACAGCGCCCGGCGCAGCCGGAGATCGTGTCCATGATCGCGGATCTCGACCGGTCATCTGTCAGGGCGCCGCAATGACCGCGCCTGCGGATACGATCATTCAGCGGCCTGTACCGGCCGTCGGCACAGCCTGCTTTCGCGGAGACGATGTCCTGCTGATCCGGCGCGGCACCAAACCGCTGGCTGGCGACTGGTCGATTCCCGGCGGACGCCTCGAATTCGGCGAGCGCACTGCCGACGGCGCCTTGCGCGAGCTGCACGAGGAAACCGGGATCACGGCGCGCCTTGTCGGGCTTGTCGACGTGGTCGATGCCATTTTCACCTCCCGCCAGAGCGGTGAGACACACCGGCACTATGTCCTGTTCGACTATGCCGCCATCTGGGAAGCGGGCGATCCCGTCGCGGGCGACGATGCCGACCATGCCGAATGGATTTCACCCGACCGATTGGACGGGCTGGGCTTGTGGAGCGAGACGCTGCGGATCATCGCGGCCGCCCGCACGCTCGTTAAGGCCGACTCAAGAATCGCTTGACCCTCCCCCACGTCATCTATGTGTTGTCGCCAAAATCATATTTGAGGAGACGCCTATGACCTACGCACCGTTCAACCTTTCCGGAAAGGTCTGCCTTGTCACCGGCGGCAACCGGGGGATCGGGCTCGGCATGGCCGAAGCGCTCGCCGCCTCGAACGCCGACGTTGCCATCTGGGGCCGCAATGCCGAGGTCAACAAGGAAGCTGTCGCCAAGCTGGACAAGCTCGGCACCGGCAAAGTCTTCGCCTGGTCGGTTGATGTCGGCGAGGAAGACCAGGTCGTCAAAGGCATGGCCGAGGTTGAAGACCATTTCGGCCGCATCGATACGTGCATCGCCAATGCCGGAGTCGGGCGCGGCGCAGCCAATTTCGAGGAAATGACAATCGAGACCTGGCGTTACAACCAGCGGATCAATTCCGAAGGGGCCTTCTTCACGCTGCGCGAAGCGGGCAAGTCCATGGTCAAGCGCGCCAAGGCTGGCGATCCGGGTGGCTCGCTGGTCGGCACAGCCTCGCTGGCCGGCATCGAAGGCGCTGGCCGCAACGAGGCCTATGCCCACACGAAGGGCGGCCTGATCGCCATGATGAACGCCATTGCCACCGAGTATGGCCGTTACAGGATCCGCGCCAATTCGATCCTGCCGGGCTGGATCGCCACCGACATGACCGACGCGGCGCAGGGCAATGACACGTTCACATCGAAAGTGATCTCGCGCGTACCGATTCGGCGCTGGGGCGAGCCGGAAGACTTTGGCGGCATCGCGGTCTACCTGGCCTCGGATGCCTCATCCTACCATTCCGGCACGACCCTGATCGTCGATGGCGCCTATTCGAAATTCTAGGCCCCTGACGGACAGGCATTAAAAAAGGGCCGCTCCCGGGGGAGCGGCCCTTGTTCTAGGTGGCTATAAGCCAGAGCCTATTCCTGTGGCGCTTCTTCAGTCGCTTCAGCGGTTGCTTCAGCAGCGTCGTGGACAGCTTCTTTAGCATCGTCCATTGCGCCTTCGACGACAGTACCTGCGTCGTCGACAGCAGCAGCAGCAGCGTCAACAGTGTCGCTAGCAGCTTCCGAAGAAGCGTCAGCAGCGGCGTCAAGTGCTTCACCAGCGTTGTCGAGAGCTTCTTCCGAAGCAGCAGCAGCCGCATCAACCGTTTCGCCGGCAGATTCGAGGGCTGCGTCAGCGGCTGGCTGAGCTTCTTCTTTTGGCGAGCAAGCGGCGAGAGCCAGCGCGGCAGCGCCGATGATCAAGATGTTCTTCATTATAATACCCCTGTTGTTGGTCAGATGACCGGGAAGGCCCATAGCACTTCTCGGTCATTACTAAAAGTTCATTTATCAGGCAGCCGTGTTGGTTCCGACCGTTGATTCTCTTACTAATGGAAAAAGCCCTCTCCCGGTAGGGAGAGGGCGCATTCCGGCTGTAGCAGCCTTATTCAGCTTCCGGTGCCGAAGCTTCTGCTTCGACTTCGGTGGCAACGTCTGCTTCTGCTTCTACTTCAGCATCGGCATCGGCTTCGTCTTCGGCGACGACTTCAGCTTCACCATCGCCCTGTGCTTCAGCTTCCACAGCGACTTCTGCTTCGTCAGCAACAACGACTTCAGCAGTTGCATCAACGGTTTCAGCCGCTTCAACAGCTGCTTCTGGCGCTGCTGTCGCTTCTTCTGTTGGTCCCATAGCCATGGCACCACCAGCGAAAAGGGCTGCGATGGCAGCGCTTGCAAAAAGTTTCGTCATAGGAGCTTCCCCTCGTTTGACTTATTAGCACCGAGTGGACAATTCCCTCGGCTTGATTGGCTATTTGACTGCAGATCACGGCGGGAATGGGGCAAACCGTAGGCGATTGTGTCCGAACGGCCATGAGTCTGGCCCCCCTTGCGTTGACGCTAGGGCCGCCAATTAAGCTCCACATACCGAATTTCATTACAGAAAGGACGCCTTCCCATGGCCCTGAAAACCAAGCTTACGGAACTGCTGAATGTTGACCATCCGATCATGCTGGCGGGCATGGGCGGTGTCTCCTACGCCGAGCTCTGCGCCGCCATGTGCAATGCAGGCGGCTATGGCGTGCTCGGCATGGCCGGCACCGGACCGGACTTCATTGCGGGCCAGATGAAGCGCGTGCGCGAGCTGACCGACAAGCCGTTCGGCGTCGACCTGCTCGCTGCCAGCCCTGAAAGCCTCGAAGAATCGGTCGATGTCATCATCAAGGGCGGCGCTGATTCCTTTGTTGCCGGTCTCGGCGTGCCGATGCCGATCATGAAGCGCCTGAAGGATGCCGGTGTGAAAGTCATGGTCGTCGGCGGCGCAGTGAAGCATGCAATCAAGGCCGAGCAGGCCGGGTGTGACGCGGTGATTCTCCAGGGCGGCGAAGGCGGCGGCCATACCGGTCTTGTCGGCACGATGCCGCTTGTCGCGCAGGCTGTTGAAGCCGTGAAAATCCCGGTCATCGCCGCCGGCGGCATCTATGACGGACGCGGTCTCGCAGCGGCCCTCGCGCTCGGCGCTTGCGGTGTCTGGATGGGCACCCGCTTCATCGCCTCCGATGAGGCCCACGCGGCCAACATGTACAAGCAGGCCATTATCGGCGCCGGCGACACCGACACGACCCGCAGCCGTTGCTATTCCGGCAAACCGATGCGCTGCCGCACGAACGACTACATCAACGACTGGGAAAGCCGTCCCGGCGACATCCAGCCTTTCCCGCAACAAGCCATTCATTCGACGCGCACCGGCGTTATAGGCGGTATTGGCGGCATCGTGGACGAGGCAAAGCTCAACCCTGACTCGTCCTGCTTCGCCATGGGCCAGTCGGCGGGAGGCGTACATGAAGTGAAGCCGGTGGCCGGCATCGTCGCCGACATCATGCGTGACGCAGAAGCCGCGATCGACCGTTTGAGCGGACTGAAAGCAAAAGCGACCGCCTGAACCCTGCACACCTGAAGACACAAGCGCCCGTCAATCCTTGAAAGGAATGGCGGGCGATTGCTTGCGGGCAGACCTTTTCGCAAGGACTGCGGAACTTCGCTCCTGATTGCCGGTTGATTTGGCTCACCACGCAACAGGAGAGACACATGCCCAACCAGAAAGAGATCGAAGACAAGCTCTGGTCCGCCATAAAGTCGGATCGCACAATCATGCTGGCACTCGAAGGCCAGAAAGGCGGCGCCAGCCAGCCGATGACCGCCATTCTCGAAGACGACTCGCGCGGTCCGGTATGGATTTTTTCAGCCAGTGATGTCGACCTTGTCCAGGCGCTGGATACAGATGTGGCCCCCGCTGTCGCCCAGTTCGTCTCGAAGGGACACGACCTCTTCGCGTCGCTTCACGGCCAGTTGTGCCTGCACACGGAAGCCAGCATGATTGACCGTCTCTGGAATCCCTTCATCGCAGCATGGTACGATGGCAAGAAGGACCCCAAGCTGCGGCTATTGCGGCTCGACCTTGACCACGCCCATGTCTGGCTCAACGAAAACAGTCTTCTTGCTGGCGTGAAAATGCTGTTCGGAAATGATCCGAAGGCAGATTACAAAGACAAGACAGCCGATATCAGCCTGTAATCCGCGCTGGCTATCCGCCTAATCGAATTCGGCCTTGTCGACGAGGTGCCTGAGCGGCTGGCCGCCCAGGTATCTCGCAAGGTTGTCGAGGAATGTGTCATCGGCACCCGCCACGGTTCCTTCCGTCTCCGAGCTGTCGTGTGGCGTGATCGTGATACGCGGGTGCGACCAGAGCGGATCGTCCGCAGGCAGCGGCTCCACGCAGGTCACGTCCAGCGCAGCATGGCCCGGCCGGCCCTTGTCCAGCGCGGCGAGGAGCGCCTTCTCATCGACCAGCGCGCCACGCCCGAGATTCATGAACAGGGCATCCGGCCTCATCGCGGCAAAAAAGTCCGCATTGGCCATGCCTTCGGTTTCCGGCGTATGCGGCGCACAGAGCAGGACCACATCGGCCTTCGGCAGCTCGGCCATCAGCGCCTCGGTCGGCACGATGCGGTCGGCGCCTTCGGCCAGGCCCTGCGTCCGGCGAATGCCTGTCACCTCGCCACCCAATGCCATCACGCGTCGCCCAGTGGAAGCCCCGATCGACCCAAAGCCGATGATCAGCCATTTCGATCCGCGAATTTCGCGCATGTCCAGCCGCTTCCACGTCCTGGCGTCCTGCTGCGCCCGGTGGGCCGCGCCCAGCTTGAAATAGTCGAGTGCCTGCCACAGCGCCCATTCGCCCATGGCTTCCGATTGCTTGTGGTTCGTCGTGTACCGGTTTGCCGCCTTGCCGATCATCACAAGGCCCGGATTCTCGATTCCCGCGGCTGCTGACTGGAACCAGTCCAGCCGCCCGCCGCCCGCGACAGCCAGGATGAATGTCCGCACATGCGGCCCAAAAAAGGCATCGGCATTGCCAAAGGCAATCTCGGGTTTCGGCTCTGTCACCACCTCACCATTCGATGCCTTGGAGAAGACACCGTTATCGTCCATGACGATGATATTGAGTTTATCTTCAAGGCCCTTGAGCCTCGGGGCGATGCGCGCGAAGGTCTTCGCATGGATAAGACAGTCTTTCATGGCGCCCTGCTTAGCGTGCTCCTGCTCGCAGGTGCAAGCACGGCGTCGGCCCAGTCGGGCATTCCCCTGCGTGGACCTGACTATTTCCGCGATGCGTCCGAGCTTGCGGCCACACTCGGCTCGGCCCACGCCATTCGCGTGCGCTGCAATGGCCGCGAGGACCAGTACTGGCGCCGCTACATGGCCGACATGCTGCGCTACGAGGCGCCTGAACGCGGCAATCTCCGGTCCTCCCTCGTCGAGGGGTTCAATAATGCCTATACCCGCACCAGCGCGCAGTATCTCAGCTGCGACAATCGCGCGATCGAGGCCGAGGCGCGGTTTGCCCGCGACGGGCAGGATATCTCGAACCGCATGGCCACCCATTATTTTCCCAAGGACACCCGCAAGCGAGGACCGAACTGATGATCAAGATCCTGATGGCCGGGGCCGCCGCGCTGCTGGCGACCTCCTGCACCGCGCTCACACCCGCGCCGCTTGATGACGCGCCTGCGGCGGTTGACACCACGACAAAGACCGGACCCGGCGACCGCATGCCATCCGGCCGCGACCTGGGCGTGCGCTCGGCAGTCGTCGCCCCGCACGCGGCTGCAGCCACCGCACATCCGCTCGCCACGCAGACCGCGCTCGACGTGATGAAGGCCGGCGGCAATGCCGTTGACGCAGCCATCGCCGCGAACGCCATGCTCGGCCTTGTCGAACCCACGGCCAACGGCATCGGCGGCGACCTGTTCGCCATCGTCTGGGACCCGCAAACGAAACAGCTTTACGGCTATAATGGCTCCGGCCGCTCGGCCATGGGCGCCACGCTCGCCGACATGCAGGCGGCGGCCGACACATATATGGACGGCAAGGAAATCCCGCCCTTCGGCTCGGCGCCCGTCACCGTGCCCGGTACGGTCGATGCCTGGTATGCCCTGCATGAAAAGTTTGGCAGCCGCCCGATGCTGGCCAATCTCGAACCCGCCATCCGCTATGCTCGCGCCGGCGCGCCCATCCCCGAAGTGATCTCGTATTATTGGAGCTTCGGTCCGAGGCGTTTCGAACCGGCCTTCGAAAGCGGCATGCTGGAAGAATACGACAATGCGAAGAAAACATATTTCTCGCCCATGCCGAGTGAGGGCAGCCTGTTCAAGAACCCTGACCTCGCCAATACGCTGGAACGTATCGGCCAGAACGGCCGCGACGAATATTACAAGGGCCAGACCGCCAGGACGATGGACGCCTATTTCAAGCGCATCGGCGGCGCGCTGCGTTACGAGGATTTCGCCAGCCATACAGGCGAGTTCGTCGAACCGGTCTGCGTGACCTATCGCGGCGATTACAAGGTTTGCGAACTGCCGCCGAACACGCAGGGCATTGCCGCCCTGCAGATGCTGCAGATGCTGGAGAAATTCGACCTGCGCGGCATGGGCTTCGGCTCGCCTGATTCGATCATGGCGCAGGTTGAGGCCAAGCGCCTCGCCTTCGCAGATCGGGCGCGCTATTTCGCCGATCCCAAATTCTCCCGCATCGACGAGCAGGCCTTCATCCAGCCGAACCGCACCGCCCGCCAGGCGGCCAGGATCAATATCAACAAGGCGATGGACAGTGTGCCGGTCGTTCCGTTCGGGGACGTCGAAGCCTCGCTGACGCCGGCCGAAGCCGCCGCAGCCGATGCCAAGCTGAAGCAGGGCGACACGACCTATCTCACCGTCACCGACAGTGACGGCATGATGGTCTCCCTCATCCAGTCGAACTATCGCGGCATGGGCTCTGGCCTCGTCGCCGACGGGCTTGGCTTCATGTTCCAGGATCGGGGCCAGCTGTTCAGCCTCGACCCGGCCCATCCCAACGTCTTCGCCCCCGGCAAGCGCCCGTTCCACACCATCATCCCGGCCTTCGCCTTCAAGAAGGACATGCCGGGCTGCCAGGTCCGCGCCGTGCCGATCGCACAGGCCTGCCCGTTCGAGCCTTGGCTCAGCTTCGGCCTGATGGGTGGCGGCATGCAGCCGCAGGGCCACGTGCAGGTGATCTTGAACCTCGTCGACTTTGACATGGGCCTGCAGGAGGCCGGCGACGCGGCGCGCTGGGAACATACCGGCGGCTGCGAGCCGACCAACACGCTCAACGGCGACCCGTGCGAAGCCGACAAGGGCGTCGTTCATCTCGAAAGCGGCATCCCGCCCGCGACTCGCGCAGAACTCAAGGCCCGCGGCCACATGGTCGAGTGCTGCTCGGCCAATGCCGGCGGCTACCAAGCCATCATGCGCGACTTCAATACCGGCGCCTGGATCGCCGCCACCGAAATGCGCAAGGACGGCGTCGCGGATGGGTACTGATACGAAGACCCCTCTCCCCCGAGGGAGAGGGGTATTTCCTCCCGAAGCGCCCCGCGACTGCCCCCTCTGCCCCCGCCTCGTGACCTATCGCGAG
>NZ_JBBKXE010000014.1:0-12668 GCF_037969335.1 Hyphomonas sp. | reverse complement strand
AGCCTGACGCTCCCCAAGAGGTGCCGCACCATCCCGGCGGCATCGCAAGCTTTGCCGATATCATTGCCCGCCTCGACGAATTGCGCGAAGTGAACCTCCAGGTCGAACTCGAACGCTTTCTGCGTCCCGGCAAGTTCGTGCCCGGCCATTTCGAATGCGAGCTTGAGCCGAATGCGCCCGCCGGCCTCCTGTCGCGCTTGAAAAAATTCCTCGAATACGAAACCGAGATGGACTGGACCGTGGCCCAGGTCACTGGCGGCGGCGAGACGGTTCGCCAGTCGGAAACCCGCACGCGGGAGGAACGTCACGCCTCTGCCGCAGCGCACCCGGCGGTCGCCGCTGCCCTGAAAAACCTGCCGGGCGCCACCATCATCGACGTCATCGAGTCCGAGCCGCTTGAAACTGACGATCCGGCTGACAATGTTATCCGCTTGAACGCCCGGCGCTAGAAACAGGAAACATCCCGATGAAAGACCTCGCCAAGATCATGCAGCAGGCCCAGGAAATGCAGGCCAAGATGCAGGAAGCCCAGGCCAAGATCGAGGCCACCGAGGCTGACGGTGTCGCCGGCGCCGGCCTCGTCCGCGTTCGCCTCAAGGGCAAGGGCGAACTGATCTCGGTCGATATTGATCCATCCCTGATGGGCGACGATCCGGAAATCCTCGAAGACCTGCTCAAGGCGGCCCATTCGGATGCCCGCAAGCGCCTCGACCAGGCCATGGAAGACGCGATGAAGACGGCCACCCAGGGGCTCGGCGGCGGCATGCTGCCCGGCTTCAAGCTGCCATTCTGAAGCGCCGTATGCGAAACCGGGTCCTGACGCTCGCCTTGGCCGCCTTGGCCTCGGCCTGCGCGACACCGCCTGTCACCGCGCCTGCGCCCGTGGCCGAAGGCACGCCTATCGTCATCGGCATCCAGCATGTCATCCATTCCGAAATCTACGGCGCCGACCGCATCATCAATGTGCAGGTCCCGCCGACCTATGGCGATACGAGCCAGCCCCCGAACGTGCTCTATGTACCCGACGGCGGACTCGAGCAGGATTTCCCCCACATTGCCGGCCTCGGCCAGCTCGCCTCGCTGAGCTGGACCATTGAACCCGTGCTCGTCGTCGGCATCGAAACCGTGGACCGCCAGAACGAACTGACACCGTCGCCCGCCACCCCGGGCTACACGGTCGAATTCCCGACCGCCGGGGAGGCCGCCAAATTCCGCGCCTTCATCGCAACCGAGGTGATGCCGTTCGTCGCCGCGCATTACGAAACCGGCGGCCGCACCGCCGTGATGGGCGAATCACTCGCCGGCCTCTTCGTCGCGGACACGTTCCTGACGCAGCCGGATCTCTTTGACGATTATATCAGTATCAGTCCCAGCCTCTGGTGGGATGACCGGGCCCTCGCCCTTTCGGCGCCCGCGCGCCTCGCCGCCACCCCGCAGAAGGACCACCGCCTCTACCTCACCATCGGCGACGAGGGCGACGCGATGCAGACCGGAATGGAGGAACTGGTCGCTGCCCTTTCAGCCGTCCCCGCCAAGAACCTCGACTGGACTTATGTCGACCGCCGCGCCACCGCCACGCACGCCACCATCTACCACGCCGCCGCCCTCGATGCCCTGCGCTGGCTCTACGCCACCCCGCCTTATGACTATGGCCCGGCGCCCTGGTACATGATCGAAGGCGGCGTCCCGCCCGCCGCCACGCCGGACTGACACGGCAACGAATCCTTGCCAGCCCGCCTCATTCCCTGCCATTGAGCCCCCATGTCCCAACGCTCTGCCGGTCCTGAACTCCTTCGCCTGATCGAACTGATGGCGCGCCTGCCGGGCCTTGGCCCGCGCTCGGCGCGGCGGGCTGTACTCTTCCTGCTGAAGCGCAAGGACCAGATCCTGCTGCCGCTGGCCGACGCGCTGCGCGAAGCGGGCGAGAAGATCGACCGGTGTAATATCTGCGGGAATTTCGACACGATCCAGCCCTGCGCCGTCTGCCAGGCCGAGGGCCGCGACGATGGTATCATCTGTGTCGTGGAAGACGTGCCGGACCTCTGGGCGCTGGAGCGCGGCGGGGCGTTCCGGGGCCGCTATCACGTCCTCGGCGGCGTCCTCTCGGCGATTGACGGCATTGGCCCTGACGATCTCAACATCGCCCCGCTCGTGTCACGCGTTCAGGCGGGCGGCATCCGGGAAGTGATCCTCGCCCTCAACGCCACGGTCGATGGCCAGACCACGGCGCATTATGTCGCCGACCTGCTTGAGGGGACCGGCGCGGACGTTACGCGACTCGCCCATGGCGTACCGGTTGGCGGCGAACTCGATCATCTCGACGACGGCACACTGGCCGCCGCCCTCCGGTCACGCCGTGACGTGAAGACCTAGGGCCTACTCGACCACATCCACGCGGAAGATGCCGTCCATGTCCTTGGTCGCGACATAGAGGTGCCCGTCGGGCCCCTGGATCACGTCACGGATCGCATACTCACCATCGAAAAGGTTTTCGCGGCCCACCACCTTGCCGTCCTCCATGTCGATGCGCACCAGTTTCAGGCCGGCCGGGCCATTCATGCCGCCGGTGAACAGGTCGCCCTTCCAGCCGTGATAGACGTCGCTTGTCAGCTTGGTCAGGCCTGATGGCGCAATTGATGGCACCCAATAGGTCAGCGGCTGTTCCATGCCTTCCGCTTCGGTCTTGTCGGTGATGATCGTGCCATCATAGTTCACGCCATAGGTGATCTTGGGCCAGCCATAGTTTGCGCCCTTCCTGATCACGTTCAACTCGTCGCCACCCTTGGGGCCGTGCTCGGTTTCGTACAGCGTGTCGGTTTCGGCGTCGTAATAGAGGCCCTGCGCGTTGCGATGGCCATATGACCAGACAGCCGGGTTGCCGACTGCGCCATCGGCAAATGGATTGTCCGCCGGGATGCTGCCATCCGAATTGATCCGGATGATCGAGCCATGCGTGATCTTCGGGTCCTGCGCCTGTTCCATGTATTTGAAGCCCTCACCCAGCGTCGCATACAGTGTGCCGTCGCTGGCAAATTGCAGGCGTGAGCCATAGTGCAGGGCCGTGTCGCGCCGGTCGGCCCAGAAGATTTCCGTCACCTCTTCAACGGTGTTTCCATCATCGCTGAGCCGGGCGTGAATGATCGCGGCACCATTGGCCTCGGCTGTGCCCTTGGAATAGGCAATATAGACCAGCCGGGTCGCGGCAAAGTCCGGGTCCAGCGTGAGGCCGAGATAGCCTGCCTGCCTGTCTGTAAAGGCCTCGGGCAGGCCACTCACCGACACGGGCGTGCCCTCACCGCCCGGCACGCGCTTGAGGCCACCTTCCTTTTCGGTGAACAGCATGTCGCCGTTCGGAAGGAACACCATCCCCCATGGAAACTCTGCTTCTGTGACGACCGGTGTCAGTGTCACATGGATGTCGCTGGCGACGTCAGGCGTCTGGACGGCGGCGCTGCCGCAGGCGGCGAGGAGCAGGCCGGTCGCGAGGCTGGCATATGAAAGACGCATGAGGGCTCAAGTCCTTGTTCTGGAATGTCTCAGTCAAGGATAGTCTGCTGCGGCGCGTGAACCAAACAAAAAAGGGGCAGCTCTTGCGAGCTGCCCCCAGTTAAGCGCCGGCGCGGATCTTTCAGCCCGCGCCGGATTTGGATTGAACTACCAGGATTTCCGGACCGTGATGCCGTAGAGGGCAGGTTCTGTCAGGAACACGTTGGTGTAGAGACCCGAGCTGTCATCAGTCAGGTAAGCACCCGTGATGACCTCTTCGTCGGTGATGTTCTTGGCGAAGGCTTCGACGCCCCAGCCATTTTCAGCATTGGCCAACACAACCGACAGGTTGAGGTTGGTCCAGCTGTCCAGCTCGTCGCGCTGCGTATTGAAGACGCGGCTGTAGCTGTCGGCTTGGTAGTAGAAGTCGCCGCGCACGGTCATGTCCCAGTTCGAATTGCGGAACGAGTTGAACGTGTACTCGGCGGCCAGGTTCAGGGTCATTTCCGGAGCGCCTGGCAGCGAGTTGCCGTCCAGGTCCTTGGAGATGCCGTCGAACGGTGTCAGCGCGCCGATCGTCTGGGTCACACCATTGCCGTCGGTATAGGTCACGTTGCCGAGACCGAAGCCGGCTTCGCTGCCTGCAAAGGCACCTGCGCAAAGTCCGCGTGAGTCGCCATTGCTGAGCAGGCCGCCCTGGATCGCCCCCAGCACAGTGGCATAGCCCTGAGCCGAGACGACACAGTTCGAGTAGGACGATGCGTTCTTGATCGCGACAAAGTTCGGATCGCCATTCGTCCGGTCGAGCACATCGATACCTGTCGTGCCCTGCAGTTCGGAATTCAGCAGGCCAAGGTTTGCCGTCAGCAGCCAGTTGTCTGCCGGTGTCCAGAGGTACTCGACTTCGAGACCGCTGAGCTTGGCGTCAACGTTGAAGTTGGCCGACGTCCGGTTGACGATCTGGGTGATCTGATAACCCTGATAATCATAGTGGAAGGCGGTCAGGTTGAGCGACTGGGTATTGTTGGCAAACGTATTCTTCGTGCCGAGTTCAAAGGCGTCGATGAATTCCGGCTCGAACGTTTGCGGGAACAGGTTGGCACCGGCTGGCTGTGGTGGGTTCAGACCGCCACCCTTGTAGCCCTTGGAATAGAACGCGTAGACCAGCGTGTCATCCGTGGCACCAAGGTTCGGCGACCAGTCAAGACCAATACGACCGGTCGTTTCCTGGAAGTCAGCCTTGAGCAAGCCGGTTGGGACGCCTGCTTCCGGCAGGGCCGAGGTCGGAACAAACAGGGCCGAAGGCACGATATCCTGCTCTTTTTCATCGTTCGTGTAGCGCAGGCCGAGCGTGAATTTCAGCTCGTCTGTCACGTCATAGTAACCTTCGCCGAAGAAGGCTTTCGAATTCAGGCGGTAAGGCGACAGTGACCGGAAATAGTTCCGACCGAAGCCTTCCGTTGAATTCAGCACATTGCCGTCATCATCCGGGTTAACTGTATCCAGCGGTGTCAAGCCACCAAAGATGGCGCCGCCCAGAGCGTTGTTCAGCTGGGTGAGAGCCGACAATGAGTTGGACAGCACATAATAACCAGCCTGGTTGTCCTGAGGATCAATCGCTTCGCCGTCGACAAAGATCATGCCGAGATTGAAGTTGAACGGACCGTCATAGTCGGACTGAAGGCGGAATTCCTGGGTCGTCGTTTCGGTAGCACCGCCCGAAATATCGAACGTGCGGAACAGGTTCGAAACACCAAGTTGCGGGTCAGACACGACACCGCCCGGGAACAGCGCCTGGTAAAGGGGCGCAAGCGCTGGATTACCAAGCGGAACGCCAGCCGCGTTGAACGCTACGGTCGGAGCAATCTTGTTATAGTCGTCGACCGAGACCTGGTCTGTCTCGTTGTAGCTGGTCAGCGAGGTCAGCTTGAGGCTGTCACCGATGTCGAGTTCCAGCTTGAGCGTGTAGAGGTCCTGCTGAGCTTTATAAACCGGATCAAGCGCCGATTCGATGTTGCGCAGGTTTGGATCGAGCGGATTGGTGAACGCATCGCCGTTCAGCAGGCCGGCAACAATCGCCAGGCCGCCACCGAGCGTACCGGCAGAGTTCACGCGGTCATAGCTGTCGCTGAGCGGCGCTTCCTGACAACCGAGCGATGTGACGAGCGTGTCGAGACCGGTGATCGGTATACCGGCAAAGCTCGTTTTGGTCGGGTCTTTCTTACAAAGCTGCTTACCGGCGCGGGTCCGGTCGTCATCTTCGTCGAAGTGCTCATAGGACAGCCAACCACGGAAATTGTCCGATGGTTCGAAACCGAGGGTCGCACGCAGCGACCACAGTTCGCGGCCGTTGACGTCATTGCCGGTCACCGTGTTGTCGGTATAGCCGTCGCGCGATGTGATGGCGCCTGCAACGCGCAGGGCAAGCTTGTCGCCCATCGGCACGTTGACCATGCCCTGGCCTTTGAGCGTGTTATAGTTGCCATAGGTCAGCGCGGCATCTGCCTGGAATTCACCGAAGACAGGCTTGCGTGTGATGATGTTCACAACACCGCCGGTCGAGTTACGACCGTAGAGTGTACCCTGTGGACCGCGCAGGACTTCGACGCGCTCGATGTCGAAATATTCCTGCTCGTAGAGGAAGTTGGCGCCAAGCGGCACGTCGTTCTGGTGGATACCCACACCGGCATCGGAAGACTGCGCAACGGCGTCGTTGCCGATACCGCGGATCTTGAAGTTGCTGCCTGTGAAGTTGCCCTTGGTGAATGACACGTTCGGAACGGCTTTCACGAGGTCGGCGCCGCCGGTCAGTTGCAGGCGATTGATGGCATCTTCATCGAAGGCCGAAACGGCGATCGGAACATCCTGGATGGATTGTTCGGTTTTCTGCGTGGTGACCGTGACGGTCGCCAGCGTACGGGTCGATTCCGGTGCGTCGGTTTCCTGCGCCCATGCGGCCTGACCGAACAGCCCGATTGCGAGTGCGGATGCGCTCGCAAGCAAGACGGTTTTCGAGTCTATTTTCCGTGTCATTCTGAATTTTCCTCCCCTCGGGCCCGTCGGGATGGCAGGCCGCGAATTGTGATATTTGACCGAGTGTCCTCATTGGCGGGACAACTTCAGCACCCATCACAAATAGAGTGAGGGGGTGTTGTCAACATGTTTACAAGACCGTCATGCATTTGTTCTGACGCAGGTGTCATAAATGTAACGCTGGCGGCTTGGTCCTTTACGTAGGGGCTGATAGAGCCCCGCAATGAACCAGGATCACATATCGGCACTCGTGCTTTTTTCCGGCGGACAGGATTCAGCGACCTGCCTCGCCGACGCCCTGTCGCGCTATTCGCGTGTCGAGACCGTCGGCTTCGACTATGGCCAGCGCCACAGGGTCGAACTCACATGCCGGACCCGGTTCCTCGAAGTGATTCGCGACCGCTTTCCCGCATGGGGCGAGCGGCTGGGTCCCGACCACATGCTGGACGCGAGTGTCCTCAAAAGCCTCGGCCACAGCGCCATGACCGATGACGTCGCAATCGAGACGACCAAGGCGGGCCTCCCGTCCACGTTCGTGCCCGGTCGCAACCTGCTCTTCTTCACGCTGGCCGGCGCGCTCGCCTATCGCCGGGGGCTCGATGTCCTGGTCGGCGGCATGTGCGAGACCGATTATTCCGGCTATCCTGACTGCCGTGCCGCCACGCTCGCTGCGCAGGAGCAGACGCTCCAGCTCGGTCTCGACTCCGCCGTCCGCATCGAAACGCCGCTGATGTATATCGACAAGGCCGAGACCTGGGCCATGGCCGAGCGCCTCGGCGGGCAGGCGCTGGTCGACCTCGTCACCGAAGAGACCCATACCTGCTATCTCGGCGACCGCACCGACCGGCATGACTGGGGCTATGGCTGCGGCACGTGCCCGGCCTGCGAATTGCGCGCCTCGGGCTGGCAACGCTGGCGGGCCGCCGCATGACCTGGTCCGTCAAGGAAGCCTATTACACGCTCCAGGGCGAAGGCGCGCAGACAGGCCGCGCCGCCGTTTTCCTGCGGTTTGCCGGATGCAATCTCTGGTCCGGCCTTGAGCGCGACCGCGAAAAAGCGGTCTGCCGTTTCTGCGATACGGATTTCGTCGGCACCAATGGCCTCAATGGCGGCAAGTTCCGCGCGGCGGCCGACCTCGCCGCGCACGTGAGGGCCATCTGGGAAGCCGAAGCCGGCGCCGCGCGCCCCGCCTATGTCGTCTGCACCGGCGGCGAACCGCTGCTCCAGCTCGACGCGCCCCTGATCGCGGCCCTCAAGGCCGAGGGCTTCGAGATCGGCGTCGAGACCAATGGCACGCTGGCCGCGCCAGAAGGCCTCGACTGGATATGCGTCAGCCCGAAGGCCAATGCCCCTCTCGTCCAGACAAGCGGGAATGAGCTGAAACTCGTCTACCCGCAGATCGAGCCCGAAGCGCAGCCGGAACGGTTCTCGCAACTGGACTTTACGCACTTTTTCCTGCAACCGAAGGACGATCCGAACGCGGCCCGGAACCTGCAGGGCGCAACGACCTATTGTATGAAGAATCCCCAATGGCGACTGAGCTTGCAAACCCACAAACTGATCGGGCTTCCCTGACACCGGAAGGCCGCGTCTTCGCGATCACCAAATCGGTGAATTTCGAAGCGGCGCATTACATGGGCGGCAAGCCTGAAGGCCATCCCTATCGCAATGTCCACGGCCATTCCTTCCTTCTGGAAGCGACCGTTTCCGGCATCGTCAAACCGGGCGAACAATGGGTCGAGGATTTCTCGCACCTGACCGCCTCGATCGAGGCCACGGCGGCCAAGCTCGATCACAGGTTGCTGAACGATATCGACGGTCTCGATGTGCCGACGCTGGAACGCATCTGCCTCTGGGCAGCGGCAGACCTTTCATTGGCGCTGCCGGGCCTCGCCCGCGTCGCAGTGGCCCGGCCCAGCCTCAATGAGCGCTGCGAACTGGTTCTGTAGGCGTCACGAGACGAGTTTCAGCCCCGCGATCCCCGAAATGATCAAGGCGATACTGCCAAGACGCATCGCCGAAGCCTGATCGCCGAACAGCCAAATGCCCAGCAACGCCGTGCCGACGATGCCGATCCCGGTCCAGATGGCATAGGCCGTGCCCAAGGGCAGGTCTCGCAAGGCCAGACTGAGAAAAGCGAACGATGCGATCATGCAGGCCACGGTCAGCACGCTTGCCACAGGCCGTGTAAAGCCGTCCGCCAGTTTCAGGCCGACGGCCCATCCGATTTCAAGAAGTCCCGCAGCGAAAAGATAGACCCAGGCCATCTGGTGCCCTCCGGCATTTGGCGGGTCGTCCCGGCAGGAAAAAAACAGGCAATGAGGGTCGTCCCTCATGCCCTGCGCATATGGGAGATGCATGCGCCGTGTAAAGGTGGCATCGCCCGAATTGCCGACCGGTCAGGTTGCTTCCTGCAGCGCCTTCGCAAACTTGCGGGCAAACCGGTCGGAGGCGCGTTTCGCATCGCCCCACGTTGTCACGCCGGCATTGCGGATGTCGGTTTCGAACCAGTCATAGGTCAGGCTGCCCATTTCAGCGCCGCTGGCATCATATGCGGTGGCGGACAATTCCATCCCGCCAATGCTGACCGAGCCGCCATAATCGAGGCCCATCCGGTCGCCGAGTTGCTTCATCGTCGGCTTGTTCGGCATGGCGCGTTCGATCGTGACAGTGACATGATCAACTTCGAGGCCGGACTTTGCGAATTCACGCATCAGGTCTTCTTTGACATTCTCGATCAGGTAAGTGCCTTCCCTGACGCCGTAATCGTCCTGGAGCGCTTCCTCGAATGTCGGCGAGTAGCTTACATCGATTTCGGTGGCCAATGCGCCGGGGGCGATCAGCAAGGCCGTTGCGGCAGCAGCCAGTGCATATTTCATCGGGTCATCCTCCTGAATGGTCCAAGTCCATAGCGTACCATGCTGCTGCCCGTTCCTGAAGTCACAGCGCTGTGAGAGCGCGAGGCTCAGACCGTATCGACAAAGACGATTTCGGCGTCGTCCACGCCTTCCAGCTCAAGGCTCTGCGCGCCGGTTACCGCTGCCCCATCGCGGGCATTCAGCACCTCGCCATTGAGGCGCACCGATCCGGCCGCCAGCACGAGATAGCCGTGCCGCCCGGCTTTCACCTCATAGGTCAGCGTCTCGCCGGCCTTCAGGGTTGCGCCGAGTACGCTGGCGTCCTGGTTGATCACCAGGCTGTCACTGGCGCCGTCGCCGGAGGCCAGCACGGCCCAATTGCCCGAGCGGTCGCCTTTCGGGAACTTGCGCGCGCCCCAGCCGGGCTTGCCGCCGGCAGAGCGCGGCTGGATCCAGATCTGGAACAGCGTCGTGGCCGCGTCTTCCTCGTTCCACTCGGCATGCTGCACACCGTTCCCGGCGCTCATCACCTGCACGTCGCCCGCTTCGGTACGGCCGTGATTGCCCAGCGAATCCTTGTGCGTGATCGCGCCGCTGCGGACATAGGTGATGATCTCCATCGACTGGTGGCCGTGCGGCGGGAAGCCGGTATGCGGCTGGATCGTGTCATCGTTCCACACGCGCAGGGCGCCTTCGCCCATGCGGCGCGGATCATCGTATCCGGAAAAGGAAAAATGGTAATTGGCGTTCAGCCACTCGTTGCTGAAGCGACCGAGATTTTCGAAACGTCTGATATCAATCATTGTCATGCTCCGTTCGGTAAGTGTTGCGTTGGAGACAATATGGCATCGCCCGAAATGCCGTGTAGGGCGGGGCATGGATCACTTTTATGCGCTTTATGCATGGCAGAGCGTATCTTATGTCTCCTCGCCAGATGCCTTTACTGGCTTGCCGCGTCGCTCGCGTCGGCTTTCCCAGGCGCCTCCCAGAGACAAGGCGATCATCAGAACAGGCGCAATGAGTATCGTCGCGATGATCAGGAGCATGCAACCGACGACGATCGTCTGAAGAATTACGGCGCCCGTCGCATGCGGGTCCTCATAATGATCAACAGCAGTCCAGAGTACCGTGATCCAGACAGGAGCGGACAGGGCCGCAAGGATCCCTAGCACGGTCCATACTATCCCGCTCCCTGAATGGCTGCTGCCCGGCCTGAAAGAGTAACTCGAATGCCAAGCGTGAATCTTGGTCTCTGTCTCTGGGTTCGCCCCGGCTTTCCCCCGCCGGCCACGTCGCCGCAAAAGCCGCTGGAGTGCGGCGCGGTCCCGGGCCGGCCTGTCTGGGTCGGGCATGTCAGCAACCCCTTTCCTGTTTGACATGGGGCTGTTCAACCTGACGTTCAATCCAAAATCGAACGCGCGTTTGCCCTGAGCAGGGTGGGGGTCAACTGCCTATCGGATCAAAACAGGCTTGCCCCGACTCACCCGCAGCCCCACAACACAAAACATGCCTCCCAGCCCCCAGATCACGGATGCCCGCGCCATCCTGCAGCGCGTCTATGGCTTCAAGGCCTTCCGCGGCCTGCAGGAAGACGTGATCTCTGATGTGCTTGAGGGCCGCGACGCCCTCGCCGTCCTGCCCACCGGAGGCGGCAAGTCGCTCTGCTACCAGATCCCGGCGCTGATCCGGCCCGGCTGCGCCATTGTCGTCTCGCCCCTGATCGCGCTCATGTCAGACCAGGTCGACGCCCTGAAACAGGTCGGCGTTCGGGCCGAGCGGCTCGACAGCTCGATGGACTTCACTGCCCGCGCTGAGGCGCTCGAGGCAGCCGAGCGCGGCGAGATGGACCTGCTCTATGTCTCGCCCGAAGGCCTCGGCACCAATCTCGCCCAGCGCCTTGCAGGCATGAACATCTCCCTCATCGCCGTCGACGAAGCCCACTGCGTCAGCCAGTGGGGCCATGACTTCCGGCCCGACTATCGCGCCCTCGGCCGCCTGCGGGAACTCTTCCCCGGCGTGCCCCGCCTCGCCGTGACCGCCACGGCCGATGCGCGCACGCGCGATGATATCCTCGCCCAGCTGCAGCTGACCGATCCGGCCCTGCACGTGGCCAGCTTCGATCGCCCCAATCTCACCCTCTCGGCTGAGCCCAAGGGCGGCGGCCGCACGGCCCGCGTCGTCCAGCTGGTCAAGGCACGCGGCGGCGTCTCCGGCATCGTCTACGCCGCCACCCGCAAGGGCACGGAAGAGGTTGCCGAGGCGCTCGTCCGCGCCGGCGTGCCCGCACAGGCCTATCATGCCGGTCTCGACGCCAATGTGCGCCAGGAGCGCCAGCGCCGCTTCCTGCTGGAAGACGGCCTTGTCATGTGCGCCACGGTCGCCTTCGGCATGGGCGTCGACAAGCCGGACGTGCGCTTCGTCATCCATGCCGATCCGCCCAAGACGCTGGAAGCCTACTGGCAGGAAGTCGGCCGGGCAGGGCGCGATGGCGAACCTGCCGAAGGCGTCGCGCTTTATGGCCCGTCAGACATGGCCCGCTCCCTGTCATGGACGCATCAGGGCGATGCGCCCGAAGAGGTCAAACGCGTCCAGCTCACCAAGACGCGCCAGCTGTTTGCCTTCTTCAATGGCGATGAATGCCGGCGCGGTGCCGTCCGGCGCTATTTCGGTGAAGAGAAAGTCGAGCCCTGCGGCGTCTGCGATGTCTGCACGTCAGAGCCGGGCCAGATGCATGACGCCACCCGCTGGGCCCAGATGGCCGTCTCCGCCGTCATCCGTTGCGGCCAGAAGGTCGGGCGCGGCCGCCTGATTCTCCATTTGATGGGCACCACGAAAGACGGCTTCGACGAAACCCTCTCCACCCAGTCGACGTTCGGTGTGGGGAAAGACCTCGCCAAGCCGGGCTGGGACCGCGTCTTCGATGCGCTCCTGTTCGACGGCCTGCTGGCCGAGGGCGGCGACACGATGCGCCCCTGCATCATCGTGCCCGACGGCGAGGCCGCCCGGGCCCTGTTCAAAGGTGACCGCACCCTGATGCTGCGTGAAGATGTAACCGCCACCCGCAAGAAGCCGTCCAAATCGCGCAGTGTGGCCTCCGCCGCCGCGCTGGCAGACCTGTCAGGCCGCGACCAAGACCTGTTCGATGCCCTCCGCCTCTGGCGTACCGACACGGCCAATGTGCGGTCATGGAAGATGACATAGGGCGGCACGCCGCGTTCCTTGGCCGTGTCGGTACGCCAGAGGCGGAGGGCATCGAACAGGTCTTGGTCGCGGCCTGACAGGTCTGCCAGC
>NZ_JBBKXE010000013.1:0-8582 GCF_037969335.1 Hyphomonas sp. | reverse complement strand
CGCCATTGAATAGTAGGGCGCCTCGAGAATTAGCGCCCCGGCATCCTGCAAGCTCGCAAGGCGCGTCGCCGGTCCCGATCCAATCGAGAAGCCCTGAATGATTACATCATGGGACGCATAGCCTTGGGCCATGAGCCACGACCAGGCCGCATCCGCGTCTGCATTGAAGCCCCGCTCTGAGGGTTTCCCTGAAGAACCAGAATAGCCACGCCAGGCCAACGCCAACAAGCCCACGCCCTGGTCATGTATGCGTTCATACCGCCACACATCCCGATCAAGTCGGCTTCCATTGCCATGCAGGAACAGGATGATGGGACACCCGGCTGAAGGAGGCGTATACCAACCGACAAGATCCTCGCCGTCCTTGGTCTGAATGTCTTCGACCTTGAGGTATCCTGCCTTCGGCGCCACGCGCGTCGAATCCGGGTGAAAAAGCACCTTGTCCTGCATGGCGTAGGCACCGCCAGTTACCAAGGCAATAACGGTTGCTACGACCGCAAGCAAGATAGCCGTCAGCCTCACTACACAATCTCCTTCAGCGCCGCTGCATAGGCGGCAATGTCTTCCGGTGTCGTGCATTCCGTCGCCGCGCAGACGATCACGTCGCCCATTTGTTCGCCCGGGAACAGGCGGCTTGCCCGAACGCCGCCGACAACACCGGCCTCGTCCAGCATGGCCAGAACCGCCTCCGCATTCATCGGTGTGCGGAACGCAAACTCGTTGAAGAAGCGCGGCGTCAGTATCTCCACGCCCGGCACGGCCTCCAGCGCATCGGCGAGGTCACACGCCGCCTCATGGTTCAGCAGCGCAAGGCCCTGCAGGCCCTTGTCGCCCAGCAGCGTCATGTGCGCGGTGAAGGCCAGCGCGCAAAGCCCGGAATTGGTACAGATATTCGATGTCGCCTTGTCGCGGCGGATATGCTGTTCGCGGGTCGACAGCGTCAGCACGAAGCCGCGCTTGCCGTCGGCGTCCACGGTCTCACCGCACAGGCGCCCCGGCATCTGGCGCACCAGTTTCTCGGTGCATGCAAACAGGCCGACATAGGGTCCGCCAAAACCGAGCGGTACACCTATCGACTGGCCCTCGCCCACCGCAATGTCGGCGCCCATCTCACCGGGAGGCGTCACGAGGCCGAGCGAGACCGCTTCGGTAAAGACCGAGACGAACAGCGCCTTCTTCGCGTGGGCGGCGTCGGCCACAGCGGACATGTCCGTCACCGTGCCGAACACGTTCGGGCTCTGCCCGATCACGCAGGCTGTCTCATCATCCACTGCGTCGGCCAGCGCCATCTCGCCATCGACCGCCACTGCCAAGTGTACCACTTCCAGCCCCTGCGCCTCGCACAGCAGTTTCGTGGCGGCCGCATAATGCGGGTGCAGGCCGCCGGACAGGATCACTTTCTTGCGCCGCGTCACGCGCGTCGCCATCACGGCAGCTTCGGCGCAGGCGGTCGAGCCGTCATACATCGAGGCGTTCGCCACATCCATCGCCGTCAGCGCCGCAACCTGCGTCTGGAATTCGAACAGGGTCTGCAGCGTGCCCTGCGCGATTTCCGGCTGGTAGGGCGTATAGGTCGTCAGGAATTCCGAGCGCTGGATCACCATGTCCACGCTGGCCGGGATATGATGCTTGTAGGCACCGCAACCGACAAAGAACGGGCCGGACGAGGCCGAGCGGTTCTTGGCGGCCAATTTCGACAGGTGCCGCTCAACCGCCAGCTCCCCCTGATGGTCCGGCAGGCCGGCAATCTTGCCGCCGAGCCGGGCCTCCTTCGGCACGTCGCCGTAGAAGTCATCCGCGCTTTTCGCGCCGATCACGTCCAGCATCGCCTTGCGATGATCGTCAGTCAGGGGAAGGTAACGCATATCTAATTCGTCTCTTTCTCTCGAAGAACCTCATCCTGAGCGAAGTCGAAGGACGGGGTTCTGGCTTGATGTCTGTGCGGCCCGCGCCCTATCCTTCGACGTTGCTCAGGATGAGCGCTGCGTGAGGCAGCGGGTCTGCTAAAGGCCCTTGAGGAACTCGAAATAGGCGTCCCGGTCCATCAGGCCTGCCAGCTCTTCGCCATGCGACAGGCGGATCACACAGAACCAGCCTTCGGTCTCGGGATGCTCGTTGACCATCTCAGGCTTGTCGGCCAGCGCGGCATTGGCATCGACCACTTCACCGCTGACCGGCGCATAGACGTCGGACGCCGCCTTGACGCTCTCGACCACGGCCATGTCGTCGCCCTTCTTCACCACCTTGCCCACTTCAGGGGTCTCGACGAACACGACGTCGCCCAGCTGTTCAGCGGCGAATTTCGTGATGCCCACGGTGCCGAGTTCGCCGTGCACAGTCACCCATTCATGGTCCTCGGTATAGAACGTCACCTGTTCGGTCAGTTTCGTGCTCATCGTGTATGCCTCATCGCTTGTAATTATGGGGAACAAACGGCAGGGCGACCACTTCGCCCGGCCGTGCCTTGCCTCTGACCATCAGGTCGATTTTCGTGCCGGGCGCCGCATGGGCGGCCGCGACGTATCCCATGGCGACCGGGTGGTCGACGGTGGGGCCAAAGCCGCCGGACGTCACCACGCCCACCACCTTGCCACCCACGTGAACTTCCGTTCCCTCCCGGGCCGGGGCCCGCTCCAGCGGACGGATGCCCACGCGCTTCTCCGCCGGGCCGTCTTTCAGCGCCGCCAGGATGCGCGCCGCGCCGGGGAAATTGCCCGCCTCGCGCCGCGTCTTCTGGATCACCCAGCTCAGCCCGGCCTCGACCGGGTTGCGGCTCGCGTCCATGTCATGTCCGTAGAGGCAAAGTCCGGCTTCCAGGCGCAGCGAATCCCGCGCGCCAAGGCCGATCATCTCGACCCGCTCATCCGTCAGCATTTCCTCGATCAGCGGCAGGCCCGCTTCGGGCGCCACCAGCACCTCGAACCCGTCCTCGCCGGTATAGCCACAGCGCGACACGATGCAGCGCGTGCCGTTCAGTTCAAATGGCTCGTGATGCATGAAGGCCAGATCTTCGCAGCCGGGGAAGAAATCGCTCAGCACGTCGACCGCTTCCGGCCCTTGCAGCGCGAACAGGATGCGGTCATCGGCGCGCGTCAGCACGGCCTTGCCCGCCAGCGCCTTTTCGAAGATGGCCCAGTCCTGTTCCTTCACGGCGCCATTTACGACGATGTACAGGCTGCCCTGCGCCTCATCGCCCAGCGGACGCGTGATGATCAAATCGTCGAGGATGCCGCCATCATCGTTCAGCAGCACGGTCAGCCGCGCCTGCCCCTGTTTCAGGCTGGCAATGTCAGACGGCACCAGCGTCTCGACCAAAGCCGCGATCTTGGCATGCGCCTCATCGCCGCCGCCAATGCCCTCTTCCAGCGACAGGAAGCACGGGCCCATGTGGCTGACATCAAAAATGCCGGCATGGGTGCGCGTCCATTTATGCTCGTCCATCACACCCATCTTGTATTGCACCGGCATCTCATAGCCAGCGAACGGGACGAGCTTGGCCCCGCGCGCAACATGCAGGTCGTAAAGCGGGGTTCGCTTCAATGCATCGGTTGGGGTATCTGCCATGGCGCCATCAATCCAAAAGGTGACGGATCGGCGCTAGGCCGAAATATCCGTCGCCCCCGCTGTCCTGGGCGCCTGAGAGATTCCGCCCGGCATACGGGCTTGCTCCTTCGGCGAGGCCTCAAGAGCCTCTTTCCAGCGTGTTGACCCTGCCCGGTCCGTTTGCCTGAGCGTTTCCGGGGCGGTTGCGCCTTCGGCGGCAGCTTCAAGAGCTGCTCTCTCCCGGGACAGAGTTGAATTGACTTCGAACTAGAACGGATTCGAGGGCGCGGCAAGCAACGACTACGGCGACCCGCGTCCTATCCACAAATGTGCCTGCCAATTGGTCAGGCGCCAGCTGGCTTGCCTCCGAACCAGCTCTGGACTAGGCCCCAGGCATTCTTAGACCCGGATAATGCCTTTTCGGTCGCCCGCGCAGCATGCGAGGTCAGGCCGCCACATCGCTTCAACAGGTCTGCGACGACCGAGCCGGATTCCTGCTTCACACCCTGCAACGCTTCTTCCGAAATCGCCTTGGCCTGTCCGGCCGACCAGCCCTTGAAGCTGCGGCAACGGCGTTTCGCCAGGTAGCCGAGCTTCAGCGTCATCATCGCGTTGATACCGCCATCCATCAGCGGTCCGGCGACCAGACCGCCCATGCGGCCAAGCAGGCCGCCAATCACGTCACCGGTAATGTCAGTCACATCTTCCAGCGCGCGCGACACGACCACGATGGCCGCCACATCGCGCAGGATACGCAAGCTGCCCCCCAGGTGTGGCCGGCCAAAATAGATCCGCGACACCCGCGCGACGAGATTGGCATTGCGCCAGAGCACGATAAAGGCATCGACGGTCCCGTTCATCGATACCGCCGTGGCGACGCCCACGCCGACAGCTTCGGCATGGATCAGCGCATTCACCTTCGCATCCAGCGGTTTCAGCAGGGCCTCGATATGGTCCCGCTCGAAGGCTTCAAGTGCCACGGACACAGCCAGCGCCTCGTCCTGCGACGCCTGCTGCGCGCGCTCCAGCAGCGTACGGCCCTTGGCGATGCCCGCGCGAATGGCCTCGCTTTCGTCTTTCAGCAGCGGATTGGCGGCCAGCATGGCGAGGTATTTCAGGTCGTATTTCAGCCGCGCGGCCAGCGCCGACGGTTCCGGCGCCTTCGGATCGATCACGATGGAAGGGGGCCGGGCTGCGACCGGCATGGCCAGGAAGGACCGGATCGGCCGGCCGACCATGACGCCAAGAATGAGGGTCAGGATCACCACATAGGCAAAGCCCAGAACCGGATGCACATCGTCGAACATCCGGTAGAACAGGAATCCCTGCCCGATCACGACAAGGAAGGCGATCACGATGAACGCGGTTGCTGACCATTTCACGAAGCGCCAGCCTCGCGCCCATTGCGAGGCAAGTTCCCACTGGACGCCGTCGCTGGCCCCGGCGTTTTGATCCTTGAGTGCCTTCGCCATGATTGTCTCCTCTGTGTCGCGGTCGATCCGTCGATACAGAAGACATAGGCACACACGGGCGCAATGCCCTACATGCGCTCAGGCACGTCGATCCCGAGAATCCCGAGCCCGGCTTCGAGCTGCCTCAGCACGGCCGTCGCCAGCGCCAGCCGGCTCGCCCGCAGCGCCGGATCGCTCTCGTTCGCAATCGGCAGCGCGCCATAGAAGCCGCTGAAGGCCTGGCTCAGGCCAAACACGTGCTCGCACAATATATGCGGCATCCGCTTCTCGCGCGCGCCCAGCAGGGCCGCGCCGAACCCGTCCAGCGCCAGAACCAGCGTGCGTTCCGCGTCGTGGCCGACGACAATCTTGCCCGGCGCATTGCCGTCTGCTTCCGCCCGCCTTAGCAGCGACTTGATCCGCACGGCGGCATACATCAGGTACGGCCCCGTCTTGCCTTCAAAGCTCGTGAACCGGTCGAGATCGAACACGTAATTCGTCGTCCGCGTGTTTTGCAGGTCAGCAAAGCGCAGCGCCGCCACGGCCACGGCCCGCGCCACATCGGCCCGCTCGGCGGCGTCCATGTCATCCGGCAGGTTCGCTGCGCCAAGCTTGCGGCCCGCTTCCTCGAGCGCCATCGCGTTCAGGTCGGCCAGCCGCAGCACGCCGCCTTCGCGCGTCTTGAACGGCTTGCCGTCTGGCCCGTTCACGGTGCCGAAGCCGATATGTTCGAGATGCCCCTCATCGATCAGGCCGACCAGTTCAGCCGCCCGGAACACCTGTTCGAAATGCAGCGCCTGTCGCTGGTCGACGACATAGAGCATCCGCTCCGGCGTCGGATGCATGTGCATCATCCGGTCCTCGATCGTCGCAAGGTCCGTCGTGTGATAGCCCGTGCCGCCGCGCGAATTGAGCAGCATCACCGGCGGCATTTCCTTTTTGTCGCTCTCACGCGCCACATGCACGATCAGCGCGCCCTGGCTCTCCTCGGCCAGCCCCGCCTTGCGGAACCGCTCGATCAGGCCCGGAATCAGGTGGTCGACGTCGCTTTCACCCTTCCACAGGTCGAACGAGACATTGAGGAAGGCATAGTCGACCTTCAGCGCCGCCACCGACACGTCGATGAAATGCTTCAGCAGTGCGCGATAGCCGGCCCGCCCCGCCTGCAGCTCGGCTACGGCATTCTGCGAGCGCTGGTTGCGCGCCGGGTCGTCCTTGGCCTTGTTGCTGGCGGCCGGATACAGCCGTCCGAGATCCTCGATCGTGACCGGCGATTCAGCGGGATACGGCCCGGAATAGGTCTCGTCGAAATAGATCAGGTCCGGCTGCTCGTCATACAGTTCGGTAACCAGATGCCCCATCTGCAAGCCCCAGTCGCCAAGGTGCGTGTCCGACGTCACCGTATCGCCGAGGAATTTCAGGAGCCTTTGCAGCGTGTCGCCGATCACCGCCGAGCGCAAATGCCCGACATGCATCGGCTTGGCCACGTTCGGCCCGCCGAAATCGATCACCGTCACGTGCGGGTCGGGCGCCAGCTCGCCGCCCGCCATGTCCTTGTCAGCCAGAATGTCCGCCGCACGGGCCGACAGCGCGGCGTCGGATACGCGAATGTTGATAAAGCCCGGCCCCGCCACGTCTGCCGACAGGACCAGCGGATAGGCCTTCAGCACCTCGGCAATCTGGGCGGCAATCTCGCGCGGGTTTTTCCCGGCAGATTTCGCTGCGCCCATGGCGCCATTGCACTGGAAATCCGCCAGGTCCGGCTTGTCGGAACGGCGCACGTCGCCCCACCGTTCCTCCAGCCCCATGGCAGAGAAAGCGGCGCCAGCGGCGGCCGTCAGGTCTCTGATCAGGCTTGCCATGGTCTACTTTTCAGCGTCGAGACGGTAGCGCTTGCCCGCCCGGTTGAATTCCAGCTGCTCCGGCGTCAGGTCGAAGCCGACCAGGATCTCGAAGTTCGATCCGGCGATCGATTCATCAAGCCGGGGAATTTCGATCTTGCTGAACGATTCCGTCTTGCCGGCCAGTTTCTGGCCCTTGAAATCCGCCTCGACCGAGTAATATTCCTTGGCTAGGACCTTTCCGTTACGGCGCGTCACGGCGACGAAATACGGATAGGAATGCTTGTCGGACGTGGCAGCATCGCCCTTGCCGAAGGCGAAATCGACTTCCATCTGCGCGACCAGCGGGTCATCGTCCGAATAGCGGCAGAACATGCGCACATCGTTGATTTCAGCCGTATAGGTGATGTTCGAATAGGTCTCGTCGGTGCCGTCGGCGAACTCCACATAGCGGGACACGTCATAGATCGCCCCCATTGGCGGGCATGGCCCGGCATTCTGGCGCGTGTCGAATGTCTCGGCGATTTTCGACTGGCATCCGACGAGCATGGCCGCCGCGAGAAGGGTAACTAATATGCGCATGCGTCGGCGTGTCCTTCTTGGCCTGATGAAAAGGCCTGTCCATCTGTTGCTGGAGATGTGTTAAAGGGCTGCGCGCCTCGGCGCAACGCTGCAGAGGCAGGAGATTATTAAATGACCGACAGGCCCGCCCTGACCATTCGCCTTGCGGCGCCCCGCGGTTTCTGCGCCGGGGTCGACCGGGCCATCCAGATTGTCGAGGAAGCGCTCGGTAAATGGGGCGCGCCGGTCTATGTCCGCCACGAAATCGTCCACAATGCCCATGTTGTTAGCCGCCTCGAGGCCATGGGCGCCGTCTTCGTTGAAGAACTGGACGAATGCCCGACCGACCGGCCGGTCATCTTTTCCGCCCATGGCGTCCCCAAATCCGTGCCGGCAGAGGCCGCCGCGCGCCAGATGATCTATGTCGATGCGACCTGCCCGCTGGTCTCCAAGGTCCATGTCGAGGCCGAACGCCACCATACTGACGGTCGCGAGATCGTGCTTATCGGCCATGCCGGCCATCCGGAAGTCATCGGCACGATGGGCCAGCTTCCCGGCGGGGGAATCACCCTGATCGAAACCGTTGCTGATGCGGAACGCTTCGTACCGAAAGACCCGAAAAACCTCGCCTTCGTGACACAGACCACGCTTTCAGTGGATGATACCGCCGATATTGTCGCCGCCCTGCAGGCCCGCTTCCCCGAGATCGCCAGCCCCCACAAGGAAGACATCTGCTACGCCACGACCAACCGCCAGGACGCCGTCAAGGTGCTCGCGCCCGGCGCCGGGCTGGTCCTGGTCATCGGCGCCCGCGCCAGCTCCAATTCCGTCCGCCTTGTCGAAGTCGCCCTGCGCGCCGGGGCAAAACGCGCCGAACTCGTCGCCAGCGCCGAAAACATCGACTGGTCATGGTTCGACAATGTCACCACGCTCGGCCTCACCGCCGGCGCCAGCGCGCCGGAAGACCTCGTCCAGGGCGTCATCGACGCCTGCCGCACACGGTTTGAGGTCACCCTCGACACGGTCGAAACCGCCCGCGAATCCGTCACGTTCAAGCTGCCCCGCATCCTGTCCGACTAGGCTCCAGCGGTCAGGCACTGTTCCGGGCACTGTAAATTCGCTGTTTTTCAATGCATAATGCTAATGATTATGTATCGAATTTGCCGTATTGGCTGCCGATCCCGCC
>NZ_JBBKXE010000012.1:0-6004 GCF_037969335.1 Hyphomonas sp. | reverse complement strand
TCTTGACGGCAACAATCAACGGAAGACATCTAAGCGCATAATAAACAAACCCTCGCGCTGCGGGGGACGGGAGGAAATAATGTTGAAACGCGCTCTTCGCGCCACCGTGTCGGTGTGTGCTTTTGCTTTGGTCTTGAATACAGCCGCCGCGCAGGATGCCTCCGGACCATCCGAGGCAGAGCCGGAATCCCGTACACTGAATACGGTGACGGTAACGGCCACCCGCCGCGAGGAAAGTATCCAGGATACCGGCGCCTCCGTTTCAGCGCTCGACAGCGATGCCTTGCTAGCCCGGTCGGTCCAGTCCGTTGAGGACGTGGCGGACCTCGTTCCGGGCCTTCAGGTTTCCAGTTATCAGGGCGACACGTCCATCTTTATTCGCGGTATCGGCACGCCGGTTATCGTGGCAGGTGCCGACAGCTCCACGGCGACCTATCTCGACGGCGTTTATCTGTCGCGCGCCGCAGCCATCGGACCCGGCTTCTTTGATGTTGAACGGCTGGAAGTCTTGCGCGGACCACAGGGGACGCTCTATGGGCGCAACGCCACCGGCGGCGCCGTGAATATCATTACCAAGCGTCCGACTGACGAATTCTCAGGCGAGGCGCGCCTGATCGTCGGCAATTTTGATCGCACGCAGGTGTTCGCAGCGCTCAGCGGGCCGATCAACGACAGGGTGCGGGCGCGCCTGGCTGTCCAGAAGGAAGACCGCAGCGGCTTTACCACGGTGCACCTGCCACGCGAGACCCTCCCGCCATCGCAACCTGACCGCACATTCGATGCGGAGGACAAGCACGACATCACGGCCCGTGCCACGGTCGAACTCGATCTGACGCCAACGGCGATGCTCACATTGTCGGGCGATTATTATGAAGCCGACGACCGCGCCAATGTCTTCCACTTCGCGAGCCTGGGATACCAGGAAGAAGTGCCTGGCTGGCTCAGCACACGCGAAGGATCCCAAACGCTGCCTTATTTCGGCATCAAGAACAGCGGCCGTATCTCGGCGCCGGCATCACGCGACATCTATTCGGCCGTCGACTATTTCAACAATACAACCGTGTGGGGGCTGACGGGCCGCCTCGACTGGGCTGTCGGTGACTATGAGGTCCAGGTGATAACCGGCTACAAGAACTCCAATCCCGATTTCCAGGACTCGTTCGACCTCGGAGACACGTTCAACACCTATATTCACCGTGCCGAAGACCATGAGCAATGGAATGCCGATTTCCAGGTCACTTCGCCTTCAGATGGTCGCTTCAGCTGGATTGCCGGAGGCGGGTACTTCTCGGAAGAGAATGACATCCAGAACAATATCTTCGGCGACTTCTGGGAGCCGATCCTCACTCAGGGCCTGCTTGACCTGCAGGCGGCGAACGTCCTGCCGCCATTCCCGGTCAACATTCCTGAAAGCACGCTCTGCTGTGAGCTTCACCTGAACGGGCGCCAGGAAACCGAAGCCTTCAACATCTTCATCGATACCAGCTTCGACCTGACCGATACACTGACACTGAAAGCTGGCGTGCGCTATACCGAGGAAGAGCGCGATGGGTTCCAGAATTTCGATCTCGCCTTCCTCCCGGCAGTGCCGGGCGGCGATCTGGTTCGTTTCGCGCCAGAAATCCTGTTCTTCCCCAACGCAGTCAGCGACAGTCGCGATGGCGTCCAGCCAGACCCGTTCGGCTTCGTGGTCGCGCCAGTAGACGGGCCGGCCACCTTTGATGCGACGACGCCGAAAGTTGCTCTCGAATGGACCCCCGCAGACGACCTGCTTCTCTATGCCAGCGCCCAGCGCGGCTTCAAGAGTGGCGGGTACAATATCGGATCCAGCCAGCGGACGCCTTATGAACCGGAGGAAATCTGGGCCTATGAGGGCGGCGTCAAGGCAGCGCTTCTCGACAACCGCCTGCGCCTCAATGCTGCAGCCTTCATGTATGACTACACAAACCTGCAGGCTCAGGATTCAATCGCCAACCAGCCCATCATCCGGAATGTGGGCAAGGCTGAAGTCAAAGGGGCCGAATTCGAATTTGCCGCCTTGCTCAGCGATATTTTCCAGATCGACGGGTCAGTGACCTATCTCGACGCAGTCTTCACTGAAGGTACTCTGACCGAGCCGTTGCGGCCTGCCCCCCTGAGCGACGATCCCGGCTCAACTCTGCGAAACCTCGATGGGCTGAGACTGCCCCGTGCGCCGGAATGGAAATTGAATGTCGGTGCACAGGCAGATTTTGCGGCCTTCGGCGGCGACGTCACATTGCGGGCCGACTATGCCTGGCAGGACGAAATCTTTTTCACAGTGTTCAACATCAAGGCGGCGTCACAGGACAGCTACGGTGTCGTGCGGGCCCGGGCCACGTATGCGCCTGCCAGCGGGCGCTACAAGGTGGCGCTGTTCGGCGAGAACCTGTCCGACGAGACCTATTTCACCAACCAGATCCTGACCGGGACAACCTATGGCGCAGAATTCGTCGGTTCACTGGGTGCGCCGCGCACATTCGGTCTCGAACTTTCCACCCAGTTCTAACGGCGCAGCCAGGGGATATCAGACATGAAAAAGACACCATTGGAAGCGGCCCAGGCCTGGTATGCCGGTGTGCATGAAGGCGACTTTGACAAACTGTTCGGCGTCATGTCGGACGATTGCACGATCGAATTCTACGGACCGAGCGTGATTCCGTTCGCGGGCATTTTTCGCGGCAAGGAGAAGTGCAAGATCTTTTTCGGCCATGTCGGTAATGACGTGGATATCGAGGAGTTCCGCCAGGACGAGTTCATCTCCGAGCGCGACAAGGTGGCCGTCACCGGACACTTGCGCATGGTGCTGAAGGCCACGGGCCGCCTGTATGCGGCCGACTATGCCCACATCCTCACCATTCGGGACGGTCAGGTTGTCAGGTTCCGGGATTTCCAGGACAGCGCCCAGGCCGCGCATGTGGCGTTCGATCTGACGACACCCGAACGCTGAGGGCGAGAGAGTCTGTTATAATGTCTGAAACCGGATCCCGCCCTCGAATATCAGGCCGTTTCTTTCGGCTTGGCGGTGCGACGTACCTTCGGTTTCTGCTTCGCCGCCGCCTCCGCGGCCAGCTCGTGATGAACCTCCGTGACACGCGCCAGGAAATGAATGCCGGACCTGATCTCGTCGTCGCTGAGCCGATCGACCATCGTGTCCAGGAATGCACTGCCATTGCGCATCATGCTTTCGACAAACTGGATTCCGCGAGGCGTCAGTGTCACGAACTTCTCGCGCCCGTTCTGAGGGTCCTCGGTCATCGTAATCAGGTTCAGCGGCGCTTTGGACAGGGCGCGCAGGGATTTCGAGATGGCCGAACTTGTCACCTCGTACCAGGACGCAAGCGCACTCGCGATGTCCTTGCGGCGCATCTTCCGGCCATCCACACCGCGCGTATGGATCGTCCAGAGAAGACAGGCCTGCTGGCGGGTGAGCACGCCACATTTCAGGGCGTCTTCAATCTGCATGCCCACGAGGTAGTGGATCGGGAAAAACAGGTCGAGGAAGTCGCTGCTCGCCTGTTTGCGCTTCGAGAGGTCCATGCGGTCTCCGGTTCATTGTTTCGGCTCCGACAATAAGCGAAGTCGGATCGGCCTTCAAACACCGATCATGCATCAATCCCGCCATGCAGGAGTTCTGCCATGTGACAAAAAGGTCCTAAGGACACAATAATTCGAAAGCAACAAATTCAGGTTCACGCCAAACCACCAGAATTCATGCCGGTTGCCAGCGCCATGCTGGGCCGCTGCAGCCGGGAGAACACCAGATGACACACGCCAAGACCCTGCCCATTATTCCTGACGATTTCCATGTCCGCGACCTCTATTCCCCGGAGGTCATGGCAAATCCCTATCCCTATTACGAACACCTGCGCGACAAGCCGATCCAGTTCGGCCTCGAGGACTACCCGCCCGGCACGATCCCCGGGATGGACAAGCCCTATCCGGCCTGGGTCGTGCTCAGGCACGCGGACGTTCAGGAAGTCTGTCGCCGCGCCGACGTCTTTTCATCGCGAGACATCATGCAGGAAGAGTCCGAAGCGCCGACCCTGATGCTGGTCAACCATGATGACCCGCGCCATGCGGAGTTACGCAAGATCGCCCAGATGGCCTTCTCGCCCAAACGGGTCATGAGCGACGTCGCGCCGTGGATGGAAACGACGGTCGAGACACAGCTCGACTGGATCGGCGGCGGCAAGGTGGATTTCATGCGCGACCTTGCGCCCAATCTCCCAGCGCTCGTGATGACGAAGCTGATCGGTACGCCGGAGGAAGACTATGTCTTGCTGCGCCGTTGGGCCAATGCGTTCATGGTGACCTCTGATTTCACCATTGGCGAGCGTCAGAAATGCAATATTGAACTCTGGAACTATTACCAGTCAGCGGTCAACCAACGCTACGCGGATATTGAATCTGGCAAGCCGGTGCCCGATGACCTCATGTCCGCCTTCATCCAGGCGGAGTCAGATGGAATCAAGCTAACCAATGAAGAAGTCGTGCGTTTCTGCCTGACACTGGTCGTCGCGGGCGCCGAGACGACAGGCTACCTGCTTGGCAACCTTGTCGACGTGTTGGCCGACGATCCGGAAATGTATGCCACACTGCGCGCCGACCGTTCACTGGTACGCGCCTTCATCGAGGAAAGCCTTCGCCGCGACGGGCCAGTCCAGCGGCTTCACCGGGTCTGCACACAGGATTACGAGATTGGCGGTGCCCGGATCAAGGCAGGCGACTGGGTGGCGATCTTCCACGCGTCCGCCAACCGGGACCCGGCTGTTTTCGAGCGCCCGAACGCGTTCATTCTCAAACGTCCCAACATGATCAAGCAGGCCACGTTCGGGCATGGTATCCATCATTGCATGGGCGCCGGGATCGCCCGCAGTGAAGCGGCGCAAATGATCAACAGCCTGCTTAACCGCTATAGTCGTCTGGAGCCAGCTGGCGAACGGGTGCGCCAGCGCGGAGGCCTGCTCAATTACGGCCTGGAAACCTGTCCCGTCGACCTGGTCGAGTGACAGGCGTCACCGCCTTGTTTCAAACGTAAAATTGTCGCGTCTTGACAGAACGCGCCCTAAAAAATTGCCCGATGTCCAAGATCGCTTGTTGATGATCCGGGTGCTGCAGAAGCCGTCTGCATCGCCGGGTCATACAGAGCCTTGGAGGGCAAGATGGGAAGAACATATTTTGCAAAGCGGTGCCGTGCCGGCACAGCGGCAATCGCGCTGATGACAGCCTTTGTGCTGGAGCCCGCGATGGCCGCGCCGGACACGCCAGCGCCAGCCATTGCATTCGAGATAGAAGCCATGCCGCTTGGTGAGGCGCTGCGAAAGTTCAGTACCCAGTCGGGCAGGCCGGTCCTGTTTTCCGAAGGGGACGTGGCGGGTCATATGGCCCGGCCCGTCCATGGTGACCATGCGCCGGAAGCCGCGCTATCGCTCTTGCTGGAGGCATCGCCCTTCATCATTGTCGAAGGGCCGGGACGCGCGCTGCTGGTGCGACGGGAAGTAACGACAACCCAGCCCCAGGTCACAGCGCCCAGCCAGGATACCCGGTCGGATCCCGAGCCTGAGCGTAATGCCGGACGGGTGACCCAGTCAGCAGATACCGAAGATACGCTGCGGGTCGATGCCGTCAGGGTGACAGGCACGAGCCTGCGCGGAATCGCGCCGGAGAGCTCGCCGCTGCAAATGTACACGCGCGACGATATCCTATCGACCGGCGTGACATCGACCGAACAATTCATCCGGACCCTACCGCAGAATTTCGGTGGCGGTTCCACCGAGTTCACGCCGGTCGGCGTGCCTGGCGACGAAAGCTCGTCCTATAATAACACGTTCGCGAGCGGTCCGAACCTGCGCGGCCTCGGGTCGGGCGCGACGCTCACGCTGCTCAATGGACGCCGGCTGGCACCGACCTCGCGGATCGGCGATTTCGTCGACCTGTCCATGATCCCGCTTTCGGCGCTGGAACGAATTGACGTGCTGAGCGA
>NZ_JBBKXE010000011.1:0-8693 GCF_037969335.1 Hyphomonas sp. | reverse complement strand
CAGCAGCACTTCATGGCCCTTGCCCGCCCGCCGCCAGCACAGCGCAGCCACTTGCTGCGCCGTCGGTGGACGCAGCCAGGCGCCCGACACGAAGTCGGCAATCTCCTGCTTCAGGCTGGTACCCGTATGTTTCATGACGCTAATGTGACAATATTCGCCCGTTGCTGCAATGCCGGGCCACCGCGAGCCCTGCCTTGTGCTATGTCGGCATGCTCGCGCATTTACGTTAAGAATCCCTGCTCAACAGGCATATGATGCCTGCCGCTGCGGGCGCATTTTGCATCTGCACCGGCTTGGACCGTCTAGTCCGGCAGCGCGAACGCCACCAGCGTATCGCCCTGTTTCGTGCCCAGCGAACTGTGCCCGCCCGCTGCGATCACGACATATTGCCGACCCTCATATTCATAGCTCATCGGCGTTGCCTGGCCGCCCGCTGGCAGGCGTCCCTTCCACAGCTCGCGCCCGGTCGAAACATCGAAGGCGCGCAGGTAATCGTCCATGGTCGCCCCGATGAACACGAGTCCGGCCGACGTGATCATCGGGCCGCCAATATTCGGCGTGCCGATCTTCAGCGTCAGGCCGCCCGGCGCCAGGTCCTGTGTCGTCCCGATGTTCTGGCGCCAGACAATCTCGCCCGTATCCAGGCTGATGCCCGCAATCACGCCCCAGGGCGGCGGCGTGCACGGCAGGCCCAGCGGTGACATCAGCAGGCCCCGGGTCATGCCATAGGGTGCACCTTCCATCGGCGCATATTCGGCATCATCGCGCAGCGCCCCGACCGGGCGTTCCTCGCCATTTTTCTTGGTCAGTCTCACGAAGGCGCCGATCGAACTCATGTTCACGACCAGCAGGTTACGCGCCGGGTCAAAGGCGGTACTGCCCCAGTTCGCGCCACCGCCCTGGAACGGATAGGCGAGCGTGCCCTGCTCGGTTGGCGGCGTGAACAGGCCGTCGCCGCGCAAGGCCCTGATCTGTTTCGCGCACGCCATCTTGTCCCACAGCGTGATACCGAACGCGTCGCCCGGCTCCAGCGTGTTCGGCACGATATTCGGCGTCGCCACCGGGAAGGGCTGTGTCGGCGACGGAACTTCGCCCGCCACAGCCCCTTGCGGCACCGCCCGCTCCTCGACCGGCAGGAAAGGTTCGCCCGTGTCGCGGTCCAGCACGAACAGGAGGCCTGACTTGGTCACCTGCGCCACCACGTCATGCAGCGCGCCATCACGCCAGACCTGGTAGAGGCCCGGCTGGGCCGGCAGGTCGAAATCCCAGAGATCGTGGTGCACGGTCTGGAAACTCCACACCACATCCCCGGTCTCGCCGTTCAGCGCCACGACCGAATTGGCATAGCGATTGTCGCCGACCCGGTTGCCGCCATAATAGTCGGGGCTCGGGCTCGATGTCGGCAGGATGACAAGGCCCCGCGCCTCGTCGACCGAAATCGTCGACCAGACATTCGCGTGCCCCGTGCGCGCTGCCGAGCCGTCCGCCCAGCTTGCCAGCGCCGGATCGGCCTTGTCCTGCGGCACCGGATTGAACCGCCACTTCGCTTCGCCCGTGCGCGCATCGAAGGCATGCACGGTGCCCAGCGGCGCCTCGGTCCGCAGATTGTCGCTGATCGCCGATCCCGTGACCACCGTATCGCCGATGATCGCCGGTGCCGACGTGATCTGGTATTCGCCCGGCCAGCGCAGGTCCATGCTCGGCTTGACGTTGACCGTCCCACCATCGCCAAAGTCAGCACACGGCGTGCCCGTTCGCGCATCCAACGCAATCAGCCGCGAATCCACCGTCCCGACATACAGGCGTGACGCGCACGCGGCATCCGGGTCCGCCAGACTGTCCTGCCAATAGGACACGCCCCGGCAGGTGAACTGGTTCGCCGGACGGCCCGTCCCATCCACGCCGGGATTGTAGCGCCATGTCTCCGCGCCAGTGCCCGGGTCGACCGCGATCACTTCCTGGAACTGCGTACAGAAAACCAGCGACCCCTCGACGAGCAGCGGCGTCGCCTCGAACGCCGCGCGCGCCTTGGCCTCTTCCCGGCCATCGAATGCGCCGGTCTCCAGCGTCCAGGCGATCTCCAGGTCCGTTACATTGTCGGGGGTAATCTGGTCAGCTGCCACATACCTCCCGCCCCCCTTGTCACCCCCATAGGACGCCCATGCCTCACCCGTACCATCCGGCACCGGTCGCACCACAGGTGCCTCGCCCTCAATCGTCAGGTCTGGCGCCAGTCCAAGCACCGACCACACCCCCGACCCGCCCAGGAAACTGACCGCAACAGAGGCGACAATGGCGAGCGAGATCATACGCAGCGGCGTGATTTTCATCTGGAGCCTCCCGGAACCGTTTCCGGGACCATCAACCGAATGGCCTGCAACTGCAACCGGCAGGGCGCCCGGCCCTAGCCGCTATGGAAATGCCCGTAAATGCGTTCGGCAAGGGATTCGTTGACGCCCTCGACCGCCATCAGGTCCGCCACTTTCGCCCGCGACACGCCGCGCGCCGAGCCGAAATATTGCAGCAGCGCTTTCTTGCGCGTCGGGCCAATGCCCTCGATCTCGTCCAGCGGTGAACGGACGATATCGGCCGATCGCTTCGCCCGGTGCGCCCCGATGGCCCAGCGGTGCGCCTCGTCGCGCAACCGTTGCAGGTAATACAACACCGGTGCCGTTTCCGGCAGCTTGAACGGCGCCCGCCCCGGCCGGAAGAATTGTTCCCGACCGGCATTGCGGTCGACGCCCTTGGCAATCGATACCAGCGTCACGTCATCCGGCCCGAGGCCCAGCTCCGCCAGCGCTTCCAGCACCGCGTTCAGCTGCCCGAGGCCGCCATCGATCAGGACAAGGTCCGGCCAGTTGCGGTCATTGCCGACGGCCTTTTCCTTCAGGCCGCGCGCAAAGCGCCGGCGCATCACTTCGCGCATCATGCCGTAATCGTCGCCCGGCTCGATCGTCTCGTCCTTGATGTTGAACTTGCGATAGGCCTGCTTGATGAACCCGTCCGGACCGGCCACGACCATTCCGCCCACCGCATTCGTGCCCTGGATGTGCGAGTTGTCATATATCTCGATGCGCTGCGGCACGCTTTCCAGCTCGAACACTTTCTGCACTTCGTCCAGCAGCCGCGCCTGGCTCGCCGTCTCGGCCAGCTTGCGGGTCACCGCCTCGGACGCATTGCGTTCAGCCTGGGTGACAAGATCCCGCTTCGAGCCGCGCTCGGGCCGGCGAATCTCGATTCGCCGGTCCACCTTCAGTTCCAGCGCCTCGCCGATCAGGCGCGCCTGTTCCGGCATCTCGTTGACGAGGATCAGTTTCGGCGGCGGGCGCTTGTCATAGAATTGCACAAGGAAGGCCGCGAGCACTTCTTCCATCGTCTGCTCGCTGTCATGGCGCGGATAGTGCGCCGTCGCGCCCCAGTTCTGCCCGGCCCGGATGAAGAACACCTGCACGCAGGACACCCCGCCCTCCATGGCGATGGCGAACACGTCCGCCTCTTCCAGCCCGTCCGGGTTCACGTCCTGCGTCGCGCGCACATGCGCCAGCGCCCGTATCCGGTCGCGCAGGCGCGCAGCCGTCTCGAATTCCATCGCCTCGGCGGCGGCGTCCATCTCGGATGCCAGCCGCTTTTGCAGGTCGGCCCCCTTCCCGCGCAGGAAGTCCGCCGCCTCATCGGCCAGCTCGGTATAATCCTCCTTCGAGATCAGCCCCACGCATGGCGCCGAACAGCGCTTGATCTGGTGCAGCATACAGGGCCGCGTGCGGGCATTGAACACGCTGTCCTCGCAGGTGCGCAGCAGGAAGGCCTTCTGCAGCGTGTCCAGCGTCTGCATCACTGCCCCGGCGCTGGCGAACGGGCCGAAATAGTCGCCCTCATTATGCTTGGCGCCGCGATACTTCTTGATCTGCGGCGCCTCATGATTGCGCCGGATCAGGATATAGGGAAACGACTTGTCGTCGCGCAGCAGCACGTTGAAACGCGGCTTCAGGCTCTTGATCAGGCTCGCTTCCAGCAGCAGCGCCTCGGTCTCGCTTTCGGTGACCACGAACTCCATGCGCCGGGTCATCGAGATCATCCGCGCGATCCGCTGGGTGTGACCGCCCAGGCGCGCATAGTTCGACACGCGCGCCTTCAGGTCTCGGGCCTTGCCGACATACAGCACCTCGCCGCCATCGCCGAACATGCGATAGACTCCGGGCCGGCCGGGCAGTCGTTTCAGATTGTCCTTGATGACGTCGACGCCGCGTAGCGTGGGTACGTCATTATCCTGCGATTCCATGATCCTACAGATAGCGCCTGCGCGCCGTCGATGCGAGGCCTAGAACAGCGTCGACACGAATTCGCCCACACCGGCATTGTCCTCGAAGAGCCAGCCGGCGCCGAAACCGAAAATCATGACAATCGCCAGGGCGAACACGAATTGCGTGCTTTTCCCGCGCGGTGTCTTGCGCTTCTTCGTCGGCGCCATCATCAGGATCATGATCGTCAGGGCAAATACGCAAAGACCCACGACCCGCTCGCCATCGCTGAGCCGGGCGATCCAGATCGAGAAATCATGCGCCCCGCTCTGGGCGTGACTCACGATCAAGTTCCACAGATTTTCCATGAATACGGAATTTGACGATGCGGCCATGGCCTCTGGGCAATCCTTTAAAACTCGGGACCGGGCAAGAAACCGGGTCCACTATGTTGCATATTCCCAGTCATGGTTGAAATTCTCATAAAGATATCCCGTAAAATTTACACAATTGGCAAAATTCCGCAGCAATCGGCGCTTACGCGGCAAGGCCCTGCGTCTCGCCGCCGCATGGTGCTGGATCGGGGAAAAGCTTGCCCCAATGGCCCGCTCAGACTAAGGCCAAGCCTCCACACCCAGCGCAATCTCCACTTCGGGATACACAGATAATGTCCGCAGATATCCGCCTCAGCGACGCACTCGCGCGCGTCAAGCCGTCCGCCACGATCGCCGTCACGACCAAGTCCGCCGAACTCAAACGCGCCGGGCATGACGTGATTGGCCTCGGCGCCGGCGAACCGGATTTCGATACGCCGGACAATATCAAGGACGCGGCCATCGAGGCGATCCGGGCTGGCAAGACCAAGTACACGCCCGCCGACGGCATGCCGGAACTGAAAGAGGCGATCTGCGCCAAGTTCGCCCGCGAGAACGGCCTGACTTACAAGCCCTCGCAGGTCCATGTCGCTCCGGGCGGCAAGCCGGTCATCTATAATGCGCTCCTCGCCACGCTGAACCCGGGCGACGAAGTCATCGTGCCCGCGCCCTACTGGGTCTCCTATCCCGAAATGGTGCTGATGGCCGGCGGCGAACCCGTCATTGCCCCCTGCGGACCGAACTCGAACTACAAGCTGACGCCCGAGGCGCTGGAAGCTGTCATCACGCCGCGCACGCGGTGGATCATCCTCAACTCACCATCCAACCCGACCGGCGCCGCCTATACCAAGGCCGAGCTGCACGGCCTCGCCGATGTCCTCCTGCGCCACCCGCATGTCTGGATCCTCACCGACGACATGTACGAACACCTCGTCTATGACGATTTCGAATATTGGACGATCGCCCAGGTCGAACCCGCCCTCTACGACCGCACACTGACCATGAACGGCGTCTCAAAGGCCTATGCCATGACCGGCTGGCGCATCGGCTATGCCGCCGGCCCCGAGAAACTGATCAAGGCGATGGGCAAGGTGATCAGCCAGACCACGTCCAACCCCTGCTCGATCAGCCAGTATGCGGCCCTCGAAGCCCTCAATGGCCCGCAGGATTTCATGGCCGAACGCCGCGCCGTCTACCAGCAGCGCCGCGACATGGTCGTCGCCGGCCTCAACAAATGCGCCGGCCTGCACTGCCCGACGCCGGAGGGCGCCTTCTATGTCTACCCGTCCTGCGCCGGTGTGATCGGCAAGACTGCGCCATCCGGCAATGTGATCAGGACGGACGAGGATTTCGCCACGGAATTGCTGGAAACGGAAAAGGTCGCCGTCGTGTTCGGTGCGGCGTTCGGCATGTCCCCGGCGTTCCGGATTTCCTATGCCACCTCAACCGAGGCCCTGACCGAAGCACTCATCCGGATCCAGCGCTTCTGCGCCGCTCTGGCATAGGCACGGCAAGCGGCCGGAGGCCCTAGCGGGGCATCCGGAATTCGAAAGTGGTTTGATCCGCGTTGGACACGGCGCCAATCCGGCCACCATGCGCCCGCGCAATCTCGCTCGCGATATAGAGCCCGAGACCGAGCCCCTGCAGGGAGTCGCTGACAGATCCGCGAACGAAAGGCTTGAACAGGCTTTCCATGACATTGTCGGGAATCGCTTTGCCGGAATTAGTCACCGACAGCCGGAAGTCTCCGGCATCATCGTCAGCGCGAACGATGATCGGCCGGTTTTCTTCTCCATGCGTCACAGCATTGGCCAGCAGGTTGGACAATAATTGCTGCAGGCGAGCCGGGTCGCAGTGCAGGCTTTCCTCGAAATCGAACAGGTCTTCAATCACGACCTCCCGGTTTGCCATGCGGATTTCGTCAATTGAAACGCGCAGGGAGTCCGCCAGCGCCGGGGCCGCAACCCTGTCGATCGCAATCCCCTCTCCGAGCCGCGAGCGCGCAAAATCCATCAGGTCGTCAATCAGTCCGGCCATCCGCATGATCGATCCATTGGCCGATTCCAGCACGGCCCGGACACGATCCGACTGCGGCTCTCGCGACGCAATGCGGATCGCCGATGCAACCGCACTGAGCGGGTTGCGCAGGTCGTGTCCCAGCACGGCAATGAATTGCTCGCGAAAGCGCGCTTCCTCTTCGCGGCTGGACAGCGCCGAGCGGTTTTCGTGATCCTGCGTGACGTCCCGGGCGCTGCAATAATACCGGTCACCTTCCGGCACCGCGTTCCACGACAGCCACCGATAGCTGCCGTCCTTGTGCTTGTAGCGGTTCTCGAACATGAGGACAGGCAGGCCCTTCTGGATCGCCGCAAACGCGGCTTCCGTCTTGGCTTGATCGTCGGGATGGATGAATTCGAAAAACTGCCGGCTTTCGATATCTTCCGGTCGCCATCCGAGCGTTGCAAACCAAGCAGGATTCGTCCCTTCGAAATATCCGTCGCTGTTGAGCACCCCGAGCAGGTCAGGCGTGACGAGCCAGGTCTGGCTGGAGTGATTTTTCGCAGTTTGTATCGGCACGGGCGTCCTCGGACCTGATCACGGAACCCACGGTTTTGAGCCCCCGGGCACTATGGTTTAGGCGGGAAAGATGAGCAAGTCGCGAGTGCGCGCTCACCATCTGGCGGTTTCACGCTCATCCGGCCCCTCTTCTCCCTGTCGGATCAGCGCGCCTGCATCGCCTTTGTATAGATTTCTTCTATAACCGTAAGACTACGTATCGATTGGCATCTCATGGATCGAATACCCACCTGTTGCGTATAGACATTACACAAACAGGAGACAGACATGCCCATTGATATCGGCCTCAACGAAAAAGCCCGTGAAACGTCCGCTCAGGCACTCCGCGTCCTGCTCGGCGACACCTATGCGCTCTACGTCAAGACGCACGGTTACCACTGGAACGTGACAGGTCAGCGCTTCAACTCGCTGCACAACATGTTCATGACCCAGTATACCGAGCTGTGGACTGCCCTCGATGAGATCGCCGAACGTATCCGCGCCCTTGGTCATTTCGCGCCCGGTTCGTCCGCGGAATTGATGGCTAACGCGACCATCAAGCCAGACAATGGCGTGCCGGATGCCGACGCGATGATCTCCAATCTCGTCAAGGGTCACGAAGCGATCAGCCGCGCTGCCAAGGCGGGTCTCAAGATCGCCGAGGACAATAACGACATCGTCACCGTTGACCTGATGACACGCCGCGCCGACATCGCCGAAAAAACAGCCTGGATGTTGCGCGCCAACCTCTAGCGCCCCGGCCGATTTCATGACAACGCGGAGCGGACCTGTTGAGGACCCCGCTCCGCGATGCATGAAATCCTGACCCTCGCCCTCGTCTGCCTCGCTTTATCGACGGACGCGTTCGCCGCAGCCCTTGCGCGCGGCGCCCAGCAGCGCACGCACAGCGCTATTCAAGCTATGCGTGTCGGATCGGTCTTCGGGCTGAGCGAAGGGCTGATGTTTCTGTTGGGCTGGTGGCTCGCCCACAGCGTCGCCGCCTATGCCGAGGCCTTCGACCACTGGATCGCGCTGGTCCTGCTCGCCGCCATCGGCACGCTCATGGTCCGCGAGGGCCTGCGCACAGAACCCGATGAGGTGTCCGGCGATAGTGCTCGGCCCCGCCGCAATACCGCCCTTGGAACTCTCCTCACCGCCATCGCCACCAGTATCGACGCCGCGGCCGTCGGTGTCGCCATGGCGCTCGCAGGCACCAGCGCCTGGCTCGCACTTGCTATCGGCCTGACCTCTTTCGTCATGAGTGCGCTCGGCTTTTCCATCGGCCCGGCGCTCGGCGTCCGATTCGGCCAGCGCGCCGAGATCGGCGGCGGGCTCGTCCTCATCATGATCGGCGTCTCGATCTTCTACAGTCACATGACCGGTGGCTGACTCCGGAGGACAGGCGTCCGCCTCTCCGCCCCCGCCAAAACTGTGGCATGCTTGGGCCCATGTTTCCGCTCGACCAACAGGATATCGATCATCTCGCGCCCGAAGGCTGGCTGCGCATTGCGAGCCTCGTGGCCAT
>NZ_JBBKXE010000010.1:0-19873 GCF_037969335.1 Hyphomonas sp. | reverse complement strand
CTGCCAGCCGCTCGATCAGCATGGTCCGGACCGTCGCGTCGTCATGTGTTTCGCTGGAGGCCAGTATCTTGAAGGCCAGAGTCAGCAGCGCGTCGCCCGCCAGAACTGCCGTCGATTCGCTGAACGCCCTGTGGACAGTCGGCTGGCCGCGCCGAAAATCATCATCATCCATGCACGGCAGGTCGTCATGGACCAAGGAATAGGTGTGCACGCATTCGAGCGCCGCAGCGGTGCGCAAAAGGCTCTTTTCCGGTGCATCGAACATCGAACCCGTTTCCAGAAGGAAGAAGGGCCGCATGCGTTTGCCATTGGCAAGCGCGGCGTGGCGCATCGCGCGCATGAGATTGGCTTCGGGGCCACTGGCCGGCGGAATCAACTGGTCGAGCGCGACGGTGACCTTGTCGGCAACCTCCTTCAGGCGCAGCTCGAATTCGGCGTCGTCTCCCATATGGTCAACGACCTTATTCAAAGCTCGCAGGCTCGGTCGTAACGCCTCCGGCTCCCTGGACGATCTGCTCGACCTTCAGTTCCGCAGATTTCAACCGCGATTCGCAATGGGCCTTGAGGGCTGCGCCGCGCTCGTAGATCGCGATGGATTTCTCAAGTTCGACTTCACCCGCTTCGAGCTGCTTGACGATGCCTTCCAGCTCGGCGAGCGCTTCTTCGAAGCTCATCTTGTCGACCGGTTTTTCTTTCGCATCAGCCATTCTGGTTCGCCCGTGTTTATGTGCGGCGACACTAGAGCGCGCGCATGGCGTCCACAACCTCTGAAACGATTACTTGTCCCGGTATTCGTAGACCCGATGGCTCCAGTAGCTGTCGCCGCCATCATAGACGCATTTCCAGCCGAGCTTCTTGATTTCAGGACGCAGCATGCGGTTAAACCAGCCGTGCGCGGCCAGGTAGACTTTCTGCTGTTCCGACGCGGCGTGCAGTTTCTGCGCGGCCAGTGCCGCACGTACGCGCGCTTCCGAGACGCTCTCGCCGTCCAGCGCGTGGCCGCTGAGCCAGGCCGCACGGGCGAGAATGTTCCATGTCTTGGGCAGGTATTTCACGCCGGCAATCCGTGGCGGCGGCAGCGGCGCCTCATTGAACACGGGATCATGGATCGCTTCCATGTGGGGTGCCGCGCGGGCGGCTGTTTCCTGCGCCCGGATCCGCGCCGAGGCGAAAACAAGCGTCGCATCAGCCACCAGGCTTTTCAGTGTGTCGGGCGCAACCTGATCGTCACGGAGCGGGCTCTCTTCGTAGCGGTCCCACCAGTCCTTGTAGTCACGCCAGCCAAGGCGCGGGCCAGCGGTCCTGTCGAGCTGCGGCCGGCCATGCCGAGACACCACGATCGGGCCGCGCCGGGTTCCTGTCGATGTCGATTCTGGCATCGCGATAAAGCCTGTCTTCAAGCATGCACAGGGCCCCGCGAGCCCAGTCTGAAGACTGCCACTAGCGGTGTTGGCGGCATGCGGCAAGGCTCCAATCACCCGTCCCTGCCGCATCCTGTTGAGGAATAGGACCTAGAGGCCGCGCCAAACCCGCTTCTTGCAGGGTTCATCGCCTTCCAGTTTGCACCGGTACAGCGACAGGATCACTGTTTCGGCGCGTCCGACAAGGTGGTCCATCGGCACGAATCCGACCGATGCATCCGTCGCCCTGACGCTGAGCGGGCAACCGACGCGGTCAACCACGCCATCCACCGGCGGGCAGTGGCCGGACAGGAAGCGGCTATCCAGCGAATTGTCGCGATTGTCCCCCATCAGGAAAATGTGCCCCGCCGGGACGACGAACAGGACCGTATTATCACCCGCATCGCCCTTTTCCTGCCGGTTGGTTATCCAGCTTTTCCCGCCATCGCTTTCGCGCCACTCATAGGCCGTCACCGGGCGGGTGCGGCCATGCGGCAGGTAACGGACCGTCCGGATGAACTCGCTATCGAGCGGCTCATCATTGATATAAACGGTTTCGCCGATCATCTGGACACGATCGCCGGGCAGGCCGATCACACGCTTGATCATCACACGCGCCGTATGCGGGTGCTCGAACACGACCACATCGCCGCGTTTCGGGTCGCGCGCAAAGATGCGTCCCGCCGGGATGGGCAGGTAGCGGCCGAGGCTGAACGGCAACGAATAGCGGTCATAACCATAGGCGAACTTGGCCACAGCGACCCGGTCGCTGACCTGAAGCGTCGGCACCATGCTCTCGGACGGAATCACGCGCTGCTCGTAGAACAGGCCCGAAAACAGCAAGAAGATCGGCACGAAGACGGCGAGCGTGACGCCCCACTCGTGCAGTTCCCGCTTCACCTTGTCGGCGAAGGTCAGGTCTTCGTCCTCGGGATTTGAATCGGCCTTGTCGCCATCTCGTGCCATCGCGGGTTCACCTGATCTATCTGCTTCCAGCCGACTTCTTAGACGAAACCGGCTTCAGATGCGAAGGCGTAATCTGCCCGGCCACTGCAAAAGGCCCGAATCGACGCGTGTTCCGGCACTTGTGATCAGGTCAGCTGGTAGCGCGAAACGCCATCGTCACCGACACTCGACACGACTTCGCCCCGGTGGACCATGCAATTGAGATGCGCGATGGCCTCACCGGTGGCCATGCTGACCTCGTCCGGCTGGATGGCTCGCCCGAACAGGCTGGTGAACGTGTCCATCACGGTCAGTGGGCCCTTCTGCATTCGCCCTTTCAGGCGCGACAGGCCAGTCTCGTGCCCGTCGATCAGGTGGCGCAGCCGGGCATGTGCGCCGCGGAACGGCTCGTTATGCGCCGGCAGGACCAGCACGTCTTCCGGCAGGCGTTCCAGCAGCTTCTCGCAACTGGTCATCCAGTCGAGCAGCGGATCGGCATCCGGCTCGGTCGGGTGCACCGACACGTTCGACGAAATACGCGGCAATATCTGGTCACCCGAAATCAGCAGGTTCAGCGACGGGCAGTAGAGGCAGGCATGTTCGGGCGAATGGCCGTTGCCGGTGATGACTTCCCAGTCTTGGCCCGCCATCTCGAACGTGTCGCCATCGGCCAGCCGGTGAAAGGCGTCCGGCATCCGGCTGACGCCGCGCCCGAACCCGCCGAAGCGTTCCTTGTAATTGTCGATCTGGGCGTCGTTCCAGCCGGCGCGGCGGAAGAAATCGACCCCGGCCTTGGGCGCCTCGCGGCCTGTGTCCGACACCAGCATCCGGCAGGTGATGTATTCCAGCCGGCTCATCCAGAGATCGGCGCCATACTTGTGGCAGAGCCAGCCCGCACAGCCGACATGGTCGGGGTGCATATGCGTGACCATCACGCGCTTCAGCGGCTTGTCCGGCGTGATCCGGGCCTCGATCAGGCTTTTCCACGCTGTCCGCGTTTCCGGCAGGGGCAGGCCCGTGTCCACGATCGTCCAGCTGTCGCCGTCATCGATCAGCCAGAGATTGATGAATTTGAGCGAAAAGGGCAGCGGCATGCTGACCCATTCGATTCCCGGCGCGACCTGTATTGTCTCTCCCAGCTCTGGCCGCACGTCGCCGTGCGGATAATCGAGCTTGGGGCGCTTTAGCCGCTTCGTTTCAAATCCGTCCATGGCTCAACATATGCCAAGCCCATCGGGCGTCGAGCCATCACGCCGGGTCAGCGCCTATTTGATCGGCGTGCGCTTGCGCGGGGCCAGCTTGGTCCGCTTGAACTTCGGATCGGCAGGTTTCGGCTTGGCAGGCGGACCGTCACCGCGCGGCTTGCCCATCGGCTTCTTGCCGGGGCTTGTCGGACGCTTCCCTGCTGGCAGGGGGCGTTTGCGTTCAACCACGACGGGCGCAGCCGGTTCAGCCGAAAAGCCCTGCACTTCCCAGCGCAGCAGCTCGTCGCGCTCGCGTCCGCTGATCGGACGCCACTTGCCTTCCGGCAGCCCGGCCAGCGACAACGGCCCGATACGCGTGCGTATGAGGTCGATCACGCGCAGCTCGACCAGGTCGCACATCCGGCGGATCTGGCGGTTACGGCCTTCGCGCAGGATGAATTTCAGCTCATTGCCCTTGATCACGGTCACGTCCGCTGGCCGCAACTGGCGCCCGTCGAGCTCGAGCCCGTGGCGCAATAGCGTCAGCTTGTCCTCGGTGACGTCGCCGCGCACCTTGACGTGATATTCCTTCTCGAGCTTGCTTTCCGGCCCGATCAGGGCCTTTGCCAGCACGCCGTCTTCCGACAGGATCAGCAGGCCGTGCGAGTCCTTGTCGAGCCGGCCGAGCGGCGCGAGCCGGTTGTTGCGGCCCGGAATGGCATGGGCGCGGCCTGACAGGCTGTCCTCATTGATCAGGCGCACGGCGGGGATTTCGCCCGGCTCCGGCGTGCCCGAGACGATCCCGACGGGCTTGTGGAACATCAGCGACAGCTGGTTATCGAGCCGGCGCGCCGCCTTTTCGGTCAGGGTCAGCGTCTGGCCGTCCTCGATCTTGTAGCCCGCCTCGGTCAGCACTTCGCCATTGATCTTGACGAGGCCCTTCTCGATCAGCGCATCGGCTTCGCGCCGCGAGCACACGCCCTCGGTCGCCAGCCACTTGTTGACGCGCATCGGCTCAGTGCCGGAATATGTCTTGGTCCACGCCATGGCCGAATGATGCCTCCTGCGGCGGTTTCGTCACCTCTTACAGTTGCACCCTGCCTGTCGCAACTGATGGTCGACACGCCGGGCGGCTTCATCCATAAGCCCGCGGCGATGACCCAGCCGGTTCCTCCCCTCCAGACGCCCGCACTGGCCTTTGCGCTGCTGATCATCGGCACGACGCTGGGCATTGCCGGAACCGACCTTGTCCTGCCCGCCATACCAGACCTGCCGGACGCGCTCGGTGGCAGCCAGGCGATGGCGCAACTCGTGCTCGCGGCCTTCGTTGCAGGCGGCTGTATAGGCCTTGTCCTCTATGGCGAACTCGGCGCCCATTTCGACCAGCGCAACCTGCTGGTCCTGTCCTTCATCGCCTATGCCCTGATCTCGCTGGCCTGTATCCTTGCGCCGTCGCTGCAGGTGCTGGTCGGCCTGCGCTTCGGCCAGGGCCTGACGGGCTCGGCTGCCGCCGTGTTCGCGCCCGGCATGATCCGCGCCATGTTCAGCGAGGCCCGCGCCGTGCGTGCCATCGGCCTGATGGCCAGCATCGAATCCCTCGTGCCTGCACTCGCACCCGTGATTGGCGTCTGGCTGCTGGTCGCCTTCGGCTGGAAGAGTTCCTTCGTCGTGACGGGCGGACTCAGCCTGATGGTCGCAGCACTCGTCGGCCTGCTGCGCCCTCGCCTGCCCGCTCCCGATCCGACGCGGGGCGGGGGGGCAGCTATTTCCGCCTCGCGACCAGCCCGGTCTTCCTGCGCTACGCCCTGAGCCAGGCGTTCACGGTGGGCGGCCTGCTGATCTTCGTGTTCGGCGCACCGGCGATGATCACCAAGGGGCTTGGCGGCACCCTCAATGATTTCATCATCATGCAGGTGACCGGCATCACGATCTTCATCATCGGGTCGAACGTTGCCGGACGACTCGCCGACCGGTTCGGTGCGGAACGCATGATCCTGTTCGGCACGTTCCTGTCGGCATCGGGCCTGTTGGCGCTCACCGCCTATGGCCTGACCGGCGGAACCGATCCGCTGGCGCTCGCCATCCTGTTCGTGCCGGTGAATCTCGGACTCGGCCTGCGCGGCCCGCCGGGATTTTTCCGGGCCATCCTTGCATCAAACGGCGACGATGCGCGCGGGGCCGCGCTGGTGCTCGTGGCCATCCTGTCGACCACCGCTTTGGGCACAGCCGTCGCCGCGCCCTTCGTCACGTACGGCATCGCTCCGCTCGCCGGGATTGCTGCGGCGGTGTCGTGCGGATCGCTGCTCTGCCTGCTCGCCCTGCCGAAACTGCCCGGCTGACCGCGATCAGACCCCGAACAGGGCTTCCGAATTCTCCAGGAACCGGCTGCCGCCTTCGGTGATGCCAGCCACACGGCCCGGTGCCGAGGCAAGCGCGGTCTCGGCGAAGAAGCCAGCCAGAGCCAGCCGCCGCGCCCGTGCCGCGCCATCGCTGCTACGCGCCGCCACCGCTGCGCGGGTGAGGAAATGCCCACCAATGACATCGCCCGCGAGCGCCAGATAGGCAGTTGCACCGGCCAACGCCTTGTCCTGGTCGCGGCTCTTCATCTGCGCCAGCATCCAGTCACTGGCCTCGCGCAAGGCCTCTGCCGCCGCTCTCAGGCGGTCCGCGATCTGCACAAGTTGCGGATCATTGGTTGCCCGCGCGGCTGCCGCACTGGCTTCGATCTCGCCCAGCATGACGCGCATCGACTCGCCATTCGTGCCGCTCAGCTTGCGGCCGACCAGGTCGATCGCCTGGATGCCATTGGTGCCCTCATAGATCGGCGCAATGCGCGAGTCGCGATAGAGCTGGGCCGCCAGCGTCTCGTTCATGAAGCCCATGCCGCCATGCACCTGCACGCCCATGCTGGCGACTTCGGCGCCCATGTCAGACGACCAGGCCTTGGCAATCGGGGTCAGCAGGTCTTCGCGCAATTTCGCCGCCGCCCGCACGTCGGCGTCCGATGAGGCTTCGGCCAGGTCTGCGGCGACCGCGCAGGCATAGCAGATCGACCGTGCCGCTGCGACGCGCGCCCGCATCGTCGTCAGCGTACGGCGTACATCGGCATGATGCAGGATCGGCGCAGGCCCCTCGACGCCTTCGGCCTTGCCCTGCTTGCGCTCCTGCGCGTAGGCGAAGGCCGTCTGGTAGGCCGCCTCGCCAACGGCCACGCCCTGCAAACCGACATTCAGGCGCGCCGCATTCATCATCGTGAACATGCAGGCGAGGCCCTTGTTGGCTTCACCGATCAGCCAGCCGGTCGCCCCCTCATATTCCATCACGCAGGTTGGCGAGGCATGGATGCCCATCTTCTTTTCAAGGCCGATACATTTGGCGCCAGTGCGTGCGCCGAGGCTGCCATCCGGGTTGGGCAGGAATTTCGGCACAAGGAACAGCGACACGCCGCGCGAGCCCGCAGGCGCATCCGGCAGGCGCGCCAGCACGAGGTGCACGATATTCTCGGCGACATCATGGTCGCCCCAGGTGATGTAGATTTTCTGGCCGCTGACGGCATAGCTGCCATCGTCATTCGGCACGGCTTTCGATTTCAGCGCGCCGACATCGCTGCCCGCCTGCGGCTCGGTCAGGTTCATCGTGCCCGTCCATGTGCCGGAGACGAGATTGGGCAGGTAGGCCGCTTTCAGTTCGTCGCTGCCATGCGCCAGCAGGGCCTCGATGGCGCCGAAGCTGAGCAGCGGGCAGAGGCCGAACGCCATGTTTGCGGCGTGGAACATTTCCATCACGGCCAGCGACAGCGCCTTGGGCAGGCCCTGCCCGCCCCATTCTTCCGGTGCGGTCAGCCCCATCCAGCCACCATCACGGAAGGCGGCATAGGCCGCCGCAAAGCCCGGCGCCGCCTTCACGCCGTCCGCCGTCAGCACGGCGCCCTGCGAATCGCCGCTCTGGTTGAGGGGGGCCAGCACATCGCGCGCCAGCTTGGCCGCTTCGTCGAGGATCGGCACGACCAGGTCAGGGTCATATGCTTCCAGCCCGGCAAGCCCTTCAAGGCGCTTCAGACCTGCAACGGCGTCTAGCGTGAAAGCCATTTCATCAAGGGGCGCATCATAGGGCATCGAGCCGGTCTCCGGATTGTGAATAGTTGTTATTCGGGATAAGCAGTTACAGCGCATACGGCCAAGGTCCAAGTGCAGACCTCGACTGGCCCTTCGCCACCCAATTTTCCAGGAGTTATTCCATGCGCCTTATCCTTGCTTCCGTTTCCGCCCTCGCGCTCGTCGCGTGCGGCGCGCCGACCGCGCCAGCTGAATCTGCCGCGACGCCCGCAGACGCCGCACCAGTTGCCGTGCCGGAAGCCGTCCCGGCTGAAGCGCCCGCCGCCGACATCAAATATGGCAAGGCCGCGACCTACAAGATTGACCCGAACCACGCCTCGCTGATCTGGCGCGTGAAACATATGGGCCTGTCGAACTATACCGCGCGCTTCACGAACTTCGACGCGACGCTCGTCTTCAACCCGGATGATGCCTCGGCCACGTCGCTGACCGCCACGATCGACCCGACCTCGGTGGAAACCGACTATCCGGGCGACTTCAAGGCCGGGCACGCCGACAGCCCATACGACACGTTCGACGAGGAAATCGCCCAGAGCGGCGACTATTTCAATGCCGGCGCCTTCCCGCAGATCACGTTCAATTCGGCGACGGTCACCAAGACCGGCCCTGATACGGGCACTGTCACGGGCGACCTGACATTCCTGGGCGTCACCAAGCCGGTCACGCTCGATGTGAAATATAACGGCGTCGCCCAGTTCCCGTGGGCCCCTGAACAAGACCATATCGGCTTCTCCGCCACCGGCACGCTGACCCGGTCCGATTTCGGCCTGAGTGCCGGCACGCCTTATGTCGGTGATGAAGTCGAGATCGTCATCGAAGCCGAATTCGGCGAAGTCGCCGAATAGATTGCCAAGTTCCGACATGTTCAGAAACAGCGTCTCTCGCTACACGGTCGTCGCGATCGCCCTTCACTGGGCTATCGCGGCGCTCATCATTTTCATGATCTGGCTTGGCTGGAACATGGAAGACAATGAAACCCGCTACCAGCTTCACAAGTCGATCGGGATCACGATCCTGCTCCTCACCGTAATCCGGGTTGCGTGGCGGATGCTGAACCCGCCGCCGGCCCTGCCGTCGGACATGAAGCCCCTGGAAGCCAAGGCTTCGCACTATGTCCATATCGGGCTTTACGCCCTGATGATCCTTATGCCGCTGCTCGGCTGGGCCCTCGTTTCCACCTCAAAGTTCCAGATCCCGACGGTCCTGTTCGGCACGGTCAGCTGGCCCGACTTGCCCTTCCTGTCAGGCCTACGTGGCAACAAGCCTGTCCACGTCGTGCTCGAAACGCTCCACTCGAAGGGCGCATGGGTCATCATCGGCCTGCTCGTCCTGCATGTCGCCGGCGCGTTGAAGCATGAATTCTCGCCAGAGGAAGGTGTCCTGAAACGGATGATCCCGGGCCTGTTCGGCAAGACCCAGCCGCCGCGTGCGCCTGCCCGTGGCTTCTTCATCGCTTTTGGTGGCGCAGCCCTGCTGTTCGGCCTGATCGCCGCCGCGCCCGTGCTCGCGCAATCGATGTCAGGCAGCAAAGCCGTTCCGCCACCGGCAGGCGAATCCGAGGCAGAGGTCGCCGCCGCACCGGTTGCCGTCGAACCCAATTGGGTCGTCAACTATGATGCGTCGGAAATCCGGTTCTCCGGCACCCATGATGGCAACACCTTTTCCGGCACGTTCAAGGACTGGACGGCGGACGTCGCCTTCTTCCCGGAGGCCGTTGAAACCTCTGACGTGCGCGTCAGCGTTTCGACCGGCACCGCCACGACCGGCAAGAAACTTTACAATGACAGCCTGCGCGCGCCCGAATGGTTCGACGTGTCGAACTATCCGACGGCTACCATCCACCTGACCGATTTCGCCAAAACAGATACCGGCTATACGGCGACCGCCGCCATGCGCCTGAAGAACCACACGGTCACGACGCCACTCGCCTTCACGCTCGACATCGCGGGCGACGTCGCCACCCTGAACGGTGAAGCGACATTCGACCGCAAGGCGCTCAATATCGGCCAGATCTCTGATCCGGGTGCCGAATGGGTCAGCGACACGGTCATCGTTACCGTGACCGGCGAGGCGACCCGCAAATAGGTTCCGCCTTTCGCCTGCGGGTGCTAAGGGCGCGCCCATGACTGCGACCATCGTGCCCCCCACGCCCGACATCCTGGCCCGCGCTGCGGATATCCTGCGCACTGGCGGGCTCGTCGCCATGCCCACCGAGACCGTCTATGGCCTCGCCTGCGACGCCGCCAACCCGGACGCCGTTGCCGGTCTCTACGAAGCCAAGGGCCGCCCGCGCTTCAACCCGCTGATTGCGCATGTCGCCTCGCAGGCCATGGCCGAACGCGAAGCGGTGTTCACGCCGCTGGCCCGGAAGGCGGCGGAACGTTTCTGGCCGGGGCCGCTGACCATCGTCCTGCCTGTGGCGCCCACCGCAAGCGTCTGCGACCTGGCCCGCGCCGGACTCGACACAGTCGCCCTGCGCCGCCCGGTCCATCCGGTTGCCCAGGCCCTGCTCGACGCCTTCGGCGGCCCGCTCGTCGCCCCCTCGGCCAACAAGTCCGGCCATGTCAGCCCGACAACACCAGAACATGTCCGCACCGATCTCGCCGACCGGATCGCAATGATCCTCGACGGCGGCCCCTGCGCTATCGGGATCGAGTCGACCATCGTGGACTTCACGCAAGACACACCCGTGCTCCTGCGCGCCGGCGCGCTCGAAACAGAGGCACTGGAAGCCTGTCTCGGCATCACGCTCGCCCGCCCGGGCGACAGTGCCGGCATCACGGCGCCGGGCCAGCTGAAAAGCCATTACGCGCCCCGCGCCGCGCTGCGCCTCAACGCCGCGACGCCCATGTCCGGCGAGGGCTATCTCGGCTTTGGCGACCATTGCCCGCGCGAAGGCAACCTCTCGCCCAAGGGCGATCTTGCCGAGGCCGCCGCGAACCTGTTCGCCATGCTGCGGGCGTTCGATGCCCGCTATGAGCGCATCGCTGTCGCGCCGATCCCGCATACCGGGCTTGGCGAAGCGATCAATGACCGGCTGGAACGTGCCGCGCACCGCGACTGAGCCCCACCACCCCTCTCGCACGCCCTCGCGACCTCTGCTAAGCCACGTCCATGCATCCGGCCCGCCCCTTCCGTGAAACCGACATCGCCACGCTGGTTGCGCGGGCTCGCGCGCATCCGTTTGCTCTGGTCTGCGCCACGGACGGCACGCGCATCCACGCGGCTCATGCGCCTGTCCTGCTCGATGAAACGGACGGCGCACCGGTCCTGCGCTTCCACCTCTCCGCCGCAAATGCGGTGACCGCTGCCCTTATGACGGGGAGCAGAGCGCTCATCGTCTTTACGGGTGACCATGCCTATGTGTCGCCGGACTGGTACGGTCAGGACGACCAGGTCGGGACATGGAACTACCTGTCCGTCGAAGCAGAAGGCCCCGTCACCCCACTGGACGATACAGGCGCCACCCGATTGCTTGACGACCTGTCCGACCTGTTCGAAGCGGGCCTTGCCCCCAAACCGGCATGGACACGCGCCAAGATGACGCCCGGCCGCTTCGAGGCCATGCTGCCCGGTATCCGTGCTTTCTCGCTTGCCCCCGCGCGATTTGAAGGCATCACCAAGCTCGGCCAGAACAAGCCGCAACCCGCCCGCGACGGCGTCATCACCGCCCTCTCCGACCGTGAAGACGGTATCGCCATCGCCAACCACATGCGTAAGCTCACATCATGACCCAATTGCCCGCCGCCTTCCTTGCTGCCGCAAAAGACCTGCTCGGCCCGAAGGGCTGGAGCGAGGATCCCGAACGCCTCAGCGAAGTTGCCACGCCCTGGCGCGGCACATTTACGGGCGAGACACCCTTCCTCGCGCGCCCGGCCAGCACCGCGGAGGCCGCCGCCCTGGTGAAGCTCTGCGTGGCCCACCATGTCGCGCTGACACCGCAGGGCGGCAATACCGGCCTTGTCGACGGCGGTACGCCGCATGGCGAGATTGTGGTTTCGATGGGCCGCATGCATGCCGTGCGCAGCGTCGACCAGTTCAACAATTCGCTCGTCATCGAGGCCGGTGCCCCGCTCGTCACCGCGCAGGCAGCCGCCGAAGAGGCCGGACGCCTGTTCCCCCTCTCGCTGGGTTCCGAAGGCACCGCCACGATTGGCGGCCTGATCTCCACCAATGCCGGCGGCGTCAACGTGCTGCGCTATGGGATGATGCGTGACCTGATCCTCGGGCTCGAAGTCGTGCTGCCCTCCGGTGAGGTCTGGGACGGCCTGTCTGGCCTGCGCAAGAACAATACGGGCTACGATCTGAAACACCTGTTCGCCGGCGCGGAAGGCACGCTCGGCCTGATCACCGCTGCGACGCTGAAACTGTTCCCGCAGGTCCAGCGCGCCAGCGCCTGGGTCTGTTGCGACAGCACAGAAGACGTCGTCGCACTGCTCGCCCTTGTGCGCCAGCATGCAGGCGACACGGTCACCAGTTTTGAAATCATTCCCGTGAACGCCGTCGACATGGTGCTGACCGACGTGCCCGGCACACGCGACCCACTGCCCTCGGCCCTGCCCTGGCGTGTGCTGATGGAAGTCTCGATGGTCGACGAAGCGCACGCCCGCGCCACGCTCGAAAAGGCGCTCGAGGCCGCGTTCGAGCAGGATCTCGTGAAAGACGGTGTCGTCGCCGCCAGCAAGGCGCAGGCGCAGACATTCTGGCATATTCGCGAGACCATTCCCCTGTCCAAGCGCGCCTATGGCACCGCCATCAACCAGGACATTGCCGTGCCGGTCAGCCGCATCCCGGCCTTCATCGACAGCTGCAATGCCGCCGTACTGAAAGTCGTTCCGACCGCCGAGTTCGTCATCTTCGGTCATGTCGGCGATGGCAACCTGCACTATTCCGTCTGCGAACCTGCCGGCGCGAACGAGCCTGTCCTGAAAGCCCACGTCGCCGACATCACCCGTGTGATCTTCGACCAAACCATGGCCCACGGCGGATCGATCAGCGCCGAACACGGCGTCGGCCGCTTGAAGCGCGACGAACTCGCCCGCCTGCGCCCGCCCGCCGCCACCGAAACCATGCGCGCCATCAAGCAGGCGCTCGACCCTCTCGGCATCATGAACCCGGGGCGGGTCGTGTCGGTATAAAGTCCCGGCACCGTCGCCCCGCAACCCGCCCGGATCGCAGGCAGGACTGCTTTAAAAACAACCTTGTGTATAATTAATGCTTCTCCGGCCGCCATCGCCGGATTCCCAATGAATGCTGCAGGTGAAGTAGTTCGAATCCTGAAAGTATTGCGCGTTGAGCTCTGTTATCATTCTGATTTTGGTGAAATTAACTATTGCATTACTTGCCTCGCATGAGGCATTGGCCCCGCTGGCCTGACTCCGGGCATGGACGAAATGTCACGAAAGCCCAATGGTGACAGGGGATTCTAACGAAACCTTCAGTTCACTCCGGACGGAGAAACCGTAATACAAACCGCTGAAGTGTAGAGGGAAGACCAATGAAACAGGCGCCGCGCAAGCAAGTGCAAACGATCGCTGCAAGCTTTGTCTTGGCCGCTGCCCTGGCCGCCTGCGGCGGCGGCGGTGATGGCGGAACCGGTAGCGGAATGTCCGGCCCCGGTTCGCCGCCTGTATCAGGTTCGCCTCCACCGCCTCCTCCGCCACCAGCCGGAACCTCGGAAACGCGGATTGATGACGAGGCTGAAGCACAGCGCGTGCTGGCACGTGCGACCTTTGGCGGCGATTATGCCGACATACAGTCAGTGGTCGGCATGGATACCGCAGCCTGGGTGAAAGCCGAAATCAGCAAGCCGGCCACTCTCTACCTTCCCGGACTGGCCGCTCGCCAAAACGCTGGCGAGAATATCGACGCCCAGGCACACCGGGGCGTGTTTTGGAACACCATGATCGGCGCCAATGACCAGTTGCGCACACGTATGGTGTTCGCGCTGTCCCAGCTGTTCGTCATTTCCGATGCCGATATGTACGGCCAGACACTGCAAGTCGGCTATTTTCTCGATGTCCTCGCCAATAATGCTTTCGGCAACTACCGGGATCTTCTCGAGGAGGTCACCTATTCCAGCGCCATGGCGCGCTACCTGACCTATTGGCGCAACCAGAAAGGCGATCAGGCGACGGGCCGCATGCCGGACGAGAATTATGCCCGCGAGATCATGCAGCTTTTCACGATCGGCGTGGTCGAACTCAACCAGGACGGCACACCCAAGCTGACGAATGGCCAGGAAGTCGAGACGTTCGACAATGACGATGTCGAAGGCCTTGCCCGCGTCTTCACCGGATTCAGCTGGCAAGGCCCCGGATTCTACACAGGAAGCCAGGGCAACAATTCAAAGCGCCTGGTCATTTTTGACGGGGAACACTCGTCGCTTGAAAAGCGGTTCCTCGGCACGGTCATTCCGCCGAACACAGGTGGAGACGAGAGCGTCAAGATCGCCCTCGACACGATCTTTGCACATCCGAATGTCGCGCCCTTCGTGTCGCGCCAACTGATCCAGCGGTTCACAGCCAGTTCGCCCAGCCCGGCTTATGTCAAACGCGTCGCCGATGTATTCGACGCAGGCCGGTACACGTCGCATGACGGCACCGTTTTCGGAACCGGCGAGCGCGGCGATCTCGAAGCCACGATTGCCGCCATCCTGCTCGATCCGTCCGTGAACGACAGCACTGCCACGACAGACATAGAGAATGGCAAGATCCGCGAACCGGTCCTGAAATTCGTTCACTGGGTCCGGGCCTTCGACCTGACCGACATCGACTCTGACCGCGAATACACGCTGAGGGATGCGTCGAGCCCCTCGTCCGCGCTGGGTCAGCAGCCCCTGTTTGCACCGTCAGTGTTCAATTTCTACCGGCCCGGCTTTGTTGCGCCGGGTACCGAAACAGGTGCTCGCGGCCTTACCGCACCGGAGTTCCAGCTGGTCAATGAAGGCTCGGCCATCGGCTTCATGAACATCATGACGCGCTATATCTTTGATGACTCGCCCCATTCGGGCACCGCCCCGAGCTTCACGCCGGACTATGGTCCGGAAATCCTCATCGCCGACAATCCCGGTGCGCTCGTCGACTATCTTGACCTGTTGCTGACCGGGAACACGATGACCCCCGAACTCAAGGCCGATATCGTCGAGGCCGTGACTGCGGTTCCCGTGACATCGGATGCAGATCGCCAGAGACGCGCCCAGCTCGCCGCGTTCATGACGATCAGCTCACCCGCCTACGCAATCCAACGCTAAATCCAGATTCAGGGATAACCAGAATGGCTAACATGAATCGTCGCAACTTTCTCCGCTCCGGTGCCGCCACGGGCTTTCTAGCAGGGACGGGTGTGCTCAGCACCCTGACCAGCGGCAAGGCCTTCGCGGCCAATACCAGCGGATACAAGGCGCTGGTCTGTATCTTCCTGAAAGGCGGCATGGACCATGCCGATACGGTCATCCCGCGCGACCAGGCCTCCTATGACCTGTTGAACAGTGCCCGGCCCGGCCTCCATGGCGCTTATGGAGTCGGCTCCGGTTCGTCGTCGCGTGACCGTGCCAACCTCCTCGCGCTCAACCCGACCAATGCCGCGAGTTTCGGATCGCGCCAGTTCGGCCTGCCCGAGCAATTGTCCGGGCTCCAGGAAATCTTCGAGGCAGGCGACCTGGCCATTGTCGGCAATGTCGGTCCGCTGATCGAACCGATGACACGGTCAGACCTGACGCGCGTCGGCGCACAGCTGCCACCACGCCTTTTCTCGCACAATGACCAGCAGTCGACCTGGATGTCGCTGGGCGTCGAAGGCGCCCAGTACGGTTGGGGTGGCGCGTTCGCGGATGCCGCCCTGCGGGCCGATTCCTCACTGAACCCGCGCTATGCAATGGTCTCCGCCGGGCCGAACGATGTGTTCCTGTCCGGCAAGGAAGGGCGCCAGTTTACCACGAGTGCGGGCGGCGCCCAGGGCGTTACCCTGGTTGACCAGCCCTATGTTCTCGGCGGTGAGTCCCGCTTCAATGCGGCGCGTGACCTGCTAGACGAATATGTTTCCCAAACCGGCTATGGCGAGACCAACCTGTTTGCCCGCGACTTTGCCCGCCAGTCTGGCAATGGCGTGATCAACAGCCGCGCCTATGATGCCGCACTGGAAGCATCAACCCCCATTACCACCCCGTTCCCCGCCACCAGTATCGGTTCCCAGCTGCGGAGCGTGGCGAACACGATCAACATACAGGACCAACTCGACTCCAATCGTCAGGTTTTCTATGTTTTCATGGGCGGCTTCGACACGCATAGCGGCCAGACCAATACGTTGCCCGGCCTGCAGACGGCGCTGTCTGAAGCGATATCGGCCTTCCGTACAGCCATGATCACCCAGGGCACGTGGAACGATGTTACCCTGTTCACCATGTCCGAGTTCGGGCGCACGACGATCGACAATGGCGACGGCACTGACCATGGCTGGGGCGGCCACCATTTCGTCACCGGCGGATCGGTTGCCGGCAAGCAGGTCTATGGCGATATTCCGACGCCTGACCTCAACGGGCAATCGTTCACCTCGACCCATGGTCGCCTGATCCCGAAAGTGTCGGTCGAACAGTATGCCGCCACCCTTGGATCATGGTTCGGGCTCGACTCCGGCGAACTCGCCGCGGCCCTGCCCAACCTGTCGAATTTCAGCCAGAAGGATCTCGGCTTCCTCGGCGGCTCGACGACCTGACCGGACTCAGTGGGTCCGGAGCCGAAGCAGGCTCTGGTCGAGGTCCGATACGTCCGGCACCCCAAGCAGTCCGAGCAGCCGGGCGACATCGACTGACATGATCTCGAGCGCGCGCGCCACACCGGCCTCGCCGCCGGCGGCAAGCCCATACAGGCAGGCCCGGCCCAGCGCGACGCTGGTAGCGCCCCGCGCGATCAGCTTGAGCACATGGCTGCCGCGTCGCACGCCGCCGTCCGCAATCACTTCGATGTCATCCAGAACGGCTTCACGCACCTCCGGTACGAGGTCAACGACCGGCACGGACGTATCGATCTGACGGCCGCCATGGTTGGACAGCCACACGGTGCTGGCGCCCGATCCGACCGCCCGCCTTGCGTCCTCTGCGGTGCTGATACCCTTGATCGCGAACGGACCGCCCCATTCCTTCGCCATCCATTCGGCGTCTTTCCAGGTCATTGTCCGGTCGAACAATTCGTTGATCACGCCCATCACGTCACGCCCGCCCGTATCGACGCCCTCGAAATTGGCCGGTCCGATCTCGGACGACCGGGCAAGGTCGGCGAGGTAGCCGGCGCGCGCCAGCGCCTGGGTGGCCGTCTTCCAGTTCACCGAGGGCGGAATGGAAAACCCGTTGCGCGGGTCGCGCTCGCGATAGCCGGCTGACACGGCATCGACCGTCAGGATGCAGCCGACATAGCCAGCCGCCTTGGCCCGGGCGAGAAAGTCCCGCACGATGCCCCGGTCTTTCCAGACATAGACCTGGATGAATTTCGGAATGTCCGGCGCGGCAGCCGCAATCGTTTCGATCTTGTGGCTGGCAAGCGTGGAAACTGAGTAGGCAATGCCCGCCGCCTGCGCTGCGCGCGCCGTGGCGAGTTCGCCCTGCATGGGATGGAACAGGCGGGACGCCGCCGTCGGCGACACAAAATATGGCTGGGCGTTCGGTTGGCCGAGCACTTTGGTGGCCGTGTTGATCTTCGACACGTCAACCAGCGCGTTCCACACCCATTCATAATCGGCAAACCGGTCGACCGAGCGGCGCAAGGTGATCTCGTCCTCCGCCCCGCCATCGATATAATCGAACACCATGCGCGGCAGGCGCGCCTTCGCCAGCCTGCGCAGATCGTCGATATTAATGGCGTCAGCCGCTTTCATCCTATTCCCCCGGAAATGTCACATGTTCCCGAATGCCCGGGAAATATCCTTGTGCGAGGAGAAGACCATGCCTGCGCCAGCCATGGCAAGACGTTCCCCAAGGCCAACATCCGCATGTCCGCCACGGGTGAAGCCCCATGCGCTCAGCGCCGCCCGAACAGCCGCTCGACATCCGCCAGCTTGAGTTCCACATATGTCGGCCGGCCATGATTGCACTGGCCGGAATGGGGCGTCGCCTCCATCTGGCGGAGCAGCGCGTTCATCTCGTCGCTGTTCAGCCGCCGTCCGGCCCGCACGGAGCCGCGACAGGCCATGTTGCCCATCACTTCCTCGAACCGTTCCTTCAGGGCGAGGCCTGCATCATATTCGGCAAAATCGTCGGCGAGGTCTCGGATCAGGCCGATCGCGTCCATCTCCCCGAACAGGGCCGGGGTTGCCCTCACGCACACGGCGCCTGCCCCGAATGCCTCGATCTCCAGCCCGAGTTCGGCCAGTTCGTCTGCCCGCTCCAGCACGCGCGAGGCTTCGTCCTCGGTCAGTTCCACGACATCGGGAATTAGCAGGGCCTGCCGCCTCACGCCGCCTGCCGCCATCTGGCGCTTCATGTCCTCGTAAACGAGCCGCTCATGCGCCGCGTGCTGGTCGACGATGACGATGCCATCTGCCGTCTGCGCGACGATATAGGTTTCGTGCAATTGCGCGCGCGCCACGCCCAGCGGGAAGTCGCCCTGCGGCGTTTCCGGCACAGCCTCCACCCGCCCTGTCGGCGCATCGCTATAGTCGAAAGGCGGGGGCGGCGTTTCACCAAAGCCGCTGCCTTCATATGGTGCGGGCCGTGGCGCCTGGTAGGCATAGCCGCCGCCGGATGCCGGACGCGATGCGAACAGCGCCCCGGACGGCATTGGCGATTCCGGCTTGGCGCGCCCGAGCGCAAACCCGGCCACCGTCGTCGAGGCCCTGTGTCCGGCTGCCGCCAGCGAATGCCGCAAGGCGCCAATCATCAGCCCCCGCACATTCCCGGCGTCGCGAAAGCGCACTTCCGTTTTTGCGGGGTGGACGTTGACGTCGACATATTCCGGGTCGAGTTCGACAAACAGTGCCGCCATCGGGTGCCGGTCGCGCGCCAGGAAATCCTGGTAGGCAGCGCGGATCACGCCGTTCAGCATCCGGTCCTTCACGGGCCGGCCATTGACGAACATGAACTGCATCTGCGCATTGCCGCGATTAAGCGTCGGCAGGCCGGCAAAGCCTTTCAGTCGAACACCTTCACGCTCCGCATCGATGGCCACGGCATTGTCGCGAAAATCGCGCCCCATGATCGCGCCCAGACGGGCCAGCTGCCCGGCTTCGCCGTCGGCCTCGGCCGCATGGCGGAACAGGCTGCGCCCATTGCTTTCCAGGCTGAAGGCAACGGTCGGGTTGGCCATGGCGAGCCGTTTGACGACATCGGAGACGGCCATGGTTTCCGAGCGCTCGCCCTTCATGAATTTCAGGCGGGCTGGCGTGGCGAAAAACAGGTCGCGAACCTCAAGGCGGGTGCCCGTCTCGCCGCGCCCGGTAAACGCTGCCGGTCGGGGCCCTTCAATCCGGCCCGCCTCGACGAATACGTCGGCCGCATCCTCGCCCGCCGCCCGCGAAGTCAGCGTCATCCGGCTGACGGATCCGATGGAGGGCAGCGCCTCACCGCGAAACCCCATCGTGTGGATGTTCAGGAGGTCGACGTGGCCATCGGCGCCGGGGGCCAGCTTGGACGTCGCATGGCGCTCCAGAGCGACCAGAAGGTCATCGGCCGACATGCCACAGCCATCGTCCTCGATAGTGATCCGCTTCAGGCCGCCATCTTCAATCGCGACCGACACGCGCGTCGCGCCCGCGTCGAGCGCGTTCTCGACCAGTTCCTTCACCGCCGCCGCAGGGCGTTCCACGACCTCACCGGCCGCGATACGGTTCACCACATCGGGCGGCAGTCTGCGAATTTGGGGCTTCGGGCGGACGGAATCAGGCATGGCGGAATAGTAAACCAGCCCGCAGGCTTTGTCGCGGGCTGGCATCATCGGTGCGAAGTGTCGCGTTGCATATGGTTGCAACGCTTCCGGCATCGGCTCACAATGCCACCAGACCCGTCTGAAAAGGATTCCGCGCCATGTCGCCATTTCTGAAATCTGCCACAGCCATTGCTGCCTTTGCCCTGATCGCCGCCTGTGGCGGTTCCAGCACCGACGCGGCGACACCCGCAGCCTCAACGGAAACACCAGCTGACACGGTCGCAGCCGCCCCCGCACCGGCTGCAACGCCCGTTGCCGCGCCCGCCGCTGCACCGGCCCCCGGCGAATTCCGGGCTCGGCTCGCCGGGGGCCGGTGC
>NZ_JBBKXE010000009.1:0-8742 GCF_037969335.1 Hyphomonas sp. | reverse complement strand
CCTTCTTCGGCGAGCACGGCGATCACGGCGTTGACCTTTACGCCTTCGGTGCCCTCGGCGACGAGGATCTTGGCAATAGTGCCTTCATCGACGGCTTCGACTTCCATCGTCGCCTTGTCAGTTTCGATTTCCGCAATGATGTCGCCGGAGGAGACGATGTCGCCTTCCTTGACGAGCCATTTGGCAAGCGTGCCTTCTTCCATCGTGGGGGAGAGGGCGGGCATGGTGATGTTGATGCTCATGGCGCTACTCCTGGTCCGCGTAGCAGACCTTGCGGGCTGCTGCGACGATGTCGGCGACGCTGGGGAGGCTCATCGCTTCGAGATTGGCGGCGTAAGGCAGCGGCACGTCCTTCTGGTGGACGCGGGCCGGTGGGGCGTCGAGATAGTCGAAGGCTTCGGCGACGACCGTGGCACAGATCTCTGCGCCAATGCCCATGTAGCGCCAGCCTTCTTCACAGGTGACGATACGGTTGGTCTTCCTGACGCTTTCGATGACCGTGGCCGTGTCGAGCGGGCGGATGGAGCGCAGGTCGACAACTTCGGCGCTGATCCCCTGCTCTGCCAGTTCGTCGGCGGCCTGCAGGGCGAATCCGACCATGCGGGAATAGGCCACCAGTGTGACGTCGGTGCCGGCGCGCTTCACGGCAGCCTTGCCGATGGGCAGGACATAATCGTCAAGGTCCGGCACCGGGAAGCTGGTGCCGTAGATCAGTTCATGCTCGAGGAAGACGACCGGGTTGGGGTCGCGGATCGCCGCCTTGAGCAGGGCCTTTGCGTCTGCCGCGTCATACGGCGCGACGACCTTGAGGCCCGGGATATGCCCGTACCATGATGCATAGTCCTGGCTGTGCTGGGCGCCGACGCGGGAGGCTGCGCCATTGGGGCCACGGAACACGATGGGACAGCCCATCTGGCCACCGGACATGTAGAGCGTCTTGGCGGCGGAGTTGATGATGTGGTCGATGGCCTGCATGGCGAAATTGAAGGTCATGAATTCGACGATGGGCTTCAGGCCGCCAAAAGCCGCGCCGACGCCGAGGCCGGCAAAGCCATGCTCCGTGATCGGCGTGTCGACGACGCGGCGGGCGCCGAATTCCTGCAGCAGTTCGCGGGTGACCTTGTAGGCGCCCTGGTATTCGGCGACCTCCTCGCCCATGACGAAAACGGTTTCGTCGCGGCGCATTTCCTCGGCCATGGCGTCACGCAGCGCGTCGCGGACCGTGGTTTCGGTGAAGGTTGTGCCCTCGGGAATGGAGGGATCGGAGAGGACGGCTGCGGCGGGCGCGTCTTCGGATTCGACCTTAGGCGCGGGCGCAGCTGCGCTGGATTCTGCCGGTTGTTCTTTCGGAGCGGCGGCAGGCGCTGCGGCGCCATTGGATGACGGCTTCACGCTGCCTGCGTCTTCGCCCTCTTCGGCGAGGACGGCGATGACGGCGTTCACTTTGACGCCTTCGGTGCCTTCAGCGACGAGGATCTTGGCGAGGATGCCTTCGTCCACGGCTTCGACTTCCATCGTCGCCTTGTCGGTTTCGATCTCGGCAATCACGTCGCCGGAGGAGACGGTGTCGCCCTCCTTCTTCAGCCATTTGGAGAGCGTGCCCTCTTCCATGGTGGGTGACAGGGCCGGCATGAGAATATCAACGGACATCTAGACGGACTCCACTTCGCGAAGGACATCCGTCCAGAGTTCGGACGGATCGGGCTCGGGGCTTTCGAGCGAGAAGTCGGCGGCGTCCTTGACGATGCCCTTGATCTCCTTGTCGATGTTCTTGAGTTCCTCTTCCGTCGCATGACCCGCTTCGATCAGCTGGCCCTTGAGGCCTTCGATCGGGTCGTGATGGGTGCGGATGTCGTCGACCTCTTCGCGTTTGCGATACTTGGCGGGGTCGGACATGGAGTGGCCACGATAGCGGTAGGTCTTCATTTCGAGAATGTAGGGGCCCTTGCCGGACCGGGCATATTTGACGGCCTTTTCACCGGCTTCCTTCACCGCGAGGACGTCCATGCCGTCAACGGCTTCGCCCTCAATCTCGAAACTGATGCCGCGCTTGAACAGTTCGACTTCAGCCGAGGCGCGGGCGACACTCGTGCCCATCGCATACTGGTTGTTCTCGATGACGTAGACGACCGGCAGGTTCCAGAGGGAGGCCATGTTGAAGGCCTCGTAGACCTGGCCCTGGTTTGCAGCGCCATCACCGAAATAGGTGATGGATACATTGTCATTGCCCTTGTACTTGTTGGCAAAGGCGAGCCCGGTGCCGATCGGCACCTGCGCACCGACGATGCCGTGGCCGCCGAAGAAGTTCTTTTCGCGGCTGAACATGTGCATGGAGCCGCCCTTCCCTCTGGAGAGTCCGTCTGCACGCCCGGTCAGCTCCGCCATGACACCTTTCGGGTCGAGGCCGCAGGCCAGCATGTGACCATGGTCGCGGTAACCGGTGATGACCTGGTCGCCATCCTTCAGGCAAGCCTGCATGCCGGTGACGACCGCTTCCTGACCAATATAGAGGTGGCAGAAGCCGGCAATCTTGCCCATGCCGTAGAGCTGGCCAGCCTTCTCTTCGAAGCGCCGGATCAACAGCATCGCCCGATAATATTCGAGCATGTCGGCCTTGCTTGTCTTAGTGGGTGTTTTTTTGGCACTCTTAGGTTTTGTCGCCATCAGATAACTCCATCCCTTACCCGTCTTATGTATGCGTGTTTCCGTTGCGACAAGTCAGAACATCTATGTCAATTTGCAACACTGCCCGCTGACGCCATGAGGACGATCTCGTTCGGGTACACAAAAGCGAGCTTATCGCGCGCCAGGGCTTCGACAAAATCCGGATCGACCGATCCCGGCGTGAGCCTGCGGATATCGGTGCGCAGGCGGGTCAGATCGGCCTCGATCCTGGCCAGATCGGCCTTGCGGTCTTCGAGTTCCAGCTGGGCATCAGACCAACGGCCAAGGCCCTTCTCCCCCGCAAACGCGTGGTAGGCGAAGTAGAGCACAAGCAGGCTGAGCCCGAGGGCCTCGAGGCGGGATACCATGCTGCAGATCTGTAGACGCGATTGGTTAACCGCGGGTTTGCGCTATTCCGCGTTGATGCGCGACCGGCCGGCATAGATGCCGATCGGGCCGAGCTCTTCCTCGATGCGAATCAACTGGTTGTATTTCGCAATCCGGTCAGAGCGGGACAGCGATCCGGTCTTGATCTGTCCGCAATTGGTGGCGACCGCGAGGTCGGCAATCGTCGTGTCCTCTGTCTCGCCGGAGCGGTGGGACATGACGGCCGTATAGGCGTGGAGGTGCGCCAGTTCGACGGCGTCGAGCGTTTCCGACAGCGTGCCGATCTGGTTGACCTTGATCAGGATCGAATTGGCAGCGCCCCTCTGGAGGCCGGTCGATAGGCGTTCCGGATTGGTCACGAAGAGATCGTCGCCGACGAGCTGGATGCGGTCGCCGATCATTTCGGTCAGCGCGACCCAGCCGTCCCAGTCGTCCTCGGCCATGCCGTCTTCGATCGAGATGATCGGATAGCGGCCGCAGAGGTCTGCAAGATATTTGGCGAATTCGTCAGACCCGAGAATCTTGCCTTCACCCGCGAGGTGGTACTTGCCGTCCTTGTAGAACTCGGTCGAGGCCGCATCGAGCGCGAGCGCGATGTCTTCGCCCGGCGCATAACCGGCCTTTTCGATGGCTTTCATGATGAAGCCGATCGCCTCTTCGGTCGAGCCGATGTTCGGCGCAAAGCCGCCTTCGTCGCCGACATTGGTATTGTGCCCGGCGTCGCTGAGCGTTTTCTTAAGCGCGTGGAAGACTTCTGCGCCCATGCGGACCGAATCTGTCAGGCTCTCGGCGCTGACCGGCATGATCATGAATTCCTGGATATCGATCGGGTTGTCGGCATGCTCGCCGCCATTGATGATGTTCATCATCGGCGTTGGCAGGACGCGGGCATTGGCGCCGCCGATATAGCGGTAGAGCGGCATGGCACAGCTTTCAGCGCCGGCCTTGGCAACCGCCAGCGAGACGCCGAGAATCGCATTCGCGCCGAGGCGGGACTTGTTCTCCGTGCCGTCCAGATCGATCATCATCATGTCGATCAGGCGCTGGTCGGTGGCGTCCATGCCTTCGAGTTCATTGTAGATTTCGCCATTCACGGCATCGACTGCCTTGAGCACGCCCTTGCCGCCATAGCGCGACTTGTCGCCATCGCGTTGCTCGTGGGCTTCATAGGCGCCAGTCGACGCGCCCGATGGCACGGCAGCGCGGCCCGTCGAGCCATCATCAAGGGTAACGTCCACTTCCACGGTCGGGTTGCCCCGGCTGTCGAGGATTTCGCGTGCGTGAATGTCGATGATCTCGCTCATGGCGGTCTTGTGCCCCTTAATTGTGTTCGGCGTCAGATGTAAAAAGCGCCCCCAGCCGGATGGCGGGAGGCGCTGGAACCCTTAGTCTCGTGCGCGCAAATGCGCAACCAGACTAGATATCGCCCTTTGGCTCAAGCACCTGACGACCGCGATACATGCCGGTCTTCATGTCGATGTGATGCGGGCGACGAAGCTCGCCTGACTGGGCGTCTTCAATGTACGTATTCATTGCAAGCCGGTCGTGCGAACGGCGCATGCCGCGACGGGACTTGGAGATTTTGCTCTTAGGAACTGCCATGACAGGTATCCGGATTGTTGCGCATTTTCAGCGTGTGAACTGGAACGGGCCTCTTACAGACGCCAAACCGGCTTTGCAAGGTCTGAACATCACCAAACCCGCGAATTATGTATTCTCCTGCCCTATTGGGGCAAAGGTGTCTCTTTGGCCGCGTCGGCCTGCTGCAGCATCCGCAGCATGTTGCCGCTCCATATCTTCTGGATATCGGCCTCTGAATAGCTCTCAGCCAGAAGGCGTTCGGTGACTTTCGGCAGGAAGGATACGTCTTCCATGCCTTCAACGCCGCCGCCGCCATCCCAGTCAGCCCCCATGCCGATATGGTCGGGTCCGACCACGTCGAGGGCGTGGTTCAAGTGCTCCATGAACTTCTCGAACGTGGAACGAGGGGGCGGAAATGACGCGTCCACCTCTTCCATGCGGGCCATGTAGCGCTCGCGCGTCTCGGCGTCCGCCGTGATCGGCGAGATTCCTTCGAATTCCGTTTGAAGTTCGTCCAGTGCAGCCTGGCGCTCAGGGGTGGGTGAGAGCGCCTCGAGATAACCGCCATAGGCGTTGATTTGTATGACGCCGCCATCGTCGGCGATCTTGCGCAGAAGATCGTCACTGATGTTCCGTGGGTGGTCGTAGACGGCCTTGACGCCTGTGTGAGTGAGAATCAGCGGCGTGGTGGACAGTGCGATCATGTCATCAACCGTCGAATCAGCCGCGTGGGACCCATCCAGGACCATGCCGAGGCGGTTGGCTTCCCTGACCAGTTCTTCGCCGAGCTGGCTGAGGCCACCAAAGTCTCCGGCCGAAAGATCCGTTGCGCTGTCGGCGAACTGGTTGTCGCGAAAATGCACCGGGCCGATAAAGCGGACGCCGCGGTCATAGAAGGTCTTCACCAGCGAAAGATCGGTTCCGATCGGATAGCTGTTTTCGATGGACTGGTAGACGATCCGCTTTCCGGACGCGGCAATACGAGCGGCATCTTCGGACGTGTAGGCGAGTTCAAACGAATCCGGGTGATCGGCAACCATGGTGCGAATCTCATCACTACGGGTGAGTGCCGCCGCTCTTGCGGCTTCATAGGACGCTTCGTCGACAGGCCCTTGCGGCGTGAAAATTACCCAGAAACCACCATCGAGACCTCCGCGCGTCATCTTCGGCAGGTCGACCTGGACGCTGCCGAGCACGCTCGGATTGTCGGCCATGATATCGAAGTCAGGCTTGGAAAGATTCGCAGGCGTATCGAGGTGGGAATCAAGCACGAGCAGGCGTTCGTGTAGCTGGGCTGCTGATTCGGGCTCAGGGACTGTGTCTGCGGGTGCCGGTGCTTTCGGGGAGCAGGCCGTCAGGGCCGCCAGTACCAGCATGCTCGTCATTGTCGTTTTCAAGTGTCAGCCCTCGCCATGTGTTCAGATGGAGAGACCTTATCCGTAAAATGCTGCGGCGCAAGAAAATGGCCGCCCCGAGGGGCGGCCGAGGTAAAGCAAGAAGGACGTCAATGCGTTGTTCTGGCAAAAAGCCTAAAAACGCGGCACCGACAGGTTGGTTAATAGCGGATCTTACCTGAACGGATCCGCGTGCCCTTGTTATGTTCTGTTCACCTGAGACGCGAGTTGCGGCATTCTGCTCAGGTGCCAGGGTCCGGCCGGGTGAAGATGGCCTCGAGGCTGCGCAGGTTCATGCCGTTCTTGAGGTAGTTTGCCGGTGTCAGGTTCACCGCTTTCACGACGCCCCGCTCGATCTGGGTGCCTGTGCCGTCGTCTGTTGGCACCATGTCGAAATCGATGATGTTGATGCAGCCGGTATCCTGCTCGAAGCCCGCACTGGCGCCGAGCGGTGCCCCCACGACAGAGGCAAGCACCATGCGATTGACGACTTCGTGCGCGACGACGAGGGCGCTGGCCCAGCCGGGTCGGGTGAGCAGATCGCTCAAGCCTTCCAGGATGCGTTCAAGGGCATCGGAGAATTTCTCACCGCCTTCGAGGAAACGCGCATCCGGCTCACCCGCCTGTTCGAACGTGAATGTCATCGTGGCGGCCAGATGTTCTGCCGAACGGAAGTCGATGTACTGTCCGGACCGGACCTCGCCGAAACGAGGTTCCTCTTCGAGAACCAGATTCTTTGGATGCTCGGCGAGGACGATCTCGGCCGTTTGCCTGGTACGTTTGAGTCCGGAACAGATCGCGAGATCAAAGTGGACTTCTGAGAGCGCCACGCCCGCGGCCTTCGCTTCGAATTCGCCCGCTTCGGTCAGCACCGCGATCGACGGGTCACGCGCCTTGCGGACGGCGGCCGACGTATAGTCGACGAAGCCGTGGCGCATCAGGTAGATGCGCCGCCGGCCCGTGGTTCCCGGAAGCGCGCTCATTAGCGGCTGACATTCCAGTCGCGCAGGATTTCGTCGGTGTGCTCGCCGACGCCAGCAGGACGTCGCTGGATTTCTGCCGGCGTGCCGGAGAATCGTGGTGCGGGCGCGGGCTGAACGACGCCTTCAACTTCGACGAATGTCTTGCGCTCGACATTGTGCGGATGGCTCGGTGCTTCGGCCATGGACAGAACCGGCGCGAAGCAGATGTCGGTGCCTTCCATGATGGCGCACCATTCGTCGCGCGTCTTGCCTTTGAAGATCGCGGTCAGCTTGGCCTTGAGTGGGCCCCATTTCGATCGGTCCATCTGGGACTTGAATTCCGGGTCGGTGACGCCAGTCTTCTCGAGAAGCAGCGCATAGAATTGCGGCTCGATCGAACCGATGGAGACCCATTTTCCGTCGCTGCATTCGTAGGTGTCGTAGAAGTGCGCCCCGCCGTCGAGCAGGTTCGATTCGCGGTCATCGGTCCACACACCCATGGCTTTCATGCCGAAGAACATGGTGGAGAGTGACGCCGCGCCGTCTGTCATCGCAACATCGATGACCTGGCCCTTGCCGCCATTCTTGACGTTCACGATGCCGGCCAGCAGGCCCATGGCCAGATAGAGGGCACCGCCGCCATAGTCGCCGACCAGATTGAGTGGCGGGCTCGGGCGCTCATCCTTGCGGCCCATGGCGTGGAGCGCGCCCGTCAGAGCGATATAGTTGAGGTCGTGGCCGGCCGCTTGTGATAGCGAACCGAACTGTCCCCAGCCGGTCATGCGACCGTAAACGAGTTTCGGATTGCGCGCGAGAACGGTATCCGGTCCAAGACCGTTGCGCTCCATCACGCCGGGACGGAAGCCTTCGATCAGGCCATCAGCCTTCTCGATCAGTTTCAGGGCGACTTCGACATCTGCCGGATCCTTGAGGTTCAGGCTGATTGATCGGCGTCCGCGACTCATGACGTCCGCAGCGCGACCCGGCTTGCCGTCGCCGGCGCGATCAATGCGGACCACGTCGGCGCCCATGTCGGACAATAGCATGCCACAGAATGGTCCCGGACCGATTCCCGCGAATTCAACAATTTTGACACCGTCCAGTGGCCCACTCGCCATGATCTTCTCCCGTTCTCGATTGGCCAATGCAGCCTGATTAGCGGAACTTTAAGTGTGAAACCGGCAAAAGGAAGGGGTGTCCCAGCGTCGACCGCTGCAGCGTTTCGAGAAATTCATGCCTGACCTGACCTACATGGACCCGCCAATCGAAGTCGCCGCGACGGGTGTGCGGTTCAAGATTGTTGCCGCGCGCCTGCGATCCGGCGGCATGCGCCCGTATGCGAGCGGAGATGCGGTGGATTTCGAGTCATCTGATCCCCTTCTCATCGATCTGGCCAGCGTGCCCATGGCGGTGCTGCAGGCCTGCCACAAAGCGTGCCTTCGCGGTCTGACCCGGCGATTGATCATTCTCGATACCGCAGACGCGGGACTGTTCCTGTCTGACGCGCTCACGGTTCGCCGTGACCGGGACTTGGGAATGTTGAAAGGGCGGTTGTCTGCGATGGCACGCCGGGAGGCGCGAAGCACGGAAGTCGCGATTCGCGCCGAAACTGCGAAAGCATTCGGGATGACCGCATCCGGCCCGCCGCCCGATGCCGCTCCGGAAGTCCTCTATCTTGGCCAGAGTTCGCCGCTGTTCCTGTCCCTGCAAAATGCGCTGAACGCGCGAGGCGTATCCGTGACGGCGGCGCTGAC
>NZ_JBBKXE010000008.1:0-2509 GCF_037969335.1 Hyphomonas sp. | reverse complement strand
GGCCACACCCGTCCCACACCCTCACCCCACCGGTTCACTCCCCTCGGGGAACCCGTTGCCGCACCCCTGCGCCGCCCCTAATGTGCCTCCAAAACAAGGAGGAATGCGCATGGATTTCGAACTCTTGGCCAGCGGACTGGGTTTTCCTGAAGGCCCCGTCGTCATGTCCGACGGCAGCATCATTATCGTCGAAATCCAGAATGGCGCTATTTCCCGTCACTGGGGCGACGGAAAATCCGAAGTGGTCGCGACCCCCGGCGGCGGCCCCAACGGCCTCGCCATCGGACCCGACGGCGCCCTCTGGTGCTGCAATAATGGCGGGTTCCTCTATCACGAAGTCGACGGCCTCCTCATTCCCGGCAATTGCCCGGATGACTATTCCGGCGGGCGCATTGAGCGGATCGACCTTTCAACCGGCGAGGTCGAACGCGTGCTCGACACGGTCGATGGCCATCCGCTGAAAGGCCCGAACGACCTCGTTTTCGACAAGGCCGGGAACCTCTATTTCACCGATCACGGCAAGACCTATTCGCGCCATCGCGATTTCGGCGGCCTGTTCTTCCTCGCCAACGGCGCGTCGGAAGCCAAGGAAATGGATTTCCACTATTCCTCGCCCAATGGCGTCGGCCTTTCGCCAGACGAACAGACGGTCTTCATGGCCGACACGATGACCGGCCGCATGTGGGCCTTCGACCTGGCCGCCCCCGGCGAGATCAAGCCAGCCTCGCCTTTCAATGGTGGACGCGTCGTCGCCACGATGCCCGGACTGCAATATTTTGACAGCCTCGCCATGACCGCCGCAGGCAATGTCTGCGTCGCCACGATCCTGAATGGTGGCATCACCACGATCACGCCGCAGGGCGATTTCAGCCACACGGCCTTCCCGGACATGCTGGTCACGAATATCGCCTTTGGCGGGGATGACATGAAGGACGCTTACCTGACGCTGTCGAGCACAGGCCAGCTGATCAAGTGCCGCTGGCCGGAGCCGGGCCTCGTCCTGAACTTCAACGCCTGACGGCGGCGTCAGTCTTCGAAGACAATCTCGGGCGCAGGCTTGGATTCCAGCGTATCGAGGCCGATGGCCACGGTGCGCGCGAGGTCGTGAAAGATGCGGGCGGTCTCGCCATCTGCCAGCGCGGCAGGCTGCCCTGCATCACCGCCTTCACGTATGGCCTGCAGCATGGGGATCTGGCCCAGCAATGGCAGGCCCAGTGACTGCGCCGTCGCCGCACCGCCGCCCTCGCCCATCAGGTAGTGGCGGTTACCTGCCGGATCCTCGAACCAGCTCATCGTCTCGACAATGCCGAGCACGGGCACGGCCGTCTTGGTGAACATGGCCGCGCCGCGCCGTACATCGGCGAGTGCGACTTCCTGCGGCGTGGTCACGATGATCGCCGCCGTCACCGGTACGCGCTGCGCAATCGCCAGCTGGGCATCGCCGGTGCCGGGCGGTGTATCGATGACAAGCACGTCCAGTTCGCCCCATTCGGCATCATTCAGCATCTGCGTGATCGCCGACATGACAATTGGCCCGCGCCAGATCATCGGCGCATCCGGGTCCGACAGGTAGCCGATCGACAGCGTCTTCATGCCATGCGCGATAACCGGGACCAGTTTTTTCGATTCGGCCGTTCCCGGCTGGGCATCCTGCATGCCAAGCATGGTCGGGATCGACGGCCCGTAGACATCTGCATCGAGCAGGCCGACTTTCATGCCCGCCTTGGCCATCGCCGCAGCAAGATTCACCGCAATCGTCGACTTTCCGACCCCGCCCTTGGCGCTCGCCACAACCAGAATCCGCGCAATGCCGGGAATCGGCGGAATACCGGATGCCTGGGACGGCGCGCCTTGCTGCATCGCCTCATCCGACAGGCGTGCGCCCTTGGTCACCCGGCGCGGGGCCGGTTCAAGCTTTACTGTCGGCAGTGCTTTCTGGGCCGTGAGAATGCTCGTCACGGCATGCACGCCAGCGACCAGTTCGGCCCGGCCTTCCGCTTCGATACGGCGGGCCTCAGCCCCTGCCGTATCGGCTGGATCAGCCAGCAGGACAAGGATAACCCGCCCTGTATCATCAACGTCGACCGACTCCAGCCAGTCCGGTGCGCCAATCGCATCCCGGACCTGTTTTGCCAGTTTCCGGCGAGATTTTTCCTTCGAACCAAACACCTGATATGATCCCTGCGTCCTTGAAGCCCTGAATGAGGCATGCACATATCACGCAAGTTCCTATATAGAAGCCTATAAACCAAAACAGGAGGGGCTAGCCCTGGGATGACAAGACAAAATCCAGCGGCCCATGGGGCGGCGGATCAGACGATGAGCCCGGCAAGGAAGCTGGCTCACCCTGGACGCGCCCTGGCGGCGGCTCCAGTGGGAATGGCGGCGGCGACCTTGAGCAGCAAATGAAGCGCATGCAGGAGCGGTTTCGCAAGCGCTCCGGCGGTGGCGGCGGTGGCGGCGGACGTCGCAGCGGCGGCGGTGGCCCGAATTTCGGCCCGCTCGGCTT
>NZ_JBBKXE010000007.1:0-17282 GCF_037969335.1 Hyphomonas sp. | reverse complement strand
GCCTCAGAGGCCTCGGCCTTGAAGTTCAGGTTCGGCAGCTGGCGGGCCAGCGCCTCAGCTTCAGCACGAAGGTCGGAGAGGGGAGTCATTCCGGGAAATTCACGCCACCTTCCGCGCGAGGTCGTTGATCAGGTCGGTGAGGCTCGGGGCTTCGCGGGTCGGATCGTAGCGCATGGCCATGCGGTGGCCGAGGGCGGGTTCGGCGAGGGCTTCGACGTCTTCAATTGATGGCGCGAGGCGTCCGCGCAGCAGGGCGCGGCTGCGAGCGGCGAGCATCAGGGCCTGACCGGCGCGTGGAGACGGGCCCCAGTCGACAAGGCGCTGGACGCGCGCGTCAGACGTTTGCTCGGGGCGGGCTTCGCGAATCAGGTTCAGGATCGCGGCGACGATCTTCTCTCCGACCGGCATGCGGCGCACCAATGCCTGGATCGACATCAGCTGCTCGGCGTCGAGCGCCGGACGGACGGTCTGGTCGGCTCCGCCCGTCGTTTCGATCAGGATGCGGCGCTCGGTGTCGAGGTCCGGATAGGCGACATCGATCTTCAAGAGGAAACGGTCGAGCTGGGCTTCGGGCAGGGGATAGGTGCCTTCCTGCTCGATCGGGTTTTGCGTCGCCAGCACGTGGAAAGGCGCCGGCAGGTCGTGGCGCACGCCCGCGACCGTGACATGGCGTTCCTGCATGGCCTGCAGGAGGGCGGACTGGGTGCGCGGGCTGGCGCGGTTGATCTCGTCGGCCATCAGCAGCTGGGTGAAGATTGGGCCCTTGAGGAAACGGAAGGTGCGTTGTCCGCCAGCGCTTTCGTCCAGCACTTCGGAACCGATAATATCGGATGGCATCAGGTCCGGTGTGAACTGGATGCGCTGGTTGGCGAGGCCGAGCGCCGTGCCCATCGCTTCGACGAGGCGCGTCTTGGCGAGGCCCGGCGCGCCAATCAGCAGCGCATGACCGCCTGCGAGGACAGCCGCCAGTGCCAGTTCGACGACCCGTTCCTGACCGAAGACGGCCTTGCCGATTTCCGACTTGACCTGGTGCAGGGTTTCGGTGGCTGCCTCGGCCTCGGCGACGATGTCATTCGTATCTACTGCAGTATCGGCCATATAAAGGGCGCCTCCGGCTTCACGTGTCTGGCAAACAAACCTATGTCTAAGGCCTCATCATGGCGGAGTAAGACGTGAAATCCAGTCCCGGCAACACATTGAGCCTCGAGGAGACGCTTAAGGCTATAATGCCGGATGGCAAGCTGTCGGGTAAGCTGCCGCCTGTGGAATCGTGGAATCCGGACCGTTGCGGCGATATCGACATGGCGATCCGTGCCGATGGCAGCTGGTGGCATGACGGCGGCCGGATGAACCGCGAACGCATGGTGAAGATGTTTTCCCGCATCCTGCGCAAGGATGAAGACGGCGAAACCTGGCTCGTCACACCGTATGAAAAGGTCGTGGTCCGGGTCGAGGATGCGCCCTTCATCGCCGTGCGCGTCGACCGTGCGGGAGAGCCGGGCCCGGAGCAGGCGCTGGCTTTCCTGACCAATGTCGGCGATGTGGCGGTGGCAGGGCCAGAGCTGCCGATCCGGGTGGACACCGATGCAGAAACCGGCGAGCCTTCGCCGTATGTGCTGGTGCGGGGGCGGCTTGAGGCCAGACTGGCGCGGCCCGTCTTCTATGAACTGGCTGACATGGCCGTGCCCCATCCGGATGGCTCGCCGACGCTCGGTGTGTGGAGCCAGGGCCAATTCTTTACCATTGGCCCGGCAGCCTGATCGAGATGGGCTACACAAATCTCGACGACTTCCTGACAAGAGCGGCGGCGCGGCTGGATCCGCCGGTCGGCGCGATGAGCCTGCAGGAAGGCGGCGACATGGATTTCCTGACGCCGGAAGAAGTCGCCATCATCCGGCCCGCCGCGGTGCTTATCGGGATCATCCCGCGCAAGACCGGTGCGACGACCCTGCTGACAGTCCGCCCCACCACGATGTCCACCCATGCTGGCCAGGTCGCATTCCCGGGCGGCAAGGTCGATCCGATTGATGTCGACGAGGTCGCCGCCGCCCTGCGCGAAGCCGAGGAAGAAGTCGGTGTGGTTCCGGGCGATGTCGATGTCATCGGCAAGGGCTCGCCCTATGTCACGGGCACACGCTTTCGCATCACGCCTGTGCTCGGCGTGCTGCCGGCTGACTTTGTCGCCGTGCCGGACCCGACCGAAGTGGCCGATGTGTTCGAGACGCCGCTCGATTTCCTGATGAAGAGCGCCAATCACCAGACGGGACACGCCGTCTACAAGGGGAAGGAGCGCCAGTATTACGAGATGCCTCACAATGGCTATCGTATCTGGGGCGTGACAGCGGGCATTATACGTCGTCTTTACCAGACACTGTATGAGGGCTGAGCCCGCGACGCATGATTAGGGGTTTGGATTGGGCGCTGTGCGGCTTATCTAGGACGTAACCTGAATTGGAGGGACATTTTGGCAGGCAGGCTGGTCTTTGAGGCCTTTATCTTCTCGATCCCGTTCATCCTGTTCGGACTCTACCTGCTGGCAACCGCCAGCGTGGAGCAGGAAGGCAAGCGCAAGTGGCCGGTCCAGATGCTGTTCCTGGCCGGGCTCGCGCTCGCCACGATTGCCTGGTTCGTCCTGATCGTGCTGGAAAAGAAGGAGCGCGACGTTTGCCATGAACCGGCCCGGTTCGAGAATGGCGTGATCATTCCGGCGCGCGACTATCCATGCGAGCAGAATGTGCGCGATGTTGGCGCGCCCCTGAAGGACGCGCCCGGCATTGTGCCGCAAGGGGCTGTCGGCCCCGCTGACACACGTGATGCGTCCGACATCCAGGCGGGCTTCCCGGAAACGCAGGCGTCGGATAGTCCCGATGACCCCGATTGAGCAGATTGCACCGCCCTGGCTGACGCAGCGCGGGACGCAGGCTGTCATGGCGGCGCTGGAGGCGGCCCGTCCGGGCGGATCACGATTCGTTGGCGGCTGTGTCCGAAACGTCTTCCGCGGCACGACACATGTCGATGACGATATCGACATTGCCAGCCAGCTGGAGCCACCAGCCATCATCGCCGCGCTCGAGGCCGCTGGCATTCGCGCCCTGCCGACAGGCATCGAGCACGGTACGATCACCGCGATCTTCGACAGCCGACCGTTCGAGATCACGACCCTGCGCCGCGATGTCGAGACCGACGGGCGCCGCGCCGTCGTGGCCTTTACCGAGGACTGGGCCGAGGACGCCGCGCGCCGCGATTTCCGCCTGAACGCCCTCTATGCCGATCGCGAGGGCCATGTGTTCGAGCCGATCCCTCAGAGCCTGTCCGATGCCAAATCGGGCCGGGTCATCTTCATCGGCGATGGGGACGAGCGCCTGCGCGAGGATTATTTGCGTATCCTGCGCTTCTTCCGCTTCAATGCCTGGTATGGTGAGGCGATTGACGGGGCCGGGCTGGACGCCTGCGCCCGTCAGAGAACCGGCTTGCAGAAAATCGCAGCCGAGCGGATCTGGAAGGAACTGAAAAAGCTGCTTGGCGCGCCCGACCCCTCAATTGCCATGCTGGCGATGGAGGACAGCGGCGTCCTGGAAGAAATCCTGCCCGACGCGCACGCTGACGGCGTGGTTGCCCTGTGCGAAGCCGAGAAACAGGCGGGCCTGCGCCCCGATCCGATGCAGCGAGTCATGGCCATGCTGCCGCGCCGCGGCCGCGAAATGGATGCGGTGGCAGGTCGTCTCAAGATGTCGAATGAGGAACACCGCCGCCTGCTGGCCTGGGCGAGCGCCGGCATGGACCATGTCCAGGGCCTCGCGCCGCGTGACCTGCACGCGGCGATTTATGCCTACGGGCCGGAAGCGGTTCAGGATCGTGCGGTGTTGGAGGCAGCCCAGTCGGAACGCATCGCGGGTCTCAAGGAACGCCTGACGGAGATCGTGACCTGGCCCCGGCCCATCCTGCCGGTCGGCGGCGACGATGCACTGGCATTGGGTCTGTCCGGCCCACAGGTTGGCGAGGCCTTGCGCGCCGCCGAATCAGCCTGGATCGACAGCGACTTCAAGCTCGACCGCGCGGCGCTTCTGGCGCGGCTCAAATCGCCCGGTTGAGGCCCCAGAGGGTCGCGGTCAGGTAAGCGGCAAACAGCAGCCAGCCGAGATAAGGCAGCTGGATCAGCGCGGCGACGCGTGAATGGCGGTCGAATTCGCGCAGCAAAGCGAAGTCCAGAAGGAGCAGGATGGTCATCACGCCGAAGGCGAGACCGGCGTCTTCAAGCCCGAAAAAGGCCAGATTCCAGATCATGCCGCCCGCCAGCAACAGGAAGTAAAGGCCGAGGGCGCTGCTGGCTTCGCGGAAGCTGCCGGCTGCCTTCACGACCAGGAGCGCCCCGGCCACAACCGCAATCATCACAACAGGCCAGGCTAGAACGATGGCGGTGCCAGACGGTGCCAGAGGCGGTTTGGCCAGCCCGGCATACCAGGTCGGCGATGCGCCATGCGCGACGAGATATCCCAGGATGCTGACGATTGTCGCGCTGGCCACAACCAGGACGGCGCTCATCCAGGGTATCGGGTATTGGCGCACCAGCATGGACGATAGTGTACCCGCATACGGGCGCATCGTCATTGCAGAACATTGAAATCAGGTATTTTTCTTTCGGACCGACCCGGATCTATGCCGGGCGGGTGTCACGGCCATTTCACCACGGGTGGCATGCTGGACAGGATGCTTGTGACATTGCCGCCGGTCTTCAGGCCGAACGTGGTGCCGCGATCATAGAGCAGGTTGAATTCGACATAGCGCCCGCGCTGGACCAGCTGCTCCTCACGCTCGGCCTCGCTCCATGCCCGTTGCATGCGGCGTGCGACGATATTCGGGTAGATATCCGCGAACTGGCGGCCGACTTCCTGCGTGAACGCGAAATCGCCCTCCCAGTCGCCCGTATTGAAGCGGTCATAGAAGATGCCACCCGTCCCGCGCGGCTCGTTGCGGTGTGGCAGGTGGAAGTATGTATCGCAATGATCGCGCATCTCAGAGAAGTCCGCGCCGGAATAGGAATCGCACGCTGATTTCATTGCGGCATGGAAATCCACAGAATCTTCAAACGCCCGGTCACGCTGGTAGGCGAGCAGGGGATTGAGGTCGCCGCCGCCGCCAAACCAGCTGTCGCTGGTCACCAGCATGCGCGTGTTCATGTGGGCAGACGGTACGTGCGGGTTGCGGGGATGGGCAATCAGGCTGATCCCGCTGGCCCAGAAATGCCCGTCGGACTTGTCCGCGCCCGGGATCTGCGCCGCGAAGGCTTCGGAAAATGTCCCGTGCACAAGGGAAAAATGGACGCCGACCTTCTCGAACACCTTGCCATGCATCAGGCCCATGCGGCCGCCGCCAAGGTCTTCGGACCCGTCGCCTCGCGCCCATTCGGTCATCTCGAACCGTCCCGGCGCCCCCTTGTAGAGCGGCGGTCCGACGGCATCCTCGAGCGCCTCGAACCGTGCGCAGATGTCGTCTTGCAGTGATTTGAACCAGGCGCTGGCGCGCGCCTTGCGGGCATTGAGATCAGGATTGGTCATGCCGCTTTTGATGCGCTGTCTGGCCTCCTGCGACAAGCGCGCTGTTGTCACAGGCGACAAGTCAGGATAACGCGCGTCGATAAGTGTTTTACCGGGGCCTCCCGTGTCGCCTTGCCGCAATGGGCAAGAAAAGGGGCCGTGTGTAATACGGGGCCAAGAATCTGCCTTGAAGGACGGGTACAGCGTGACTGATCAAACTGCACATTCCCATGACGATGCCGTCGATGAAGATCGCCGCAATTTCATCCATATTGCGACGGGCGCCGTGGCTTTCGGCGGTCTGGCCGCTTTTGCCATTGCCGCTGTCGACCAGTGGAACCCCGCGGCCGATACGCGCGCTGCATCGTCGCTCGACGTTGATATCTCGAAAGTGCCGCTCGGCGGTGAGATTCGCGTCCTGATTGGCGGCAAGCCATTCTTTATCCGTCACCGCACGACCGCGGAAATCGCTTCGGCGGATGCGGTCAATGTCGCGACCCTGCGCGACCCGGAGACTGATGACGAGCGCCTGCGCCCGATGGCGGACGGCAAGCTCAATCCGGCCATCCTGATCACGTCCGGAGCCTGTACCCACCTTGGCTGCGTGCCGGTTGGCCCAACACAGGGCAATGTCGGCGCCTATGGCGGCTGGTACTGCCCGTGCCACGGCTCACAATATGATACGTCCGGCCGGATTCGCAGCGGCCCGGCACCTAGCAATCTCCCGATTCCGAATTACAAATATGTATCGGATACCGTGGTCAACATTTCCCTCTAAGGAAGGATATCTCTGATGAGCGGACATGAATCATCCTACACGCCCAATTCCGGCTTCGAGAAATGGCTCGACAAGCGCCTGCCGCTGATTCGCTTTGCGAATGATACGGCCATTACGTTCCCGACGCCGAAAAACCTGAACTACTGGTACACGTTCGGCGCGATTCTCGCGATCTGCCTCGTGATCCAGATCCTGACCGGCATAATCCTTTCCATGCACTATGAAGCCAGTGTCGATGGCGCCTTCGCTTCGGTCGAGCGCATCATGCGAGACGTGCCGTATGGCTGGCTCCTGCGCTACATTCACTCCAATGGCGCTTCGATGTTCTTCTTTGCGGTGTACATCCACATGTTCCGCGGCCTCTATTACGGGTCGTACAAGGCGCCACGCGAAGTGTTGTGGATTCTTGGCTGCGTGATCTTCCTCCTGATGATCGCAACAGCCTTCCTTGGTTACATGCTGCCATGGGGCCAGATGTCCTATCACGGCGCCAACGTGATCACGTCGCTGTTCGGCGCCATCCCGCTGGTTGGTGAAAGCCTGCAGACCTGGATCCTCGGCGGACCGTCGATCGGCAACCAGACGCTGCAGCGCTTCTTCTCGCTGCACTACCTGCTGCCATTCATGATCGCCGCTGTCGTGATCCTGCACATCTGGGCGCTGCACGTTCCGGGCAACAACAACCCGACCGGCGTTGAAGTCCAGGATGTGGAAAAGGACACGGTTCCGTTCCACCCCTATTACACAATCAAGGACGGCTTCGCGATCGTGCTGTTCCTGATCATGTTCGCAGCCTTCGTGTTCTATGCGCCAAACGCACTGGGTCACGCTGACCAGGCCATCGAAGCCAATCCGCTCGTGACACCCGCCCATATCGTGCCTGAATGGTATATGCTGCCCTTCTACGCGATCCTGCGCGCCATCACGTTCGATCTCGGTCCGATCCCGGCCAAGCTGCTCGGCGTGATCTTCATGTTCGCCGCCATCGCCATCCTGTTTGTCCTGCCATGGCTCGACACGTCGAAGGTCAAGTCGATGCGCTACCGCCCGGTGGCCCGTCAGTTCTTCTTCGGATTTGTCATTGTCTGCGTGCTGCTTGGCTGGTGCGGTGCAAAGGCACCCGACGCTCCCGTCATACCGGCGCTGCAAGGCGAAAAGATTCTCGTCGTGAATTATAGCGAGAACGGTGAGGAAGCGACCAGCGAGTACAAGGGCGACGAGGCCTATCACGATGCAAAACGCTTCATGGCCAGCCTTCCTGAAGGTGCCAGCCCATCGCTTGCGGCCGTTGCCCCGGCGACCTTCCAGTTCAGCCAGCTCTCGCTGATCCTGACGATCTGTTATTTTGGGTACTTCTTCATGTTGTTCTTCATCGGGCTGACCGAGAAGCCGAAGGAACTGCCGGAATCCATCCATAAATCCGTGCTCAAGCGCCACAAGGCGTCTTCAGCAACCGCCGTTCCGGCCGAATAGGGAGCCTCGAGGTAAATCCATGAAAGCGTTCCGCATTCTCGCCGCCGGTCTTGCCGGCCTCAGCCTCGCAGCCTTGGCGCACGCCGAAGGCGGCGCTGCCGCCCATCCACATGAACCAGAAGGCGGATGGGAATTCGACGGCCTGCTCGGCCAGTTCGACATGCCATCTGTCCAACGCGGTTACCAAGTGTACCGCGAGGTCTGCTCGTCCTGTCACTCGATGAAACTGATGAGCTATCGGAATCTCGGTGAGCCGGGTGGCCCGTTCTTCGATCCGGAATACCCGAACGCAAACGAGAATCCGTTTGTGAAGGCGCTGGCCGCCGATGTTGAAATCCAGAGCCCGACTCCGAACGATATCGGCGACTATGATTTCCGTCCGGCCACGCCCGCTGACCAGTTCCGTACGCCCTATGCAAACGAAAATGCGGCACGCGCTGCCAACAATGGTGCGGCGCCGCCGGACCTGTCGGTTATCGTGAAGGCGCGCCATGGCGGTGCCAGCTACGTCTACAGCCTCCTGTCAGGCTATCCGGCGGAAGACGCGATCAGTACGCGCGAAGTGACCCCGGCAGTCGTTACGACAGTGGCGTCCGATAACGGAACGCCGGACGATTCGAGCGACGATGTGGCTGAAGTGTCGACGCCTGCTGTGATGCAGACAGTCATCGACATGTCGAAAGTGCATATCCCGGGACACGAAGCCGCTGAAGGCGCGCATGGCGATGCCGGCATTCTGGTCCAGCCTGCAGGCCAATTCTACAATCCCTTCATGGCTGGCGACACGACACCGCAATATGAAGGCGACCCGCGTAAATCACCTCCTGGCGGTTTCCTCGCCATGGGTCCGCAACTGGCGCCGGGCCGCGTGACATATACGGACGGCACCGAGTCGACGACAGAACAGATGTCTCACGATGTGGCGCAGTTCCTGGCCTGGGCCAGCGAGCCGAAGCAGACCAATCGCAAGTCGCTTGGCCTGCCGGTGATGATCTATCTCGGGATCCTGACGATCCTGCTCTGGTTCTCGTACAAGCGTATCTGGCGCAAGGTCGAGCACTAGGCCGATCTGACATTCTGTTGAATTGACGACCCCGCCCGGACTGGTGTCCAGAGGCGGGGTTTTCATTTAAGGGACTGACTCATGAGTAAATGGACTCTCGGCATCATCGGCGGATCAGGCCTCTACGAGATCGACGGCCTGGCCGATCGCCGCGAGGAACGCGTGCAGACGGTCTGGGGCGCCCCCTCCGACACGCTGGTGCGAGGGCGGATTGGCCCTGTCGAGCTTGTCTTCCTGCCCCGCCATGGCAAGGGCCACCGCCTGACACCGTCAACCGTGCCTTACCGCGCCAATATCGCCGCGCTGAAGGCGGCAGGCGTCACCGACATTCTCTCGATCTCGGCCTGCGGCAGCCTGAAGGAACAATATGTGCCGGGCCAGTTCGTGGCGGTAGACCAGTTCATCGACCGGACCGTCGCGCGCGAGTCCACCTTCTTCGGTCCCGGCATGGTCGCGCATGTCTCGATGGCCCGGCCTGTCTGCTCGCGCCTTTCGTCGCTGGCCGCCGATGCCGCCGAGGGTGCAGGCGCCGTGATGCATCGGGGCGGCACCTATCTCGCGATGGAGGGCCCGCAATTCTCGTCGCTCGCCGAATCGCGGCTGTATCGCCAATGGGGCTGCGATGTCGTCGGCATGACCGCCATGCCGGAAGCCAAGCTCGCCCGGGAAGCCGAGCTGCCCTATGCCACCCTCGCCATGGTCACGGACTATGATTGCTGGCGCGAGGAGGAAGAGGCGGTCAACGTCACGAACGTGCTCGAAATCATGGGCCAGAACAGCGCGCTGGCCCGTAAGGCCGTGGTGCGACTGGCTGAAACGCTGGCAGATACACCTCGCACCGCCTCACCGGACGGCATCGATACTTGTCTCGATCATGCCCTGATCACCGCCCCGGCGGCGCGCGACCCTGCCATGCTGGCAAAGCTTCAGGTGATTGCAGGCCGGGCACTTGGCGGCTAAGCTTCGCCTTCAATTGGTTGGGGGTGTGGCTGGTCAGGCCATGCAGGACAATTGAAGGGGACCTCAGAATGAGCGAGTCGGATTTCTACACATTTTTCACGGGCGGCCTCGGCCTCCTGATCGCGGCGGCGCTCCTGATCGCCTGGCAATTCTGGCGCCTGCGCGACGATGAACGCGAAGGGGCCATTTCGGCCCTCCAGGGCGTCAGCCACGAATTGCGCATCAACCTGCAGCGCATGGTCAATGAGATTGCCCAGATTGCCGCCAATCACGAGGCAGGGCCGGACGCCCTGCTGCCGATCCGCCATCCCCAGCTCGACGGCGTCAATTCGACGATGATTCGCGCCAACCGGAATGCGATCGCCGTCCTTGGTGCCACGTATCAGGAACTCGAGGCCCGCAAGATGAGCCTGCGGGCAACGCTGGCCCAGGGCCGTGATCCGTCAACATCGCTCGATGATGCCATGGATGCGGTGATCAACGGCATTGCGACGCTCTACATGTGGGAAGTGCATGACGGCGCCCGTCCGTCTGACGCAGGCGTTGTGCGCAGCTGGCATGTGCGCAGCTGGATGAAAGGCCATGGATTCAGCCAGGGCGCCTTGCCCGGCATGTACCTGCGTGACGAGGTCGTCGAGCGGCTCCGCACATACGGGCTGAACCTGACACCGCAACCGCTGACCCATACCGCCCACGAATATTACAACATGCAATATGACCGGCACGCCGACACGCGCGGACCGCTCGGCAAGCGCAAGCTGCCCAAGGATGAACCGGACGCGGATATCGAGGAAGACGATGACGAGGAACTGGCGGTCGCGGATGGCGATGCAGCGACCTCGGAAGCAGAATTGCACTAGGCGCTCATCAGCCCAATCCGGAAGCTTCGACATGAAACACCTCATAGCCGCCCTCGTCCTGTCACTGCCTCTGGCAGCCTGCACCACTTCAGGCACAGTCCAGACGCCACCTGCGGCTGCGGTTTCGTCCGACGCAGAAGTCGTCGCCATTACCGCCCTTCTGGAACAGCAGGATGAAGCCTGGAACCGCGGCGACATCGATGCCTTCATGGACGGCTATTGGCGCTCCCCCGAATTGCGTTTTGCGTCGGGTGGCAATGTCACGCGCGGGTGGGATGAAACCAATGCGCGCTATCACCGGGTCTATGCGACGCCTGACCTGATGGGACGTCTTGTGACGTCCGACTATGAGATCGTGCTTCTGTCGCCAGACGCGGCCATTGCGCATGGTGCCTGGCTGCTCGAACGCGTCAGTGACCGGCCCTCCGGTCTCTACACGCTGGTCTTGCGCAAGATCGATGGCGAATGGCTGATCGTCTCGGACACCACCACGTCGGCGGACTGAAACCGATTTCGCAATTGGCAGGCTAAGCCATAACGGGCAAAACCCGTCTCGGGAGACCCGGACCCGAAACGGAGATTCAGTCATGGACCGTGCGACACTCGACTATGGCACCAGCAATTCCGTCCTCGAACGCGAGATTGAACGCCCCTGGTTCCGCCACTTCATCATCATCCTGATCGTCATCAACGCCGTCGTTCTGGGCGTGTTGACCTATCACAAATTCCTGCCACCTGGCCTTGTCGTGGCGCTGGAGGTCTTTGACCGTGCGGTCACCTGGGTGTTTGCGGTCGAGATCCTGCTGAAACTTTTCGTGTACCGCTTTCAGTTCTTCCGCGCTGGCTGGAACTGGTTCGACTTCGTGGTCATCGGCGTGTCGATGCTGCCCGGTGGCGCCGGCTTCAGCGTGCTGCGCGCCATGCGAGTGCTCCGCGTCCTGCGGCTGCTGCACATCATCCCGATGATGAAGCGTATCACAGAAGCCTTGATGAAGGCGTTGCCCGGCATGGGGGCGATCTTTGCCGTTCTGGCGCTGGTCACCTATGTCGCTGCGGTCATGGCGACGAACATGTTTGGCGACACGACCGATCCGGACGTCGCGGTCCTGTTCGGCGACCTGCCGAAATCCGCCTATTCGCTGTTCCAGGTCATGACGATGGATGGCTGGCGCTTCGAAGTGGTCCAGAAGGTGATCGATGACGGCAATCCCTATGCCTGGATATTCTTCATCATCTTCATCTTCATCGCGAGCTTCGCCATCCTCAACCTGTTCATCGCGCTTGTGGTCGAAGCGCTGGCCTCGGAACAAAAGGCGTTGATCGAAGAGAGCCTTGAGGAAATTGAAGGCGAAATTGAGGGCGAGTTGGACCAGGCCGGCGACCAGCGCCGCGAGATGGTCCGGCTGATGATGTCGATGCGCGCAGAGATTGCGGAATTGAAACAGATGGTTGCCGCCCGCGACGCCTGACCCGATACGCCCATGTGTCCATTTGCTTCACGCATATGTCAGCGGGGCTCACTCACATAAGCCGGATAATCTGCTATAAGACCGGCAAATGAGCCTGTGGACACGACTGCTGGAAGGCGGAAAACGCCTGTTTGAACCCGATTCCTTGCCCGAACCGGCTGCCGACGGCATTGAATGTGCGCCCGATCCCAATGATGTCGGTTTTACCGCAGCGGTTGTCGGACTCGGCGCGAAACTCGCGATGGCCGACGGCGCCGTGACCGATCAGGAAATCATGGTCTTCTCGCGTGTTTTCCGCGCGGCGCCCGAAGACGCGGACAATGTCCGCCGCGTCTTCAACATCGCCCGCCAGACCGTGCGCGGCTATGAAAGCTATGCAAGGCGCATCGGTCGCAAGTACCGCAACCGCCCCTGCCTGCTGGAAGGCGTGTTGGACGGCCTCTTCGAGATCGCCGGCGCCGACGGGGTCATCACCGACGCCGAGATGCAGTTCCTGAAAAATGTCAGCCTGGCCTTCGGATTCAGCGAGGGCACGTTCCGGCGCATCCGGGCCAGCCATCTCGGGCCGGAACGCGACGATCCCTATCTGGTCCTCGGCGTGCCGCATGACGCTGAATTCAAGTCGATCCGCGCCGCCTATCGCCAGCTCATGGCCGACAATCATCCCGACCGCGTCGTCCAGATGGGCGCGCCACGTGAATTCGAGAATGCCGCCCACGCCAAGGCCGCGTCGATCACGTCGGCCTATGCCCAGATACGCACCGAGCGCGGCCTGCTGGTGCGCCCGGACTAGGCCGTTCACGCGATTGGCATGCCACTCGCATCAACCGTGATTGACGCGCCGCCATGATGCCGCCATGTTGGTAAGCGATACAAGGAACTGACATGACCCAGAACGCTTCAGGACTCTTCCATTTCAATCTCGCCGACGCTGCGCGCGGCGGTATTGCCCTCTTCATCCAGGTGTTGATTGGAATGCTCCTTGTCGCAGCCGCTGGCATCTTCGCGGTGATGACGGCGATTGCCGGACTGATCCTGGCTGGCGCAGCCCTTGTCATGCGTTTCTCCGGTGGCCGACCGGCCCCCGTCAGGCAACCACATTCCGACGACGAGCCGATGACGCTCAACGCGCGCCGCACCCCCCGCGGCTGGACCGTGGAATAGTCCCCATTCTTTAAATAGCATGCGAAGTCTGACGCCGTGGCCGCGAACAGGTACCCAACGGCTTTCTGACGTGAATTGGATTGCTGAGTGCGAACCCGACGCGATGCGTCCCTAGCGGTCGAACAGTTTCGAGACGCTTTCTTCGTTCGCGATCCGGCGGATGGCTTCGCCGAGCAGGGGCGCGATGGGCAGGATACGAATGGATTTGGATTTCCGCGCCAATTCAGAGGGCTGGATCGTGTCGGTCATCACCAATTCGTCGAGGACCGACGTTTCAATCCGCTTGACCGCTTCACCCGACAATACGCCGTGCGTCACGTAGGCGGAGACCGACGTGGCGCCGTGTTCCTTCAACGCTGCAGCGGCATTGGCGAGTGTTCCGCCGCTGTCGCACATGTCGTCGAGCATGATGCAGCGGGCACCTTTGACGTCGCCAATAATGTTCATGACTTCCGACGTGCCCGCTTCCGGGCGGCGTTTGTCGACGATGGCAAGGTCGGCATCGATCCGCTTGGCCAGCGCGCGAGCACGCACCACGCCGCCGACATCCGGCGAGACGACGATGATCTTGTCGCCGTTGAAACGCTCCTTGATGTCGTCGACCATAACGGGTCCGCCGCACAAAGTGTCGTTCGGGATATCGAAAAAGCCCTGAATCTGGCCGGCATGGAGATCAACCGTCAACACCCGGTCTGCGCCGGCAGAGCAAATCAGGTTGGCCACGAGCTTGGCCGAGATTGGTGTGCGGCCATCGGTCTTGCGGTCCTGACGGGCATAGCCGAAATAAGGGATCACTGCCGTGATGCGCCGGGCCGAGGCGCGCTTCAGCGCGTCCATGCAGATCAGCAATTGCATCAAATTGTCATTGGCCGGGAAGGAAGTCGACTGGATCACGAAAACATCCTCACCCCGGACATTCTCGTCGATGCGAACGAAGATTTCCTGATCAGCGAAGGATTTGACTTCAGATCGTGTGAGGCGTGTGTCGAGATAGTCCGCAATGGCTTCCGCCAATGGTCGGTTCGCATTGCATGATAGAAGTTTCATGGTCTCATCACCCCTGACTGCCCGCATTCGTGTCGCTTCTGTAACAAAGCCCCGCGAGTCGCAACCGCCAAAGCCCGAGTTCCAGCAGTGCGGATCGGATGAGGTGGCGGGCGCGTTGAATCAGCAACACCTGGTCGCGCGTTTTATGCTCTGAGCAGGATCACCGACCCGTTACGGCCATAATCGGCTTCGCCGCGATGATTGCGCCGACGATTGGAGAAATAGTCGTCTTCCATCGCGCACGTGTCATGCCCCACATCCGTGATTGCGCCGAGGCCGACAGCGTCCAGCCGCTGGCGAACAAAGCCCGGCAGGTCGAACTGGAACCGGTCGCCCTTGCCGGGTTGGAACAGCACCTCGCTTCCGGGCGAGCCTGACATGAACGTGTCGCGGAATTCCGGACCGACCTCATAGCTCGGCTGTCCGATTGTCGGGCCGATGGCGGCGTGGATGCGAGAGCGTTCGGCGCCGAGATTCGTCATCGCTGTCACAGTGGCCTCCAGGACGCCCCCAAGCGCGCCCTTCCACCCGGCATGTGCCGCACCGATCACGCCCGCTTCTGCGTCCGCGAACAGGACAGGCGTACAATCCGCCGTCAGGATGCAGAGGCCGATGCCCGGCCGGTCAGTGACCATCGCGTCGGCCTGGGGCCGTTCGCTCCAGGGTGCCTCGACCGGAACGACGCTGGCCGAATGAACCTGGTAGCAAGACAATAAGTGCTCTGCGCCCAGCGTGGCGGCGACAAGCGTCCGGTTGCGGGCGATCGCATCCGGCTTGTCACCAGAGCCGACACCAACATTGAGACTGTCGTACAGTCCCGTCGACACGCCGCCCTGACGGCCGAAAAAGCCGTGAGTGATGCCCCGCAAACCCGCAAGGCCCGGACAGGAACTGAACGGTATTGCCATGTCCCTACCGGTGAAATGGGCAGCGTCCGCTGTCAAGGGGAGACGCCGCGGGGCCTGTCAGTGGTGGTAGGCGCTTTCGCCATGGCTCGACGCATCGAGACCGGCTTCCTCTTCGTCAGCAGTTACGCGGAGTGGGACAAAGACCTTGATCACAAACAGAAGGCCGACCGTGACGATCGCCGAATAGGCGCCCACGGCAACAACGCCAAGCAGCTGCACGCCGAACTGGCTGGCGATGGCCGTTCCATCAAGGCCCGGGGCCATCGGGCCAAGTGCCGCGAGGAACGGGATGGCCAGCGTGCCGAGGATACCGCCAACGCCATGGACGGCGAACACGTCCAGACTGTCATCAATGTACAGCCGGTTGCGGATCAGCACGACCGCACCGTAGCAGACGCTGGCTGCCAGGATGCCGATGACGATGGCGCCAACCGGTCCGACAGACCCCGCAGCGGGCGTGATCGTGGCAAGGCCGGCGACCATGCCTGTGGCGATGCCAACAAGGGTCGGGCGCTTGAAGCTGACCCATTCAATGCACATCCAGACCAGCGAAGCCGTCGCCGCCGATGTGTGAGTCACCAGCATGACACGCGCCGCGTCGCCATTGGCCCCCAGGGCCGAACCGGCATTGAATCCGAACCAGCCAACCCACAGCATCGACGCGCCCAGCATCACGAAAGCCGGATTTTGCGGCGGGTGCATGTCTTTCGGAAAATGCTGGCGTTTGCCGAGTATCAGCACGAACACAAGAGCCGATATGCCGGCCGTCGTGTGGACGACAACGCCACCGGCGAAATCGATCAGGCCGCGTGACGCGAGCCAGCCGCCACCCCATACCCAGTGGGCCACCGGTGCGTAACAGACCAGCATCCAGAACGCCGAGAAGATCAGGACGGCGGCGAAGTTCACGCGTTCGGCAAAGGCACCGAGGATCAGGGCAGGGGTGATGATCGCGAACGTCATCTGGAACATCAGGAACAGGGCTTCGGGGATCGTCTGCCCGTCGAGCGGGGCGCTTGTCACGCCTGCCGCAAACGCCTTGCTGAATCCGCCGAAGAAGCCGCCCGTACCCGGCCCGAAGGCGAACGAGTACCCGACGGCCAGCCACAACAGGCTCATCAGGCAGGCAATGGCGAAACACTGCATCAGGATGGACAGGAGGTTCTTCGTCTGCACAAGGCCGCCATAGAACAGGGCCAGTCCCGGCAATGTCATGAACAGGACGAGCGCAGTCGAAATCAGGATCCAGGCCGTGTCGCCTGTGTCGGCGAAGGCGGGTGCTGCGACCAGCCCGGCAAGTGGTGCGAGCACGCCGATGCGCCTCATGGAATTCATGACCCGGGTCAATGCAGCCCTCCCTCGGCATTTTTCGGCGCTTGGTTGCGCTCTGCCGCACTTCATTCGACAGATTGTTCGCAGTAACAACCGCAAATACGGCGGGCGTACCGATTTTCTGGTCAGTCAGTCGCTGGCTTGTGCCGTCACGCGCCGCGCCGGGACCGGCAGGCTGCACACGTCCAGCACCTTGGGCGGCGTGTGCACGAATGCAGTGATGGCGGAATAATCACGCTTCGATGTCTTCAGCGCCTGCCAGTCCGCTCCCTGCGTCGCCATCACTTCATAGGCGGGCCGGACGGCCTCTGGCAGGTCGGCGGCCAGAGTCATTGAAATGATTTCATTGCCTGCCAGCCGCGCCGCTCGCGCCGCGAAGGCGGCCTTGGACGCCGCTTCGCCGTTCACGAACAGGTCGGGATAATTTGCCTCATCCTCCGGATCGACCCGTTTCAGCCGATGCACATTGTCCATGCCGTCGATCACGCGTCCGAAGACAGTATAGTTGCGATCCAGGTAGCGCCGGGGCGCGAGGGGAATGAAAAACTCGATCACGCCCGTGTCCGGCGCTTCATTGCGCGCCATGCCTAGGGCGCCGGGACAGTTCAGCAGCCATTCATGGTCGTCCTCCCGGCCCGCCGCAAACCCGTCGCGATGTCCGGCCGTGGCCGCGAACAGATCGGCATTGCCGAGC
>NZ_JBBKXE010000006.1:0-56469 GCF_037969335.1 Hyphomonas sp. | reverse complement strand
CGAATCGACGGCAGTTCTGGCGGGCGACGCGCTGCTGACTCTGGCCTTCAAGATACTGGCCTCCAGCGAAACACATGACGACGCGACGGTCCGGACCATGCTGATCGAGCGGCTGGCAGATGCGGCGGGTGCGCGCGGCATGGTCGGCGGCCAGATGATCGACATGCTGGAAGAGGACAGTCCCCGCGACCTCAACACGATCACCCGGATGCAGCGCCTGAAGACCGGTGCGCTGATTTCCTACGCAACCGAAGCGGCCGGCATTATCGGCGGTGCCCGTGAACCCGAGCGCAATGCGCTCGCCGGGTTCTCGAATGACCTTGGCCTGGCCTACCAGATCGCCGATGACCTGCTCGATGCAACGGGCAACGAAAAAGAGGTCGGCAAGCCGCTGCGAACCGACGAAATCGCTGGAAAAGCGAACTTTGTGACCCTTTTGGGCATTGATGGTGCCCGTCAGCGTGTGCGGCTTCTCGCCGCTCAGGCGAAGGAACATCTCGCTATATTTCGTGATCGCGCCGATATTTTACTGCAATCGGTTGATTTTGTATTGGATAGAACCCGTTAAATAGGGCGAGTCATAATATAACCCCAAATGGGCTGTCTCTCGGCAGTCAGCGAATATTCAAGGGTCCATGGATAGATGACCAAACTTAGCCCGAACCGGCTCCTCGATGCGATCAATTCGCCCGACGACCTGAAAGGGCGGTCGCGCGCCGAATTGAAACAGATTGCGCAGGAAGTGCGCGAGGAAGTCATCGATGTCGTGTCGGTGACCGGCGGGCATCTCGGTTCCGGCCTGGGCGTGGTTGAGCTGACCGTGGCGATCCATGCCGTGTTTGACGCGCCTGCCGACAAGCTGATCCTCGATGTCGGCCACCAGTGCTATCCGCACAAGATTCTCACCGGACGCCGGGACCAGATGCGCACCCTTCGCCAGGGGGGCGGCCTGTCCGGCTTCACCAAGCGCGACGAGAGCGAATACGATCCATTCGGCGCGGCGCATGCGGCGACTTCCATTTCGGCGGGCTTCGGCTTTGCCAAGGCACGTGACCTGCAGGGCAAGGACAACAATGTCATCTGCGTCATCGGTGACGGCGCGATGACCGCCGGCATGGCCTATGAGGCAATGAACAATGCCGGCGCCGACAAGTCGCGCCTGATCGTCATCCTCAACGATAACGACATGTCGATTGCACCGCCTGTCGGCGCGATGAGCAATTACTTGTCCAAGCTTGTCTCCTCGCGGCCCTATCGTGGCCTGCGCCGGATCGCCAAGAAAGTTGTCAGCCCGATTGGCCTGGAATCGCCAGCGCGGCGCGCCGAGGAATACCTTCGCGGCTTCGCCATGGGCGGCACCCTGTTCGAGGAACTGGGCTTCTACTATATCGGCCCGATTGACGGCCACGATCTCGATACGCTGATCCCGATCCTCGAGAACGTGAAAGCGATGCGTGAAGGCCCGATCCTGATCCATGCGGTCACCCAGAAGGGCAAGGGCTATGCCCACGCGGAGAATTCCGCTGACAAGTATCACGGCGTATCGAAATTTTCGGTCATCACCGGCGAGCAGGCCAAGGCCAAACCGTCTGCGCCGGCCTATCAGAAGGTCTTCGGGCAAACGCTCGTGAAGCTGGCCGAGACGGACGACAAGATCTGCACGATCACCGCCGCCATGCCATCAGGTACGAGTACGGATGTTTTCGAGAAGGTTTTCCCGGACCGCAGTTTCGATGTCGGTATCGCCGAACAGCATGCGGTGACCTTCGCGGCGGGCCTCGCGGCCGATGGCATGCGCCCCTTCGCGGCGATCTACTCGACCTTCCTCCAGCGCGGCTATGATCAGGTCGTGCATGACGTGGCAATCCAGCGCCTGCCGGTGCGTTTTGCGATCGACCGCGCCGGTCTCGTCGGTGCCGACGGCCCGACCCATGCCGGCAGTTTCGACATCGGTTTCCTTGGCGCCCTGCCGGGCATGATCTGCATGGCCGCCGCCGACGAGTGCGAACTCGCGCGCATGGTCGTGACGGCTGCGCAAATCGACGATGGGCCGAGCGCCTTCCGCTATCCGCGCGGCGAGGGCACGGGCGCGGTCATTCCCGAATTGCTGCTGCCGCTCGAAATCGGCAAGGGCCGCATCCTGCGCGAGGGCACGACAATCGCGCTCCTCTCCTATGGCACACGCCTGCAGGAGGCGCTGAAGGCCGCCGAGATGCTGTCGGCGCAAGGCCTGTCCGTGACGGTCGCCGATGCGCGCTTTGCCAAACCGCTTGATACCGACCTCGTCGAACGCCTCGCCCGGGACCATGAAGTGCTGATCACGCTGGAAGAAGGCGCGACCGGTGGCTTCGGCAGTTTCGTGCTGGAGCATCTCGCCAAGGTTGGCGCGCTCGACCGGGGCCTCAAAATACGCCCGATGACGCTGCCGGACGTGTTCCAGAACCAGGATACACCGCAGGCCATGTACGAAGAGGCGTGCCTCACCGCCCGGCACATCGCGGCGCGTGCGATCGAGGCACTCGGGCGCGGTGACATTGCCGAAATCGACCGGCTCGCCCGCGCATGACGGAAATGCAATTTGTCCGGCGAGTCTGGCCGGTAGTAGTGTCCGTCGCATGATGTCCAGAATGATTCCCTTGTGCGCGCTGATGCTCGTCGCATTGCTCGCGGCCTGCGCCACAGGGCCTGCAGGCATGGGGCCAGCCTTCCAAACAGCCATGTCCGATGCGCGGTCCGATACCAATCCCTACGCCGCAGACGCGACCTTGTCCGAACTCTTGTCGAACGCGAGCCTGTCCGATGACCAGCGGGCGCGGGTGCTGTATGCGCGCGGCAGCCTGCGCCGCCAGGCGGGCGACAATCGCCGCGGTGCCGTCGAGGATTTCGAGGCGATGCTGAAACTGGCGCCCAATCATCCGCTGGTGCCGAATGCCAAGGAAGAACTGGCATTCGCCCGGACAGATGTCGAGACCATCGAAGCTGGCCTTAAGCGCATGCTGAGCCTGACCCAATGGTTCGACAGCATGTGGGTCCTGGGCGAGCGTGACGTGCCGGTGGCGCGCTATCGCAAGTCCGGCCTCAGCCCGAACGAGGCCGAGATCGTCAAGCTGGCAGCAGCCGGATTTGTCTGCCGGGATGCAGGTGGCAAAACGCCGGTCTACACGCTGGGCGACATGCGGCCTGACCTTGAGAGCCTGCATTGGTGCTCCGGGCCGGGTGCCTGAACACCGGATCGACCGAAGGAAACACACTTTCTCCACAAATCCGCCCTGCCTGCGCACTTCTTCCCCGGCTAGTGAAGTTCACCGCCTGCCCAAACCAGAATCCTGATGGAGCCAAACAGATGATCCGTATTTCCCTCTTCGCCGCCGCGTCGGCGCTCATGCTGGCGGCCTGCGCCTCAGCGCCTGAAACTGGCAAGGTTCCCGGAGGCAGCGATGCCGCGATTGCCACGACCGCCCCGGAATCGGCTTTTGAACTGGCAATGCAGACGGTTGAAGGGCTCGTTGAGGGCGGCAACACACAGGCCGCGAACGACCGCCTGACCCAGCTGCTTGGCAGCCCGGCCTTGAGCAAGGACGAGTATGCCGAGGCGTTGTTCCGGCGCGGTGAGCTCCGCTTTGGCCCGGGTGGCTACGACGCGCTGGGCGCGGTCGAGGACTTTCAGGAAATTGTCGATTCCTATGGCGATTCCGCCTGGTACACGGCAGCGATGCCGATGCTCGATTCGGCCCGCAGCAAGGTGACCACGTTCGAAACCCAGCTGACCCAACCGGAAACGAGCAAGCTCCAGAAATTCAATTTCCTCATGGAACTGGGCCTGCATGAAGATGCCATCGACCTGATGATCGCCAATGACCTGTCGCCCGACAATGAAGCGCTGATCGCCATGTATGACATCGGCTACCTGTGTGAAGGCGAAGAACTGACAGGGCGAGCCTATGACGCTGTGGAACGCGACGGCACCGTGCGACAATTGCGGTTCTGCGATTTCGGGAAATAGGTTTTCTGCGACATCGTGCCTCAAAATGCCCCGTTGCCATGGCTCCGGGGCATTTTTTTGTCCGGAAATGCAGGTTTCCGCACTAAGGGTACTGTTATCCCCGGATCGGGCGTGGTTTCTGTGGATCAGAACAGAAAACACCGGAGGATACTGAATGCCCGCTGACACCGCTGCGCCGACATGGCCCGTCATCTCCATTGCTGATGCCAATGCTGCCCTTGCTGGCCCCGGTTCACCGCTGGAACTGGTGGACGGTGAAATCAATGGCGTGAAGATGAAACTTTATGCCAACGCGCCGCCGACCATCCGGTCGATCCTGGAAATGGCGGCCGCGACCTGGCCCGAGCGCGATTACATCGTCTACGAAGACGAGCGCGTGACGTACAAGGCCTTGATGCTCGCCGTCCAGAACTTTGCCGCCGTGCTGCGAGACACTTACGGCATCAAGAAGGGCGACCGCGTTGCGATCATCATGCGCAACTATCCACAATGGCCTGTGGCCTTCTTTGCGGCCTCAAGCCTGGGCGCCATTGCGACGCCGATGAATTCCTGGTGGACGGGTGAAGAACTGGAATACGGCCTGTCATTCGCCGGTGTGAAGCTGGCGGTTGTCGATCCTCAGATATTCGAGCGCATGCGCGACCATTTGAAAGACCTGCCGGACCTCGAACATATCGTCATCGCCCGGGATAAAGGCGAGGAGCACAACGACCCGCGTATCGCCAGCCTCGAACAATATATTGGTGAGGCGAACAGCTGGGCCAATCTGAAAGAAATCGGCCTGCCGGATGTGACGCTGCTGCCGGACGACGATGCCACGATCATGTACACGTCGGGCACGACCGGGAAGCCGAAAGGCGCACTTGCGTCGCACCGCGCCGTGATCTCCAACATGTTCAATTCGTCGACCTGTCAGGCGCGCATGTTGCTGCGCCGCGGTGAAGCGATCCCCGAGCCGGATCCGGATGTGCAGGGCGGTACGCTTCTGGCCATTCCGTTCTTCCATGCCACGGGCGCCTTTGCGATCCTGATCCCGTCGCTGATGCGCGGCGACAAGATTGTTTCCATGTACAAGTGGGATGCGGGCGAAGCCTTGCCGATCATCGAACGGGAAAAGCTCACCTCCGTTGGCGGGGTGCCGGCGATTGCCTGGCAGCTGCTGGAACATCCGGACCGGGACAAATATGACCTGTCGACGATCAAGGCGATTTCCTATGGCGGCGCCCCGTCGGCGCCGGAGCTCGTGTCGACGATCAAGAAGCGGTTCCCGGATGCAGCCCCTGGCAATGGCTGGGGCATGACGGAAACCTGCGCCACGGCCACGCTGAATATCGGCGAAGATTATGTGAACCGGCCCAACAGCGCCGGTGCGCCGCCGAATGCGGTGGAACTCAAGATCTGCGACCCGGACGGCAAGTCCCTGCCGCAGGGCGAAGTCGGCGAATTGTGGTGCAAGAGCCCATCCAACTGCAAGCGCTACTGGAACCGGCCCGAGGCGACCGCCGAAACCTTCCGCGATGGCTGGGTGGTTACGGGTGACCTTGCGCGTATTGACGAGGAAGGTTTCCTCTTCCTGGTCGACCGGGCCAAGGACATGCTGATCCGTGGCGGCGAGAACATCTATTGTATCGAAGTCGAGAGCGCCCTTTACGATCATCCGGCTGTGATGGATGCGGCCGTTGTCGGCATTCCGCACAAGATCATGGGCGAAGAGGTTGGCGCCGTGGTTCAGCTGAAGCCTGGCAAGACCGTGTCGCAGGACGAGCTGCGTGCGCACGTGGCAGACCTTCTTGCCGCGTTCAAGGTGCCGGTCGAGATCCAGTTCCAGGATGATCCGCTGCCGCGCAATGCGAACGGCAAGATACTGAAGCCGGAACTTCGGGCCCGGTTCACGGCCCGCGCATGAGCGACACGCCCGCCAAGCCAGTCGCGCTGGAAGCCCGCGAGACTGGCGAGGACGGGCGGCGCTTTTCGCCTTCGGTCGCGCGCAACCGCGAACCGATACGCGACGTGTTCGCGTCGCATGTTGCGCGTGACGGCCGGGTCCTTGAGATCGCGTCCGGCACGGGCGAGCATGGCGCCTTCCTGACGGAGGCCTTGCCCGGCCTCGACTGGACCTATTCCGATATCGATCAGGTCGGCCTTGATAGCCAGCAGGCTTGGCGGGCCGCCAGCGGGCATGACCGCCTGCACGGACCGCTGGTCCTCGACGCGAGCCTCCCTGACTGGGGTGAGGCGGAAGCCGCCCGGCCATGGAATGCGGTCGTGTCGATGAACATGGTGCACATCGCGCCCTTCGCGGTGGCTGAGGGCCTCTTCGCGGGGGCAGGGCGGATGATGGATACGGGGGGCAAGCTGTTCCTGTACGGGCCTTTTGCCCGCAAGGGGATCATCGCCCCGTCGAATGCGGCGTTCCGCGAAAACCTGAAGCGCCGCAACCCGGACTGGGGTGTGCGCGACCTTGATCTCGAACTGCTGCCGCTCGCGTCTCTGGCGGGGCTTGTCTTGCAGAGCGTCGTTGAAATGCCGGCCAACAATCTGGCCGTCGTGTTCGAGCGGAGCTGAGAAAAAGGGGAGAGGCGCGCCTCTTTCCCACACGCGCACCACGGAACGGCCCGTACCGACAACAGCGCACAGGAAATATGCGCCTGTCTTTCTGACCGTTACCCAAATGCGCGCATACTAGGCCCATCGTTGCTTCACTAAGGCCCGACCGGCGCCGGTCGGTCGGGGAAGTGGCGGGATCGGGCGGCGCTGTATCGGAACTGTCGACGGGCAGGAATGTTGGGCGCATGGCGGCATCGGGCAGAAACAAACGGGTACACCCAAACTGTCATAACCAGACCATAAAATCCGATCGCGCGGGCGGCGCTGGCCTGGCAGCCAGCCAACGCCAATAGCCATAGCCATACGCTCGGGCCATTGCATCCGCCCGCGCCACCTTCGCCGCCGCACCCCACGGGCCGCCCGATGGGGATGTCGGCGCAGGAAGTTGGAGTGGACTTTTCCGGATGATTGTCTGAAATAGGCGGCATGAAACAGATCATGAGCCTTGCCTTCGTGGCGTTGCTGGCGGCCTGCCAGACAGCGCCTGTTAAAGCCCCCGTAGCGGATAGCCCGATCGAGGTGCCGCAAGCGGAAAGCGTCGTCGATGCACCCGCTCCGACACCTGCCGCCCAATGGCTGCACGGCTCAGCCGAGGCTAGCGTGACGATGCGCCAGACCTGGGCAAGCATTGCCGGCTATGTCGAAGCGACAGCCGCTAGCGCGCCAGCCCATGGCGTTGTGCTCGCGGCGGACAGCAGCCCCGGCGAGCCGTCATTCCTCGCCTGCGAAGGCAAGCCGCTGGCGGCGGTGTTCGACGCGGACGAGACCCTGATCTGGAACCTCGGCGCGACGGGCTATTTCATGCGCACCGGAACCAGCTTCGATCCTGCCATCTGGGATAATTGGGAGAAGACAGGTGCCGGCAAGGCCGTGCCTATTCCTGGCGCGCTGGCGGGGCTTGACCGCATCCGCGCGGCGGGTGTGACGGTGATCGTGAATACGAACCGCGAGGCCGTGAATGCGGTTGGGACAGCGGAGACATTGCGTGCCGCAGGAATTGGCGACTTCTCCCATGGCGAAACCCTGTTCTTGCGCGGTGATGCGCCTGACGGGTCCGGCAAGGATGGCCGCCGCGCCATGATCTCGGAAAATTATTGCGTGATCGCGCTCGTCGGCGACCAGTTGGGCGATATTGCCGACCCGTTCAATGACAAGGCATTGAGCGTGGCTGAACGCCGGGAATTGACCGAGGCGCCCGCTGTCGCCAGCCTCTGGGGCAATGGCTGGTTCGTCCTGCCAAACCCGCTCTACGGGCCGTCGATCCGGGGCAGCATTGATGACGTGTTCCCGCCGGCAACGCACTGGGAGCCGACACTGCCTGCTGAAACGCCGACGATCAATTAGGCCTGGTTTCCGCCACCGAACTGTTCGGTCCACGCCGCCACCTGCTCGTCCTCGATCTTCTGGAACAGCACGTCTGGCGGCGTAATCGCCAGGCCGGTCGGCAGGGCGTTCAGCACGGCTTCCGGGATTCGGAAGTTGAAGTTCCAGTGTTCCTGCGGAATGCCCAGCGCATCGAGAATCTTCGCGCCCGTTTCCGGAATGATCGGCAGGCACAGGATGCCGAACAGCGCCGCCAGGTTCAGGCCCGTGCGCACGCCGACAGCCGCCGCATCGACGTCCGACTTGTACTTCACCCATGGCTCGGCCTTGGTCAGGTATTCATTGCCGGCGGCCCAGATCGCGCGCGTCTCGGCAGCCGCCTTGCGGAACTCCATGGCCTCGTAATAGTCGATCAGGCGCGGCAGGCGCTCGGCCAGTTCGGCCGTGATCCATGCCTCGGCCTCGCCCGGCTCGCCGCCATCGGGCACCTTGCCGTCGAACTTGGCGACGCAATATTTGGTGATCCGGTTGACGAAATTTCCGAGCACGTTGGCGAGGTCTGAATTGACCGCCGCCTGGAAGCCTTCCCATGTAAAGGCCGCGTCGGAACCTTCCGGCGAATTGGCGATCAGGTACCAGCGCCAGTAATCAGCCGGCAGCAGGTCCAGCGCCTGGTCCATGAACACGCCGCGCTTGTTGCTGGTCGAGAACTTGCCGCCATACCAGGTGACCCAGTTGAACGCCTTCAGCTTGTCGACCGTCTTCCACGGCTCGCCGCTGCCCAGCAGCGTGACCGGGAAACTCACCGTGTGGAAGGCGACATTGTCCTTGCCCATGAACTGGACATACTCGGTCTCGTCGGCGCCCTTGTCCGTGCGCCAGAGGGCTTCCCAGTCACCGCCGGTGGCTGCAGCCCATTCCTGGGTCGCCGCGATATAGCCGATTGGTGCATCGAACCAGACATAGAACACCTTGTTCTCGTAGCCGGGCCGCACTTTGCCGTCGGTCCCGATCACTTCCACGCCCCATGACAGGTCGCGCGTGATCGCGCGGGCGATCAGGCCCTCGTCGAGCCACTTGTTGGCGATGGACACCGCGAGGCTCGGCCAGTTGGCACCTTTCTTGTTCACCCAGGCGCGGATTTCGTCCTGCGACTTCTCCTGCAGCAGGTAGAGATGGTTGGTATCGCGGATCTCGATATTCTTGCTGCCAGAGACCGAGGAATAGGGATCGATCAGGTCGACCGGGTCGAGCAGGCGCCCGCAATTGTCGCACTGGTCGCCGCGCGCCTTCTCGAACCCGCAATGCGGGCACGTGCCCTCAACATAGCGGTCGGGCAGGAAGCGGCCATCATCGACCGAATAGACCTGTTGGCTGGTGCGCTCCTCGATCAGGCCGCGCGCCTCGAGCGCCTGCGCGAAATGCTGGGTCAAGGCATGGTTGGCAGGCCGCGACGAGCGCCCGAACCAGTCGAAGGACAGGTTGAAGCCTTCGCCCGCCTTGCGCTGGATGGCGTATTGTTCGTCGCAATATTGCTGGACCGGGATCTGCATTGACTGCGCCGCCAGTTCGGCCGGCGTGCCGTGCTCGTCGGTGGCGCAGATATAGGTCACGTCATGGCCGAGCAGGCGCATGGTGCGCGCATAGACGTCGGCGGGCAGCATTGAGCCGGCCAGGTTTCCGAGGTGCTTGATGCCGTTGATATAGGGCAGGGCGTACGTAATCAGGATGCGCCGGGGTCGCGTCATGGGCGTGTTTTCTTTCCGCTTAGGGCGTTTTGAGGCAATATTCGGGTCGGCTGCCCGCTGGAACGGGACTTTTAAGCGGGCTGAGCCGGAAAAGAAAGAAACTTGGGAGGATTTAACATGCCAAGACTCAGTGGAGTGAACCTGCTGGGTGTCCTGCTGGCCGCCATTGTCATGTTCTTCGTCGGATTCGTCTTCTACGGAATGCTGTTTTCAGGCCATTGGATGGCCGCCCGCGGCTATACGGCGGATATCGCGGCAGACGCCAATCCGGCCTGGATGGCTGGCGGTTTCCTGATCGAACTGGTGCTGGCCTTCGGGCTCGGCTGGGTGCTGAAGCTCAAGGGCGCCAAGGGCCTTGCCGCCTGCGTATCGACAGCCCTGATGCTGGCCGTGGTCGTGGCCTTCCCGATCCTGGCCTATGATTTTGTCTGCGGCTTCTATCATTACCTGCCGGGCCTGTTGGTCGACTGGGGCCATGTCCTCGTGTCGCTCGGCCTTGCCGGGGCGGTCCTGTCCTTCTTCGACTAGGCATCCGGAGCAAAGAAAAGCCCCGGACGGCCATTGGGGCCTTCCGGGGCAGTGCGGTGGACAAAGGGGAGCGGTGACACCCCTTCGGTCCAGCCAAGGGAAGCAGGAATTACAGGCCGTAACCGGGTTCGGCCGTCAGCACGACGTCAACGCGGCGGGCCAGCGGGGCCTTTGCGCGCATCGGCATGGTGGCATCGACCTTCGGGGTGATGTCCATGTGGACGTCCGGCGCACGGATGCCGCGGGCACTGAAGGCGTCGAGCACAGCGGTTGCGCGCGCTTCGGACAGGGCGGCGAGGTCCTCATCGGCATGCGCCTCTTCCGACACGACATCGGCATTGATCTTGGTCACGGCGCAGCCCGCAAGGCGGTCGCTGGCCGCGTTCACGGCGCGCATCGAGTAGGATGACAGCATGGTTTCGTAAGCCGAGAAATAGACCGATACAGTCACGTCCTCACAGGCTTTTTCGTGGGTAATCTGGGCGGGCCCCGTTGGGGGCGGCGGTGGCACTTGGCCAAAGGCAGGGGCCTGCATCACGGCCGCGACAGTCAGGCCGGCAAGGGCGATCATCGAGCGTTTCATGGCGTGTTCCTTCTTGCATATACAATTGTTGATACTGGACCTACGCATGAATTGGGGCCGAAAGGTGCAAGCCGCGTGGCGAATGGGGCGGTTGCAAGGTGATTGCGAGAATTCGTGTCCAGCGGCCCCCGGCAGGCGGAACATGAAATATCCGTGAGACTGCAATCCTGCCTTTGTTTCTCCATGTTGCAGTGCAACATATGGGGCATGGACAACCGAGCCATCTATACGAGCCTCAAGACGGGCAAGCGCATCTACCTGAGGCCGATCCGGCCACAGGACGGCCTGCGCATACGCGAAAGCATCGCCAACCTGTCGGACCAGTCGCGCTATTACCGCTTCTTCTCTGGCATGAAAAAGGTGCCCGAATCGGTGCTGGAGCGCCTCCTGGCGGTCGATGGCGTCCACCATCTCGCCTGGGGTGCGCTGGACCTGTCCGAACACGACCTGCCGGCCATCGGGGTCGTCCGGGTGATTCGCGATCCGAAAACCGGCGTCGCGGAACTGGCGATTGCCACACTCGACGCGTTTCACAATACCGGGCTGGCGCGAATCCTGATGGCGACCATTGCATCAGACTGCCTGGCGGCGGGGATTCACACGCTTGAAGCCAATGTGCTTTCGGAGAACAAGAAAGCCCGCAGCCTGTTCAGGGCGCTGGGCGGCACATGCACGCAAACAGACGGCGCCTATATGGTGTTTACCTTCGATGTTGCCGTGATGGACCGGTTGCTGAGATCGATGGAGAGTCTCGACGGCGTCAGCGATGTGTTCGCGGCGTTCGACCGGTTTGGCGCGTACCAGCCCCGGCTGGCTGGCTAACCAACGCGACTGGAAACCCCACTTGCGCCCCGGCGCCGATCGAAGTAGTGACACCCCTCCAGCCGCCGGTTTAGCTCAGCTGGTAGAGCATCTGATTTGTAATCAGAGGGTCGGGAGTTCGAGTCTCTCAACCGGCACCACTGGAAACAAGGCATTAGGCCTCGTTTAGCAAGAATCCCGACATCGAACTGGCGCGCAATTGGTGCGCGACTTGGCACAAAAAGGTCGATCGCTGCTGTCGTCTTCGTGAGGTATGCAGGATCGAATGGCGCATAGATATCGGTCGTCGAGTAATCCGGCGCTTTGTGGCCGAGCTGGGCCGCAACGTCCCAAGCGGGAACACTTTGCTTCCTGAGCCATCGGGCGACGGTGTGCCTGAACGAGTACGTCTGGACATTACCCATCAGACCGGAAGCCGTGCGTGTGGTTGCCCAGCTGCTCTTCACGCTCTCAACGGCTGATCCGTCATACAGGATCAAACCCTCCGTTCCGGACGCCAATATGCGGGCCAGCATCCTGTCTCGTGCCCATGACCCCTCTGGCCGAAAGGCCAGTGGGACGCATGCGGCGCGGCCCCAGCCGGCGAGCCCCCGCAGCGCGCGTGATCCCGGCAGGGGGCACGCGTGACCGGAGACGAGCCGGGCCGGTCGCATCAACTGGACACGCTTCAGCGCTCTGGTCTCCCGGACAGCCCCGCGACAGCGGGCTGGGGCAGGGCGATGCCAACGCGTCTGCGAGAGGGGGGCGTCCTGCCTTTCGCCCATGTGGGCAAAATGAGATCGTGGCGGCGTGGTCCAAGAGCAGACACGCCGCGCGCGTGCGATTGCATTATGGCGGAGACGGGCTGCAATGATACACACGCAATATGATGTCACACGCAAACGCGCAAAACGGCAGTGCCGAAACCGAGTTGATCAAGCTTGTCTATACGCTGGCGGTCGAACCTGAGCGGCTGCATCTGATGTTGCAATTGCTCAATGATGCCGTGTCGCCGGTCTTTGACCACGACACCGTTCAGGGCGGCGATCATTTCTTCGAAGACCTGCAGGTCCATTTCGACAATGCCCTCGACATGCTGCAGCGCCGGGAGGCGAATGAGCCGAACAGGTCAATTGCGCGCAAGCTGGTCGACCTCGATACACAGCCTTCGCTTTTGATCGATCGAACGGGGAAGATTCTCAGGTCCAACACGCCTGCGACTGAGCGGCTGAACGCTGTTGAAGGCCAGTTCCTGAACCTCGAACTCTTTTCACGCCATGACGGCGCCAAATTCATGCAGGACCTCAAAACCATCAATAGCCGGTCAGCCAGTCGTTTCATCAGCGTCTATGAGTTTCTTGGACAGGATGGTGACACGCCCTGGAAGATGGTGCTGTCAAAGGCCGTCGATACGGACGGCCAGTCCGTCGCCCATCTGGCAAGCCTCAAGACGCGCTGGCAATCGCATACCGGGGCGGGATTTTCCGACGCCTTCAAGCTCACCCCGGTCGAGCAGGTGATTGTCCAGGCGGTCGTCGAAGGTCAGTCACTGAATGATCTCGCGCGCTCGCGCGGTCGTTCCATCGGCACGGTCCGCAATCAGATGAAGCGACTGCTCGCAAAGCTTGGCCTGAAATCACAAACCGAACTGATCTGCCTCTATGCCGGGTTTGCCCAGATCGCCGTGATGCCATCGGGCCTGAATACGCCGATTGTCCCGCCGGTGCGCCAGGATACCAGCGCGCACCTGTTCAAGCGGCGCAACGGCTCGCCGCTTGAGGTCGAGTTCTTTGGGGCCGCGAATGGCAAGCCAGTCCTGTTTTTCCATCCGTTCATGGGCGGGACGCTGCTCTCTGAGCAGCAACGCGAACTGATCACCGCGCGAAACCTGCGCTTCATCATGCCGCTTCTACCCGGCTATAAGGGGACGACGGACCCCGACCCGAGTCCGGACCGGGTGACCCGGTATGCCGAAGACCTCTGCAATGTGCTCGATGACCTGCACATCAGGCGTTGTCCCGCAATCGGCGTGAACACGAGCTATCTCTATGCGCTCGCGCTGGCTATGGCTTCGCCGGAAAGACTGACCCAGATCGTGGTCGCGAACGCTGCCGTGCCGCTCAAATCCTCTCGGCAGTTTCGTCAGGTCAGCATCCAGCAACGCATTCCCTATCTGGTCTCGAAGCACGTTCCGGCCTTGCTCAAATTCTATGTCAGGTCAGTCCAGGCCAAGCTGGATGCCGGCTATGACGAGGAATATATTACGCATTATTATGAGGATAGTCCGATTGACCAGGCGACGGTGCTCTCACCTGAAATCCGTAGCCTCGCACGCCTGTCCATCGTACGCGCCTTCCAGAATGGTCACGAAACACCAGTCCAACACCTGCGCACCGAAGTGTCCGATTGGGATCGCTACCTGGACGCGGTGACGCTGCCCATCTGCTTGCTGAACGGGGACCAGGACACCGAATACAGTCACAATATGGTATCCCAGTCGGTGGCCGGCTTTCCGAACATCATGTGTGAGCAAGTCGCCGATGCCGGGGCCTTGCTCTGGTACCAGCAGCCCGATGACGTCCTGAAGCGCATTGTCCACCTGCCGGGCTGACATGACGCCGCAGACCTCGCGCAGGCCAAATTTCAGCCTGTGTACCATATGGGACATTCAATTTCGGCGAGGCGCAGCGACAACACGCGTCAGTCAAACCGATAAGGGATGTTCACGACATGAGACACGCAATCACGTTCACGACCGGCTCTGCCTTGATCGCGGCTTTGTGCCTGGCCAATACAGCGCAGGCCCAGAGCTTGTCCGGATTCAAGGATCGCCTGAAGCAGAAAGCCGTAGAGGAGGTTGTCGAGGCCGTTGATGGCAAGGGTGCCGGCGCGCCGACCCAGGCCCCGGCGGTCGCCAGTGCCGGTCCGGCAGCCACCGCCACCGCATCGTCTGGAAAGCCGGACGCCAACCTGATCGCGATGACCAAATGCGCCAGCGTCAAGCCGGTCAATATCGTGATTGGCAATGTCGGCGATTATACATTCCAGAACGGGTTTTCGACGGAATCACGCTCCGGCCTGATCAATCGCAAATCCGCCACGCTGACAGATGGCTGCATCCTGCCATCCCTGGAATCGCGCCAGGTCGCTTACATGGAGGTCGACACCGACGCCTATGCCGCAATGGGCAGCTCCAATGACTGGGAAATGCAGTGCGTCAAGTCCGCCAATCCGGGCGCCGGCGCGGTCAGCCAGACCGAGGGAAAGACAGAATATCCCTACACGGTGAATTTCCTGACAGGCAAGGCGATGATGCTGCATTGCGGCAATTCCGAAGGCATTGATGAATGCGCTGAAGGCAGCAATAGCAGCCGTAGCGGCGCGTGGGACAAGCAGTTGAAAGCCCGCGGTATGACGATGCTCAGCGTGCACGGCAATACAAGCACGCTCGCTCCGGCGGGCGGTGAAAATCTGTACTGCCAGTATTATAATGCGAAAACCCGCACCAGCCTGTTTGCGTTCGAATATATGCGCACACCCAATTAGGTATCCGGTTCCGCTGCGGGCACAATGCCCGCAGCTGGACACGCCAACTCAGGAAATGCTCCCATGATTGTCCGCTCCCTCTCAATGATGACCATCGCAATGTGCCTGTCGCTGTCTGCCCATGCGGCCCCGTCGATCAATGACATCTCGGGCTGCCAGGCCACGCTTGCCTTCATCGCCGAGAAGGCGAACAGCCTTGAAGCCAAATATGGCGCTACGGATGTCGAGACGGTCAGCGCGGCGCTCTCAACGTATGGCGCTTTCCTGCAGGCCGCGCATATGGCCCCCGGCCTGAGCGCCCTGAATGGCGGCGATGTGGCAAAGACAGATGCGATGCAGGTTCAGATCGATCAATACCAGAACACATTGAAGGATGCTCTGGCGAAGAAATACTCGCAACCGCGCCTGTTTTCAGACCATGCCGTCATGGTGAATAATTGCTACGCGATCGCGCCGATGGATGAGGGCCACACAGCCATGATGAAAACCGCGCTTGCAACGCTGATCGAGATGGCAAAGCAGGACTAATCCTGTCAATATGATCGTTGGCGCCTGCGCCGTCCGGCCGTGACACAGTGCTGCCGACGACTGTGGCTGGCGTGACGGCACGAGTGACAGTTCTCCAAAATGAACACGAAAGACTGGACGCCCTTCTGAAATCCAAAGTCAGTAACAAGGTGAGCGAGGAGCTCAGGCAGTCGTCGGAATTTTGTGCTGAGGCGATCAGTGTCGTTGTCAAATTCTCGCCAAACCTCGACATTGGACTTGGCCTCCTGTGGCGCGGGAAGTCCGTCTCGCTAGGAAGCCAAAGCTGAGCACTTCAGCGGCAAAGCCGTGGCGCAAAGCCGCATGACCGAATGGCGCGCAACTGGCGCGACTTTTTCGTCGCCTGGCGCCTGCTCGTGCGAGAAAAATGGCGAATGCGATTGTAATCTTGCCGCGTGGTTTCGCTCTCGTTTGAAGCCGCAGTTGTCGCGAAGAACGCATTATATGATTGCATTATATAACAAATGGGGCATTTTCCGGAACTGGTTACAATTCAAGACATAGGGAGATTGCCGATGGGTTTTTCATTCAAGACACCACCCGCCGTAATTTTTGAGAGCGGTGGCGCGTCACGCATCGGGCAGTTGATTGATGATCGGATGACTCGACCTGTCTTCGTAACGGACAAGGGGGTTATCTCGGCTGGTCTTGTCGGGGGCGCGCTTGAAAGCCTGCGAGAGTCGGGACGTGAGGTGCTCGTTTTCGAGGACGTCGCAGCAGATCCGCCTGCACAGATTATTCGGGATGCTGTTCGCATGGCGCGTGAACATGGGGCTGATGGTGTGATCGGATTCGGGGGCGGCTCGTCGCTTGATACGGCCAAACTTGTTGCCGTCCTTCTGAACAGCGATCAGTCACTTGAGGACGTCTACGGCGTTGACAAGGTGACCGGCCCACGTGCGCCACTTGTCCTGTTGCCGACGACATCCGGCACCGGCTCGGAAGTCACCAACATTTCCGTGGTTACGTCTGACGACATGCGCAAGATTGGCATTGTTGCCGACCAGCTTTTCGCTGATCTCGCGATCGTGGACGCGAGACTCACGCTTACCGCACCGCGCGGCGTCACTGCGGCAACAGGCATTGATGCAATGGTTCATGCAATCGAGGCCTATACGTCCAGATTGCGCCGCAACCCGGTTTCCTGTGCGCTGGCTCGCGAAGCATTGGGGTTGCTGTCCAATAACATCCTTCAAGCGTGCAACAGGCCTGATGACCTCAGCGCGCGTGAGGCGATGTCTATCGGAGCGACAATCGCAGGTCAGGCCTTCACGAATGCTCCGGTCGCAGCAGTTCATGCCATGGCCTATCCACTGGGTGCCTTGTTTCACGTTCCGCATGGAGTCTCCAATGCGCTGATGTTATCGCCCGTCCTGAGATTCAATGCGAAGGTCGCCGCTGACCAATATGCGGAGCTCGGGCCCGTGGTTGGTGTAAAGGCCGATGCCTCGGCATTTATCGATCGCATGGTCGAACTCTGCGAAGCGAGTGGCACGCCACTTCGGCTGACGGAGGTTGGCGTAAATCACAATGATCTGCCGAGAATGGCTCAGGACGCATCAGCCAATGAACGCCTGATGCAGAACAATCCACGGCCCGTCACCTATGATGATGCGTTGAAGCTCTATTCCGAGGTGCTTTAGGCACGCGATACAGACCGGGCAAGTATTGCCCAGAAGATCACAGAGAAATGGCGCGATGCAATGGCGGATGATTCGCGCCCATCGTTCATCCTGCCCAAACGAAAGTCCCGATCATGCTAGAAAGTACGACATCAGCGAAGTCGGTGCTCATGCAATCGCTTGCCGCCTCCAAAGGGGGACTCGAAGTTCGCAATCCGGCCGACGGAACCTTGCTTGCGAACGTTAAGGCTTATGATGCGGTTGAGGTCGAAACAGTCATCGCGCAAATGCACGCCGCTTGGCCTGCATGGAGTGGGTTGAGTGCGAAGGTCAGGTCAACCCGATTGAAAGCCTGGAATAACCTCATTCTCGATCACGCAGATGAGTTAGCTCAGATTGTAACGCTTGAATGCGGGAAACCGCTTGGCGAATCCATGGGGGAGGTCGTTTATGCAGCCTCCTTTGTTGAATGGTTTGCCGAGGAGGCCAGACGTGCCTATGGTGAGGTTATTCCAGCACATGTAGCTGACAAACGACTGCTGACAATCCGACAGCCAGTTGGTGTTTCGGCGGCGATAACGCCATGGAATTTTCCGCTCGCGATGATCACCCGCAAGGCCGGTCCAGCTCTGGCCGCAGGCTGCGCGATGATCGTCAAGCCGGCGGAAGCAACGCCGCTTTCCGCGCTCGCACTGGAGTATCTGGCGCATCAGGCAGGGATTCCGGCGGACATTTTCAGGGTGGTGCCTACCACTGATCCAGCGGCCATCGGCGATGTCTTCTGCAGAACACCCGAAATTCGAAAGCTGTCTTTTACGGGGTCGACCCGGATTGGAAAACTGCTGCTCGAAAAATGCGCCACAACGGTCAAGCGCGTCAGCATGGAGCTTGGCGGAAATGCGCCGTTCATTGTGTTTGATGATGCTGATATCGATGCCGCAGTGGAGGGGGCGATTGCTTCGAAGTTTCGGAATGCCGGTCAAACCTGTGTGTGTACCAATCGCCTTCTTGTGCAGGATGGAATTCATGACGCTTTTGTTGCCGCACTTGCGAGGCGCGTTTCCGGCCTGAAGGTTGGGCGGGGAGACGAAGCAGGCACGGATATTGGACCCATTATCAATCAAGCCGGCGTTGCAAAGGTCGACGCTCTCGTCACGCAAGCGGTTGCAATGGGGGCTGAGGTTCACGTTGGAGGAGGGCGCCACCCAGCGGGAGCTGCATTCTACGCCCCTACTGTCCTGTCAAAAGTCACGCCCGACATGGACATTTTCAGGACCGAGATATTTGGTCCGGTAGCGCCCATTTCCCGCTTTGCGACAGAAGACGAAGCTGTTCGGCTCGCCAATGATACGCCTTATGGTCTCGCCGCATATTTCTTCACGACCGACGCCATACGTATGTGGCGCGTCATGGAAAAACTCGAATATGGGATGGTTGGGGTCAATGATGGGTTGATTTCAACGGAAATTGCTCCGTTCGGAGGCGTCAAGGAGTCGGGAATTGGTCGGGAAGGTTCCCGACATGGTCTCGACGAATACATGGAGTGGAAATACGTTTCGCTCGGTGGGATCGGTGCAAAAAGCTGACCCGAGTCGGACGCCTCACCGAAAACGAGCCCCCTGCGCCCTTTGATTATTGTCTTTATGTCCTTACGTTATATGTATTATAGTAAGGTAATCTCAATTGGTAGTTGATATGGAGGGCGGCATTGCGCCGACCGTCGGCGCAAATTCTGGATGTACCGGTTCGCCAATCAGATACAGGAGCGGAAAATCGTGTTTAGCGATAAAGTCAACGAGCTTGACGAGGGGAAAACGGTTGTGGATCGCGACGCACCCATGCCGCTCTATCATCAGATTTATCTTCAGATCCGGGACGAAATACTGAGTGGCCAGAGACCGTATGGTAGCATTCTGCCGACCGAGCAGGACATGACCGAACTGTTCAGTGTATCGCGGATAACAGCACGGCGCGTTCTCAACGAACTCGCTCAGCACCACTTCGTCGAACGTCGCCGAAGACTTGGGACGAGAGTTATTTTCAAATCGCCAGCGAAGCCGATTGAAGGCAATATCAACCAGGCGCTGGACTCACTGATGGCGTTGGGCGCTGGCACGACAGTCAATGTCATGGAAGTGGTGGAGGAGGCGCCGAGCGCTGCTATCGCAGGCGCTTTGAGACTCGAAAAAGATGAGTCGGTTGTGCGCGCAATTCGTATTCGGTGCATGGATGGTCAGCCACTTGGCCACGTCGTTAGCTATGTTCCCAGCAGCCTCGCCGAACACATCACCGCGATCAATCTATCCAAGATGCCAATTCTCAAGGTTCTCGAGAATGCCGGATACAAGGCAGAGCGCGCCGAGCAGACAATCGGCGCAATTTTGGCTGATGCACGTTTGTCCGAAGCGTTGGAGCTTGAGCCTCGCGCCGCGTTGCTGCGCATCGGCCGGACAGTGTACGACAAGCATGAAAAGCCCTTTCTTGTCACGGTTGCGAACTACCGCGCCGACAAATTCAACATTCGCATTGAGCTTCAGGGGTCTGCACTCGAGGTCTGAGCGATAATGCCATGCCAGCATGGCCTCGAGCTTTCTGATTATATTTTGCTTCTTGGTGACACCCAGATTTAATTGTTATATAGATAGAACAAATAAAGCTGGATTCCGCTTCGCATGAGGTGGATAAGGTGAACTTGCCATTAGCATCGATGAATCGAGGAAATCAGTGAAAGCTTATCAGATTGGGTCGCAGACCGGAATTTCGTCCCTCAAGGCCGTCGACGTGCCTGAGCCGAAAGCGACGTCGGGAAACGTTATCGTGCGGGTGAAGCTGGTTTGCTTGAACCATCGTGATGTACGGATTGTTTGTGGAGAGTACGGACCTCTTCGCGACGAGAAACGTATTCCAAATTCCGAAGGTCTCGGACATGTCGTCGAATGTGGTCCGGACGTTTCGGGGTTCGCCAAGGGTGATCGGGTCATTGCGCCGCACTTCGTTTCGTGGAGCCGTGGTCCATTCTTCCAGTCAGTCTTCGCCCGCGACTTGGGTGTCACAGAAGACGGCTGGCTGGCTGAACTCATATCTATTCCAGCTGGCGCCCTTGTGAAGGTGCCTGATGCGCTGAGTGATCAGCAGGCGGTTCCCTTGTCAGCGGCAGGCCTCACGGCCTGGAATGCGTTAGTGGAAATTGGCCGGATCAAGGCGGGTGACCGGGTTTTGACGCTTGGCACCGGCGGCGTATCGATCGCGGCCCTGCAGATTGCCAAAATGCATGGCGCAAAAGTGTGCATTACATCTTCCAGTGATGAAAAGCTTGAAGCCGCGCGCAAACTCGGCGCGGACGTCACCGTAAATTATCGTACAAACCCGCAATGGGGCGCGGCTGCGTTCGAGGCTCTCGGCGGCGGGGCCGACATCGTTGTTGATACTGCAGGGCAGGCGACATTGCCGCAATCCATTGCTGCGGCGGCTCCTCTCGGGCGGATCGCGATCATTGGTGCTCTTGCCGGTGCTGCGACCGAAGGACTGCCGAACTTCGGTTCGATTATCGGCAAGAATCTTGGGTTGCATGGCGTAGCTGCCGGTAGCCGCGACATGCTTTGTGCATTGGTGAGTGCTGCTGCCGAAAACCAGATCGAGCCGGTTATCGACCGGGTCTTTCCGTTTGAACAGACGCCAGAGGCCTATGCCTATCTCGAAAAGGGTGGACATATGGGCAAGGTGCTTGTCGAACTGTGAGTGTTGATGCGACCGGCAGGTTGATCGGGCATGTCCTCGCGCTCGACTGGGCAGATGCGCCAGTCGCCAGTCGGGCTGCGGCAAAAACGTTTCTTCACGATACGCTGGCCGTGGGTGTGGCTGGACGCAATGAACCACTGGCGGACCTTGTGTTTGAACAAGCTCAGCGCTGGACCGGGGTCGGGGGCAGGAGTTTCGTCCTCGGCCGCCCCGGCGAGCGCCTGACTGCTCCATATGCGGCGTTTGTAAACGCCTATCAAATTCACTGTCAGGAATACGACTGTGTTCACGAGCCTGCAGTGGCGCACCCTATGGCCACTGTTGTTGCAGCCCTGCTGGCACAGGCCGGGCAGTCTCAGGTCTCGGGGCAGCGCTTTCTCGAGGCACTCATCGCCGGTGTGGAAATCGTGGCGGCGCTGGGCGTGGCTGTTAAGGGCAGTCTCAGATTCTTTCGGCCAGCGACAGCCGGCATATTCGGTTCAGTCGCTGCACTGGCTCATTTGCGTGGGATGGCGCCAGACAGGACACGGACAGCATTTGGTCATGCACTGTCTTATGCCAGCGGCACCATGCAGGCTCATATCGAGGGCAAGCCGACTCTCGCGTTGCAGGTTGCAGGTGCGGCGAGATCGGCTATCGAGGCGATAGATCTGGCTGAAGCTGGATTTCCGGCGCCGAACGGCTCGCTGGAAGGCCCGTTCGGATATTTTTCCCTGTTCGAAAATAATGTGGATCTGGCGCCCGTGCTGGCCGCTCTAGGAAATCGTCATCGGATTCAGGAGTTGAGCTGGAAGCCGTTCCCAACCGGACGTGCTGCACACGGAGCGATTGTCGCTCTTCAAGATCTCATGAAGAATGAAGGGCTTGCGTCTGAGTCACTGGAGCGATTTGTATATCGTGCCCCGCCGCTGATCGAGCGCCTTGTCGGGCGTCGGCCCATCCCGGGCATGAGTGTAAACTATGCCCGGCTATGCTTTGCCTGGCTCGGGGCGAATGTCATTAGCAAGGGATCGGTTTCTCTGACCGATTTCACGCCTGCCAACTTGGAGAATCCGGCATTACTGGAATTGGCGGAGAAGATCTTTGTCGAGAGTGATGCAACAGAAGACTGGGCGTCCTTTGCTCCGGCTGTCGGAATAGCAGACCTGTCGGATGGCCGGACCGTTCATGCGAAAGTTGACAAGCAGTTTGGTTCACCTGAATGGCCGCTGTCGAAGCAGCAACATCTTGATAAGGCGAGCGCCTGTCTCGCTTTTGGCGGGTTGGCCAGAACCGATGAGGCGCTTGCTGCGGTCGTGGAGGACTTTGAGATGCTGGACGATGTTCATGCCGAACTCACGCGCGTGTTCGAAGCCTGAACCAATCTGTCTGGCGATATCGGCTCGGATTGGTTGAAGGATGTCAGCGGCAGTCCGAAGCCTACCGCTGACTTTGTCATTCAATGAGGCTCTTCGCCGCCTGAAACATTCATGGATTCGGCGGTGATATAGTCAGCTTCACTGCTGCATAGAAAGGCGACTGCCTTTGCTGTGTCTTCTGGAAGACCTGGTCGCCCAAGTGGAATCCGCGAGGCCATGTCTTGCATGTACTGGTCCAGTGTCTTGCCTTGTCGCTCTGCAAAGTAGGCATTCTGCCAGGCACCGAGACCGGTGGTAACATGATTGGGGCAGACATTGTTCACCGTAATTGCGTGTTCCCCCAATTCGATTGCCGCCGATCGGGCAAGTCCGACGAGACCGTGCTTTGACGCCGTGTAGGCCTGCGCGCAGGGAAAGCCGCTCTTGGCGGCCTGACTTGCGATATTGATGATGCGACCGCCCCGTCCCTGATGGACCATTTTCGTGGCTGCGGCCTGGATGCCAAAAAATGCACCGGTCAGGTTCACGTCGATAACGGCACGCCAGTCCTCTGCTGATACATCCAGCAATGGTTTCATGATGTAGCCGATGCCGGCGTTGTTGACCCAGATGTCAAGGCTGCCATGAGCATCCATGGCGTGGTCGGCGAGCGCGAACACTTCTTCCCGATTGCGCACGTCGCAGGCCTTTGACGTTGCGCTAACGCCCGTGGTCCGAATGGCTTCAGCGATCTGGTCCATTTCAGACTGGCCGCCGATCATGTCGTCGGGCGTTGACGTGTCGCGGGAGGTTCCGATATCCGACAGGACAATATTCGCGCCTTCAGCCGCAAGTTTCATGGCGATCGCTTCGCCAAGTCCACGCTTTCTTCCAGAGCCGGTAATGACAGCAGTTTTGCCTTGGAACCGGCCGCTCATGACCGCGCCCCCACGTCTTCCGTAAGGATGAAAGTCGGATTTGCCCATTCATTGAACTCCGCTGCAATTTTATGCATTGCTTCAGTGCTCGTCTCTTCCCCAAACATCTCCATGTTTGCTACGTCCAGAACCTCAATATACTGGTAGGGAGGTTTTTCGTCGCTGCCGAGCAGGGAGGTCGCCTTCAGTACCTGAAAGTGCGCGACAGACTCCAGGCTGTTCACTGTGGGAAGATCGGTTCCCCGAGCCCATTCAAGATAGTCGGCCTCGACCTTTCCAGGTTTGAGATTCAACAGAACGATAATTCGCATGAAAGTGCTCCCTCTTGTCACATCGCGTTTCGCCTGCCATTATTGTTATATGATTATACCAAACAAGGGAACCGCTCGTGAAACAGAATCCTGAAACTTCGGCACCTGCCTATGATGGCCCGCCGGATTATCGTGTTGTCGGTCGTCATGCGGTGTTTCCGGAAACGACTCATGATGAAGTCGAGAGGATCAACTATCTCGCCCAGATGAATCGGCACCTGTCGACGAGCGTCGTCCCGGGCGTGAGGGCGGCCTTCGACACTGTCGTCGCGCCGGAATTCGAGAAAAAGAACGGACGTGAGATTGCCAACCGGCATGAAGCCAGAAAGGCATTGCTCGATAATTATACCTTTTGCTTCTGGTCGGCGGCGCGCCGCGCCACAATGGAGCAGCGCCAACAGGCCGGACGATGGACGGCGATCCGACAGCGCGACCAGCTCGCCCGGATTGCGGACGATCTGACCAAGGGCGACGATCGACTGCAGCTTGACCCTTCGCTGGCGATTCCGCGCTATGTTTCAGGTGTGGACCATCACTGTATGCCGGGCAGCTATCACAGCGAATATTTCCCGGGTGATGTGACGAACGGAGCGAATTACGACCATGCCGGATTCGTGACCACCGCTGGTCTCCTCGGAAAGTATTCCGATGGCGGCGGGAAGGCCGTCGTCAACTGGGTCAAGAAAAACCTGACAGATTTCCAGCCTACTGACATTTTGGAGATTGGCGGCACAGTTGGTCACAGCAGCCTGCCGATTGCAGAAGCGTTTCCTGACGCCCAGTTGACGGTGGTTGATATCGGCGCCCCGGTGCTTCGATATGCGCTTGCGCGGGCAAAATCGCTGGGTGTCGAGAATGTGCGCTTTGTGCAGGCGAGCGGCGAAGATCTTTCCCGCTTTCCGGATGCGAGTTTCGACTGGATTCAAACGACGATGTTCCTGCACGAGCTGTCTACCAGCGCATTGCGAAAGATATTCAGCGAGACGCGTCGCCTTCTTCGTCCGGGCGGGATCGTACTCCACGTTGAGCAGCCGCAATATTCAGCCACCATGCCGCTGTTCGAACAGACGATGCGAGACTGGGACGCCTTCTACAACAATGAGCCGTTCTGGAGCCGCATGCATGAGATTGACCTCGAGCAGCAGATGGTCGAAGCCGGATTTGATCGCGAGAACATCATCCATGGTGCGGTGACGGGTGTCGTGGACAGGGACTTGTTTCCCGATGCCGCTGACGACGAAAGCGAAGATTTTGGGCGCAAGGCTGCCTGGCACGTTATCGGCGGGAGAGTCTGATGAGTTTCGAGGCTGCACTTCGCGAGGCTGGCGCTAAACCGGCAGGCAAACGCCCGTGGTTCCTTGACGAGGATGTCGAGACAGTTCTGGCCATCACGTTATCAATCTCACAGGAATTGTCGGTGGCGCGCCAACGTGTGGATACGCTCGAAAGGATCCTGGAAGCCAAAGGAATCCTGTCTCGCACAGAAATCGAGAACTTTGTGCCCGACAAACAAGCTGCGGAAGAACGCGCAATGTGGGTTCAGGAATATATTGCGCGCGTGCTGCGCGTCCTGCAGCAGCGCGGGGAGGCCGCAAACGTTCCTGAGGACGTGGCGTCTGAAGACCTTGGCGACGAGATCGCTCGCTAGTCATGCCAAAGTTTGAGTATTCCGTGCCGATCCTCATTGTTGGGGGTGGAGCGTGTGGTGCCGTGGCGGCTTTGGCTGCACGGGACGCCGGGCTGGATCCTTTGCTCATTGAGCGCGATGGGCATCCCTCCGGGTCGACCGGCATGTCTCAAGGGCTTTTCTGTGCGGCAGGCACACGCTTTCAACAAGAGGCGGGAATCGACGACAGTCCAGACCTTTTTTTCCAGGATATTCAGACGAAGTCGCGAGGCCTGGCTGATCCAGTGATCGGCCGGCTGATTGCTGATCAGTCCGGTCCCGTGCTTGAGTGGCTGCATCAGTCGCATGGCTTGCCGTGGACGCTCGATGCAAGGTTTCGGCCGTCCTATGGCAATTCGCGAGCTCGCATCCACGGTTGGGCCGGCCATAGCGGTGCGGACATGGTCCAATGGCTGCATCGCCGGCTGAACGATGTCGGCGTTGATGTTCTGCTCAACACCAGGTTGGTCGATATTATCACAGACGATGACGGCCGTGTTGTGGCCGCCGCAATTCAGGGTGGCGACGGCGAAGTGTTGACCGTCGGGTGCGACGCGCTTGTGCTTGCGTGTGGAGGTTTCGGCGCAAACCGAGACATGACGCGTAAATACATGCCGGAGACAGAGGCGTTCAGGTACAATGGTCATGAAGGCAGCGAAGGTGATGCGATCGAGATCGGCGAGCGGCTTGGAGCCGCCGTTGCCGATATGGGTAGTTATCAGGGCTATGCCATGCTGGCGGATCCTGCAGGTATTTCGGTTCCGCCCAACGTACTCATCGAGGGCGGCATCATCGTGAACACAAGCGGTGAGCGCTTTACTGACGAGTCGGAAGATATTGCCGGCATGGTCTTGCCCCTGTCCGAGCAGCCAGATGGCGCAGGCTGGGTCATTTTTGACAAACGCATCTATCGCAAATGTGCACACATTCCTGAATTGCAGGAGCTGACAAGACTCGGCGCAGTTCGTGACGCGGCGAACATCGAGGGACTGACCGAACGTACCGGTCTTCCGGATCGCGCGTTGCGGACCACGCTGGCCAAAATTCGGTTGGCTGAAAAGGCTGGTGAAGTCGACCAATTTGGCCGGTCATGGGGGCGCGGTGAAGGGCCGTCGCGCGGATACTATGCCGTGCGAGTGACCGGTGCGCTCTATCATACACAGGGCGGGCTTCAGATTGACTCTGAAGCGCGGGTCGTGCGCCGGGACGGACGTCCATTTCCAAACCTGTTTGCCGGAGGCGGATCCGCACGGTCCGTGTCGGGGCCGTCATCCTGGGGGTATCTGCCGGCGATGGGGCTGACCACAGCAGTGGCGCTTGGGTACGTTGCTGGGCAAGGCGCAGCCAAGTATGCCCAAAAATTAGGCTGAGCTCATCTGCCTAGGATTTGATACTTGCGTGTCGATTTTTATATGTCATAGTATTAGTACAAATAGCGTTCTCCTTAAAGAATGGGCTTCGAAAGCGATATGGCTGACAGTGCACCTCCGATATTAGGTTCCGATCTCGCCTCTGACTTTGCTGCGCTCGTCGGCGAGTCGAATGTCCGAACTGACGGCGCGACACGAAAACTTTTCAGTCAGGATATATGGGTGCCGGCGGACGAGCTTGTGGACATGGTCGTGTCTCCTCGTTCGCTTGATGAGCTTCAGGCTGTACTTGCAGTGGCATACAAGGCTGGTGCGTTCATCGCCCCGCGGGGCAGCGGCATGAGTTATACGGGCGGCTATGTTCCGGTCGGTTCGAGAACCGTGTCGCTCGACATGACCCGCATGAATCGCATTCTGGCCATCAGTCGTGATGACATGACGATCACCGTTGAAGCCGGCGTTACCTGGAAGCAACTCAACGACGCGCTTGCGCCGTTGGGCCTGCGCACGCCGTTCTGGGGGCCGATGTCGGGGTTGAAATCCACGATTGGCGGCGGAATTTCTCAACTGAATGCGATGTTTGGCGCGGCCCAGCATGGGACGTCCAGCGAAAGCGTTATCGCCATGACGGTGGTTTCTGCCGAAGGTACGGTCATCCGTACCGGCGCACGAGGTATTGATGGCGCGGAGCCTTTCTATCGTCACTTCGGGCCTGACCTGGCTGGCCTGTTCTGCGGAGATTGTGGCGCGCTCGGCGTAAAGGCCGAGATTACGCTTCGATTGATGACCGCGCCAAAGCATGAGCAGCAAGCTTCGTTTTCGTTCAGGTCCGGGGCGGACTTGTTGCGGGCCATGGCCGAGCTTAGCCGGGCGGGCGTCGCTTGCGAGCTTTGCGCCTTTGACCCGGGGCTCACCAAAATCCGCTTGAGTCGCGCGAGCCTGACGTCTGACGTGAAGACACTCGGCTCTGTTATCAGCAAGGAAAAGACGTTGCTTAAAGGGCTTGTGTCCGCGTCGAAGATTGCGATGAGCGGACGCAATATCGTGGAGGCGGACGAATATCCACTGCACGTCATCTGTGAAGGGCGTTCGCAATCCGGTGTTGACTGGGACATGAAAGAAGCCCGGAGGATTGCACAGGAGTGCGACGGCAAGGAAATCGAAAACTCGATCGCGAAGATCATCCGCTCCATGCCATTCCCGGCCTTGAACAGCATGGTCGGCCCAACCGGCGAGGCATGGGTGCCGATTCACGGTGTGTCGTCGCTTAAGAACGCGCCTGTCATTTTTGATGAAGTGCAGGCGCTATATGATGCGCATGCGCATGAAATGGAGTCGATGGACGTTCGTACGGGTTTTCTATTCACATCCATGTCGACTAACGGGCTTATTATTGAGCCGGTATATTTCTGGCCACAGGGCTGGCGGGAAATTCACGAAGAGGGCATGGAGCCTGCCCATACTGCGCGACTATCACAGCGTCCTGAGAACCCGGAAGCCACTGCGTTGGTCAGATTGCTGCGGGCTAAGGTTCTCGAGATATTCCAAAAATTTGGATGTGGGCATTTTCAAATCGGTCGCACATACCCCTATCTGGAAAGCCGCGATGACAAGTCCGTTCAGATCCTTGATGCGATTAAGAGAGTGATGGATCCGAAGGGGACACTCAATCCGGGAGTGCTTGGACTCACGACGAAGGAGGATGCGTCATGAGTTCAACCTATTCTGCCATTCAGCTGCAGCGGTTCGCTTCAAGCTTTCGGGAGGCTAGCGATATCATTCGTCTCGACATGGGAGACCCGGGTCATGGCGAGGTTAAAGTCCGCAATCTCTATTGCGGCATCAATGGCATATTCGATACTCAGATTGCGCGAAACGCGGTCGATTACGTCTCGGTTTCGCTACCGACACTGACGGGTGTCGAGGCCCTTGGGGTCGTTGAGGCGTGTGGTGACGGTGTTTCCGGCCTCTCAGTGGGTGACGCGGTTGTAACGACAAGATTTCCGTCCGGCTACCGCCACTGGAATACAGCACCTGCATCTCACTTTATCAAAGTACCAGACGCGAGACCGGAATGGCTCGTTCTCGCTTCAACCGGTGTGTCAGCTTACGTCGCGCTGACGCAGGTTGGAGCCATGGCGCACGGCGAAACGGTCGCTGTATCGGCAGCTGCAGGCGGCCTCGGGCACCTCCTTGTTCAGGTTGCCAAGCTGCATGGATGTGAGGTTGTCGGTGTGTGTGGTGGTTCGACGAAGGGTGACTTCGTTCGTGGCCTCGGGGCGGACCGGGTCATCGATTATAAATCTGAATCGGTCGCGGAAGTTTTGGCAACGGAATACAAGGATCGTCTCGATGTCGCGGTCGATACAGTCAGCGGGCAGATATTCGATGCCTTCCTGGAAAATATCGCCGTGCATGGCCGACTCGTTGTTGGCGGAGCCGCGCAGGATCTCGAGGGAGAGCCTGAAATAGTCACGGCCCCCCGGATTACCAACAAGCTCTATTACAAGGGTGCTTCGGTGCGTGGGTTCATGAATGGCTTGATGACCGAGCATTGGGCAGGTGCCCGAGATTGGTTGTTTGATCGGTATGTCGCGGGAGAAATTGCCGTAACATTTGACGAGCCCCAGTTCAAAGGACTGCCTGGGGTTTACGACGCTGTAGAGAGACTTCTGTCAGGGCAATCCATGGGCAAGGTCGTCGTGGATCTCAGTTAATCGCATGAGTGGAGCCGACAGGGTTCAAACAGGTGTGGCCGCGGGCCGCGTCAGAGTTTCGCAAGAGTAAAGGGATTTTACATGGCCTATCGACTAGGTGTGGATGTTGGAGGAACGTTTACTGACCTTCTTCTCTTCAGTGAGCGTGACGGAAAGTTCTGGCGTCACAAGACGCCATCAACTCCGGCAGACAGTTCGATAGGCATTCTGACCGGAATCGAAGCCATCTGCGAACAGGCTGAAATCAGCCCGTCGGACGTGACTGTCCTTCTTCACGGAACGACTGTTGCGACGAATGCTGTTCTGGAGGGCAAAGGTGCCAGGGTCGGTTTGATTGTCACCGAAGGCTATCGTCAAATGATGCAGATCGCCAGGAGCTTCGTTCCCGGTGGTCTTGCCGGCTGGATCGTTTGGCCGAAACCGGAACCTATGGCCGCCCTGGAAGATACATTTGAAGTCAAGGGCCGCATGAGTGCCAAGGGCGAAGAGTTTCGCCCGGTTGACGCTGCAGATGTTCGCGCTCAACTCATGCTGATGAAGGAGCGCAATGTGGAGGCCGTGACCGTCTCCCTCATGAACGCATATCTCAATGGCGACCACGAGAAACGCGTTGGTGAGCTCATTGCGGAAATTCTTCCTGATGTTCCTTATTCGCTGAGCCATGAAGTGCTTCCGGAGATGCAGGAATACGAGCGTACGCTAACAACCGTCGCGAATGCCGCCGTTCGCCCGGTGGTCGGTCGCTATGTCCGGAACCTGAGAGAAAGTCTCGTCAAGTCCGGCATGAACGCGCGTCTTTCCCTTTTACGTTCGGATGGCGGCTTGATGTCGTCCGAGAAGTCTGAGGAGCACCCCGTCAACCTGTTGATGTCGGGACCGGCTGGCGGCGTCACAGGGGCCATCTGGGTTGGGAAGAATGCTGGAATTCGAAACATCCTCACCCTGGATGTGGGCGGGACCTCAACTGACGTGGCATTGATCGAGAATCTCGAGGCGCGCCGTGTTCGTACGACTGAAGTGGGCCACCTGTCGGTGCGGGCTTCGGCGCTTGACGTCAAGACTGTCGGTGCTGGCGGTGGATCGATCGCGTACGTTCCGGAACTTACCGGAGCGCTTCGTGTCGGCCCCGAATCCGCTGGAGCTGTTCCCGGCCCTGTTGCCTATGGAAAAGGTGGCGTCCAGCCGACTGTCACAGATGCCAATGTCGTGCTGGGCTACCTGCCGGAATCCCTTCTTGGAGGCGCATTTGAACTTGATCGTGAAGGGGCAAAAAAGGCGGTTCAGACCGTTGCTGACGCTCTCAAGATCGATCTTTACGAAGCCGCGCGCGGCATCATCGACATCGTGAACGAAAACATGTTTGGCGCGCTTCGCATGGTTTCCGTCCAGCAGGGCTATGACCCGCGTGACTTTGCAGTCATGGGCTTCGGTGGAGCCGGCCCCTTGCATGTCAATGCTGTTGCAAAACTAATGGGAAGCTGGCCCGCAATCTCGCCTGTGTCCCCTGGCGTTCTATGCGCTCTCGGTGACGCAACGACCCGTATGCGAACCGAGGCAGCCAGGTCCTTTTCTAAATTGGCGTCGAATACGTCGAAAGACGAGATTGGCGTAATCCTGCAGGAGATGGCGCATTCAACGACAGACGAGCTGATGGAAGAAGGCGTCGACAAGAAAGATATCACGGTCACGTTCGAAGTGGATGTACGCTATTCTGGACAGGCGTTCGAAGTGCCGATGGATGTTTCTGCGCGCGACCTTGAAGACAAGGGACTATCCTGGCTTACGGATCGATTCGATGAAGAGCACCGTCGTCTGTTCACGTTCAACATGGACAGTGAGCATGAAATCGTGAATCTACGGGCAGTCGCTCTTGGCCCCGTGCCTGATCTTGCCGCGGCAAAGCTGCCAGAAGGTAACGGAGATCCGTCTGAAGCGAAGCTTAGAGATCACGAGTTGTGGATGAAGGGCGGGATGGTCCCAGCCGTGATATATGAGCGGTCCCGACTTCGGGCTGGGGACCAAATATCGGGACCGGCCATCGTCGTGGAAATGGATTCCACCACTCTTGTCGAAGGCGACTGCAAAGCGACAGTTGACCCGGTCGGCAATATCCTGATCACGCTGAAGGAGTAACCGGCATGGCACAAATTATTCAGAATAACGAAGCCCCCTTCAACAAGGTGGATATCGATCCGGTCACGCTCGACATCATTGAAAACGCCTTGCGCAATGCGCGAGTCGAAATGGACGCGACCCTCGTGCGAACGGCCATGTCGCCGGGGATCCGAGAGCAGGGTGATGCGTTTCCGCTAATCGCCGATCATAAAGGCCGGATGATTGTAGGCCAGTTTGGCAGCTATATCGGCGCCTTTCTCGACGGATATGAAGGCACGGTCGAAGAGGGCGATATGATCATGCTCTCCGATCCATATTCAGTTGGGGGAGCAATTAGCCACTCAAATGACTGGCTCGTGCTTCTGCCTGTCTTCAAGGATGGTCGCCTGATTGCCTATACGTCCATGTTTGGGCATCAGTCGGATATTGGCGGCAAGGTTCCGGGGTCAATGCCGATTGATGCGACCAGCATTTTCCAGGAAGGAGTGCGCATCCCGCCGATCAAACTCTACAAGCAGGGGCAATATAACGAAGAAGTATTCAAGCTGATCATGCATCAGGTCCGTACGCCTGACTGGTGTGCGGCGGATCTCAATGCGCTAATCGCGTCATGTACTGTTGCGCGCAACAGAGTCGTCGAAATGGCGGAACGCTTCGGTGATGATGTACTTGTGTCGGCTTGCGAGGAGCTTCTTGAGCGCAACTACAAGGCCATGAAGTCACTGATTGCGTCCTCAATCGGCAAAGAACCCGTCACTTTTGAGGACTATATCTGCGACGACGGAATGGGTTTCGGTCCGTACAAGATCAAATGTACGATGTGGCGCGAAGGTGACAAGGTTGTCTTGGATTTTGAAGGTACCGATCCGCAAAGTCCCGCCTCGATCAACTTTTTGCTGAACGAAAATATGCTGCGCATGTTCTTTGGAATATATATGATCATGGTCTTTGATCCGCAGATATTGTTCAATGATGGCTACTATGATTTGATCGATGTGCGCATCCCTGATGGATCGCTACTCAAACCGAAATTTCCTGCGGCACTATCGGGCCGGACGCACGCGCTTGGACGGATTTTTGATGTTCTGGGCGGACTGCTCGGTCAGAAGACTCCTGAATTCCTGAATGCGGCTGGGTTTTCGTCTTCACCGCACCTCTTCTATTCCGGTTTTGACAAGAGGGGTGATTACTTCCAACTCTTCCAAATCGGTTTCGGAGGTATTCCCGGTCGCCCATTGGGCGATGGTCCTGATGGACATTCACTGTGGCCCGGCTTTACGAATGTACCGAATGAATTCCTCGAGCGTTACTTCCCCATGGTCATCGAGAAGTATGAAACAGTAGCTGACAGTGGCGGTGCAGGACTCCATCGTGGCGGCAATGGAATCAAAATGTCGTACCGGTTCCTTGAGCCTGGACAGATTGCGATTCATGATGACCGTTGGTTCGTGCCGCCTTGGGGCGTAAATGGTGGTGAGCCAGGAATGCGTGCCCGCAAAATTCTTGAAAAGCCGGATGGAACGCAGACAATTTTGCCCAACAAGATAGAGGAACTGGCTGTCGAAGCTGACGATGTGCTGCACTTCATCACCTGGGGGGGCGGCGGATGGGGTGATCCGCTTGAGCGCGATCCTGAACTGGTCGGCAAGGAAATTGTACAAGGTCTTGTGACGGTGGAGGGGGCAAGGCGCTACGGTGTTGTTGCCAGCGAGCGAGGCAACGTCGATGCGGAGGCGACGTCGTCCCTGAGGGCGTCGATGAAAGCGAAACGACCGGCGCTGGATGTGTTCAATTTTGGCCCGGACATCGAAACGCTTCGCGCCCGATGTGAAGAAGAAACCGGCCTCCCTGCGCCCAAGCAGCCGCAATGGAAGCGGGCCGCAAGCGTAGCTGCTGAATAGTTGGTCCTGAATGCCGTGGCGACGGCGCGTCACGTGTTTCGCGGCAACTTGCAGGCGATAGGCATTCAAAACAAAAAGCCCGGCCAAAGAATATTTGGTCGGGCTTTTTTGCGTGTTCAGATGCGTGAATCAGTCAGCCCATTTCTTTTCGAAATCCCAGACTTCCTGAAATCCGATCATTCGGCAGAACGTCTCGAAATCGAACATGTCCATATCTGCCGGCTCACCGTCGAGATTGTCGCGCAGCCGCACAAGAGCCTGTTCGACGGCCGCGGCTGATATCAAACTTGTCAGCGAAGGATAGATTGCAAAGGCATAACCGATATCCTTCAGCACAGTTCCGTTAAGGACTGGGGTCAGCCCACCATTCGCCATATTCGCCATAACGGGCTTGTCAAACGTGTGGCAGGCCTTGCGCATTTCTTCTTCGCTCGTCAGGGCCTCCGGAAAAATGATGTCAGCTCCCGCCTCGGCGTAGGCTTCCAGTCTACGCAACGTTCCATCGAGACCTTCGGACTGTCGTGCATCCGTTCGCGCAATAATCAGCATGTTCTCTCGTGTGTCGGCCGCGACCTGGATCTTTCGCACCATGTCTTCAACCGGGATCAGCCGCTTGTAGGGAGTATGTCCACATTTCTTTGGAAACTCCTGGTCTTCAATCTGGATCGCAGACACGCCAGCAGCCTCGTATCCCTTTACGGTGTGCGCAACGTTCAGGAGACCGCCAAATCCAGTATCGGCGTCTGCGATCAGAGCGGCACTGCTGGTCTTTTTAAGTGTCGTCATACGATCGAGCATCTGTGTATAGGTCGCAATACCGGCATCCGGCAGTCCCAAGCTCGAGGCCGTAAGCCAATAGCCGCTTCCGTAGACAATATCAAAGCCCACACGGTCGGCCATGACGGCTGTTATCATGTCGTGAATTCCGGGAACAACAAAGAAGTCTCCCTTGTCGAGTTTATCCTTGAGTCGTGTGTCAGTCATGAGATTCTCTAATGCCAGAGCCAGGGTTGTTCCGAGCGTTGCTTGTGCTCGAATGTGATGATGTCATCCGTGTGGTTTTCGAGTATGCGGGTCGTTTCGTTCCAGCCATTTAGTAGGGATTCTCGCCCGTCGGGCGGCACATCGAAGCGAATGGCGAGGCGCGTACCATCTATCCTGATATGGCGGTCGACGAGATTTATCTCGAACTCTCGGCCGAGGACCGCTGATCGATGAAGTTCGTGTACGGTCGGTACAGGCAGGCAGATCGGAAGCAAACCGTTGCGAAAGCAGTTGCCATGGAAGATGTCGCCGAAACTCGGGGCAATGAGAACACGCAGGCCGAGATCAGCGAGCGCCCACGGTGCCTGCTCGCGGCTGGAGCCAGATCCGAAGTTTTCATTTGCGATCAAAATCTTCTGCTCCATACCGGTACGGATTGGAAAATCTGGATTACTCTCGTGTCGGTCCAGGAAGGCATACTCGCCGAGCCCGACCTTGCGGGTATCCGTCAGGAACCGTGCAGGGTAGATGATATCTGTATCGATATTGGCTTCGGGTAACGATACGGCCAGACTTTTCACTATTGTAAGCGGTCTCATGAACCGGTTCCCATTGTACGGACGATGCGACCGTTGATGGCGGCTTCAGCAGCCATCAACGGGCTCATCAGGTGCGTGCGGGACCCGACACCCTGACGGCCCTCGAAATTGCGGTTCGACGTGGAAGCACAGCGGCTGCCGGCGGGAAGACGGTCGTCGTTCATCGCGACGCAAAGCGAGCAGCCTGGTGCCCGCCATTCGAATCCAGCATCAAGAAAAAGCCTGTCGAGCCCCTCAGCTTCGGCCTGCTTCTTGACCAATCCTGAACCGGGCACGACCAAGGCGGTTACGCCATGTGCGACATGGCGCCCTTTTATCTGGGCTGCAGCGGCACGGAGGTCTTCGATCCGTCCGTTCGTGCAACTGCCGATAAAGGCGTAGTCAATACCGATCTGGTCAAACTCGGTTTCCGGTTCTATGCCCATGTAAGTCAATGCGTTCCGGGCGTCATCCGTGAGGCTCGCAGGGATCCAGCCATTGTCCGGCAAACTCTGGTCTGGTCGCGTGCCGTACGTCACTTGAGGCAGGATCGACGTTACGCACAACTCGACTTCCTTGTCATAACTGGCCTTGGAGTCCGACTGAAGCGTCGCCCAATAGGCGCATGCCTTGTCCCAGTCCTCGCCCTTTGGAGCACCTTTTCGACCCTTGATATACTCAAGTGTCGTTTCGTCTGGGGCGACAAGACCTGTTCGTGATCCGGCTTCAATCGCCATGTTACAGAGGGTCATTCGTCCTTCCATCGACAGGTTTCGGATTGGTTCTCCGGTGAATTCAATGGCGTGGCCGACGGCACCGGCGGTTCCGATTTTTGCGATCAGCGCAAGCGCAAGATCCTTGGCGGTAATGCCGTCTTGCAGGCGCCCCGTAAAATGCACGCGCATCGACCTCGCTTGCTTTTGCAGCAAGCACTGTGTCGCCATGACCGTTCCACATTCACTCGCCCCGATGCCGAAGGCGAGAGCGCCAAAGGCGCCATGCGTCGACGTATGGCTGTCACCGCAGACAATTGTCATGCCTGGGAGGGAAAGTCCTTGCTCAGGTCCGATGACATGCACGATCCCCTGTTCGTCGCTGTCCAACGGAATATATGGAATGGAAAAATCGAGGCAATTTTGCTCGAGTAGTGCAATCTGCGCGGCAGCTTGAGGGTCGGCGATGGGGCGTCCATCGCGGCGTGTTGGCACCGAGTGATCTGCCACGGCGATATTTGTTTCGGGCCGCCTGACTGACAGTTTATCGGTTCTTAGCGACTCGAAGGATTGTGGTGTGCTGACTTCATGAAGGTAATGTCGGTCAATGTATAAGAGGCAAGAGCCCGAGCCTGTGGTGCAAACGACGTGCGATTCCCACAGTTTTTCATAGAGAGTCTTGCTCATCGCGTTTTTCTTTCAGGCTGAAACAGTGGCCCTATTTGGGCGTAACGGCTTTCAATATCTCCGAGCCGGTGGCGAACCCATTTTGTTCCTGCGACCCCAGCCAGGACAATAACCGTTCGAACGCGTCAATCCTGTAAGGAAGTCCCATAATATAGGGCGTGATATTGAGGGGCAGCATGCGCCCGCCGTACTGTGCGGCCTCTGTATTGAGCCAGGTCCATGCGTCCATGATCTGTTGGACATACGAGTCCACAGAATGTTGCTGTACATTCAGGATTTGACGATCAGACAATTCGTGATTCAGCGGTAAATTGTAGATGTCTCCACACTGTGTGCGCATCGGGTACGGCAATTCATCATTCACCCAGTCGCACATGTAGGACAGGCCTGCCTTGGCAAGAAGTTCAGGCGTGTTGAAGGATTGGGAGCGAGCGATCGAGAGCCAGCCCTGCGGTCGTTGGCCCGTTGCCTTTTCAAGCGTTGCAAGCGATTGGGTGATATAGGCTTCTTCCTGGTCCGCTTCGATGCCTGATGCGATGGCGGCATTCATGTCAGTGGAGTGGGCAATAATTTCATGCCCTTCGGCAACAATATCCTTTGCAAGTTGCGGATAGCGCTCTGCAATTGCGCTATTCATGGCAATAGAGGCCTTCGCGCCAGCCTGCTTTAGCGCGTCGAGCAATCGATAGATTCCTACTCGGCTGCCATAGTCCCGTGACGTATAATGGCGATAGTCCGGATAAGCTGTCTGCATATGACCCGGCGCTCGAAATGGGGCGTCATTCGGAATGATCGGAAACCATTCAAGATCGATGACAATCCAGGTCAGGACTTTCTTGCCGTCCGGCCATTCGACAGGCGTTCTCGAGAACATATTGGACCATGGGTAGAGGTCGTGGTCCATGCCGCGTTGCCGTTTCGGGTATTCGGTATACGAAGAATCAAGGGTCATTTTTCGTCTCCCGTCTTGCCCGATTGATTGGCAAGGTAATGATCCGCGATGTCACCGCTTCGCGTAATCCAGGCGCGCCCATCTTCTGCAATGTAACGCAATACGTCTTCGAATGGACCGATGCGGTGTGGCTGGCCGATAAGGTAACTGTGTAATGGAATGCACATCACTGTGCCCGAATTTTCGCCCTCGCGTGCGAGGCGATCATATTGACGGATAAGCGTGTCTGCATATTCCCGCGGACTCATATTGTAGATGAAGAAGCCATAATGGTCGTTGACTTCCAGGCTGTAGGGCATGGAAAGTAGTTTGCCGGATTTTACCGAAACCGGCATGGGTTGATCATCGTGATAGAGGTCGCAGGTATAAGTCAGGCCGTACTCCGCGATGAGGTCGAGTGTTCGCGGTGTGTGGGTCAGTGCCGGGGCGAGCCATCCCTTTATGTCCTGGCCAGTCGCCTCTTTGACGGTGCGAATGGAATCTTCAATGATTGCGCGTTCTTGGGCTTCGTCCATGCCATAGGAGTATCTCGTATTGTAGATACCGTGGCTGAAGAACTCCCAGCCGAGCGCATTGGCATGTTCAACGATTTCAGGAATGTGCTGGCACAAGGCGACCGACAGCGACACAGAGCCTTTGAACCCATGGCGCTCCATGACTTCGGCCATACGCCAGTGGCCTACGCGGTTGGCATAGTCGCGGTGGGAATAGCCAACGACGTCGGGATGCGGCGTTTTCCAGCTTTTCCGGATGGGGTTTGCAGGCGGGTCGATCTCATAGAATTCAAGATTGGGAGATACCCAGACGGCAACCGTTTTGCCATCCGGCCACTCTATCTTTGGTCTATTCCTATAAGGGGAATACGCGTAGAGACCCGGATCAGCCTGACCTTCTTTCATTACTGAGCCTCCAGCCAGTCGACGACCGTCTGCACGGGCTCCACATCGGCATATTTTAATGCAAGGTCGGTCAGGTTTGCAAAATGAAAGCTCTCATGCTTATCAGCGCAGGTCTCGATGGGCACTATGGCGCGGTAGCCCCGCGACAGTGCGTCAACGGCGGTTGCACGAACGCATCCTGATGTGCTGCCGCCGGTGATGACAAGCGTATCGACTTTCAACCAGACGAGCAGGCTTTGCAAAGGCGTCTCGAAGAAGGCAGATGGCATGCGTTTGGTATAGATCGTGTCGTTTTTTCCAATCTCGCAGCGTTCGTCGAATTGATACCGGCGGCTGCCATATTTGATGTTTTGTAGCGAATCGGGTGTGTCGGTTCGTGTGCCCCAGATGCCGGCATCGGAGGCGTCGTCCGCAAAGGCCACATGCGTCCAGACGACAGGCATGCCCTTTTTGCGCGCCAAATCCGAAATCGTGTTTACATGTTCTATTTGACGGGGGTCTGTTTCATAAGCTGTCTTGAATTCGTCGATCCGCGTGTACGCGTTCTGAATATCGACATTGATGATGGCCAACTTTTCGCCGAAGCCAAATTTCGCGCGAGCGGGGTTGCTGATAACTTCCTCAAATATCTGCTTTGCAGTGCGGCCATCGGATACCATCTTTGTGCCAACTATGCTCATGAGTTCGTTCCTGTTCGCTGTTAATTGGTTGGACGGGGCGTCGTGGGCGTGAAGCCCAGGGGAAGGCCGGCTTCAGGGGTGAACCCATAGAAGTCCTCATTGACCAATGCGTCCTGTACGAGGCGTCGCACGGCAAAAAGCCGTTCCAGATCGATGCCGGTTGATAGCCCCATTGATTCGAACATATAGACCAGATCTTCGGTGACAAGATTTCCGCTGGCCCCAGGGGCGAAGGGGCAACCACCCAACCCGCCGAGGGAGCTGTCAAACGTCGTCAGGCCCGCTTCGAGTGCTGCATAAGCGTTTGCCAGGCCGAGTCCGCGGGTATTGTGCAGATGGATGCCGGTGAGCGCCTCCTTGCCAACAGACGACCAGATTCTTTCGATGAGACGACGAACGGAAGACGGATTGGCGTATCCGGTCGTGTCGGCGAGGCCGACTTCATCGCAGCCTGCCTCCATGAGAGCTTCTGCAAGTGTGGCCACCTTGCCCTCGGAAACTTCACCTTCAATGGTACAGCCGAAGGCGGTTGAAAGGCTGCCCTCGAAATGAGGCCGTGAACCGGCAGGCAAGTCCGAAATCATTTCGGCAATGGTTCGTGCCTCAGCCAGCACCTGCGCATGGGTGCGGCGCAGATTGGCCTTGCTGTGCGATTCGCTACAGGAAAGCGGCAAGGTGATCTTGTGCGCGCCTGCATCAATGGCATTTCGCGCTCCATGACTGTTCGGCACCAGAGCCGCCACGGTTAGTCCCTTTATTTGTCTTGCATAGGACACAATTTCATTTGTATCCGCCAATTGAGGGAGTAGCTTGGCTGGCACAAAGCTTCCGACCTCGATTTCGGTGATGCCAGCGGCGAAAGCGGCGTCGATCCAAGCCTTTTTGGCCGCTGTTGGCATAATTGACGAAACGTTTTGAAGTCCGTCCCGCGGGCCGACCTCACTGATCAAGACATCCATATTCGCTTTTTCCGGTTGATCCATTTGTTATTCATCTATAACAATTAAACGAATGGAGTCGAGAGAGAATTTTTAGCAATGCAGCTTGATAAAGGTTACGACGAGCTCCCGCTCGCAGGTGTTCGGGTCGTCGAGTTCAGTCATATGGTCATGGGGCCATCCACGGGTGTCATTCTGGCGGACCTTGGCGCAGAGGTCATAAAGGTCGAACCGATTGGGGGAGACAATACGCGGCGCTTGCTTGGGTCAGGCTCGGGCTACTATCCCATGTTCAACCGCAACAAGCGCAGTATCTCGATCGATCTCAAGTCCGAAGAAGGGCTGGAGATCGCGAAAGATCTTGTGGGCCGGGCAGATGTTCTCATCGAAAATTTTCGTCCAGGTGCGCTGGAAAAGTTGGGGCTCGGCCCGGAAGCTTTCGCGACGAGCAATCCGGGGCTCGTGTATTTTTCGGCAAAAGGCTTTCTGACTGGGCCATACCAATCCCGCGCAGCGCTCGATGAGGTCGCTCAAATGATGGGCGGACTCGCCTACATGACCGGACCACCTGGTCGCCCCCTGCGGGCAGGTGCGTCAGTGATTGATGTCACTGGCGGCATGTTTGGCGTGATCGGCATTCTCGCGGCACTTCAGCGACGTAACAAGACGGGAAAGGGGGCGACGGTTCGCTCGTCCCTGTTCGAGACGACGGCATTTCTCGTCGGCCAGCACATGGCGCAAATGGCAGTCACCGGCGTTGCACCCAAGCCAATGCCCGAACGCTCTTCTGCATGGGCCATCTATGACGTTTTCGAGACGTCCACCGCTGGAGAGCAGGTCTTTGTGGGTGTGGTCAGCGACTCGCAATGGAAAGCCTTTACCTCGACGTTCGGTTTGAAGCATCTTGCCGACAATCCCGCATTCGAGACGAATAATGATCGCGTCCGGGCCAGAGATTCCCTGCTTCCGGAGATCCGCGCGTTGCTGTTGGAATTCTCGCGTGAAGCCCTGCTGGAACAACTTAGTGAGGCCGGCGTGGCATTTGCGCCAATTGCTCGCCCGCAGGATCTGTTCGAAGACGAACACATGAATGCGAATGGTGCGCTGGTTGATCTAACCCTTCCTGGGGTTGGCGAGATCCGGTTGCCGGCCGTCCCTGTTGAAATGGATGGAAAACTTCCAACTGTGCGGCTGGATCTTCGTCAGTCGGGTGCGGATACGGCCTGTATCCTTGAGGAACTTGGCTGGCGCGATGACCAGGTCCGTGACCTGGCTGCGCGCGGGATTGTTCAGACCTCAATCGAAGATGGTCGCACCGACCAGGTCGATCGCCAGGATTGATCTCACATGTCGCACGAAATTTCAGATGTCTTGAATAGTTGAATTGATGATCCAGTCCCCCGACCAGACAGGCCCGCGAACGCTCGCCCAAAAAATATGGGACGAGCATGTCGTGGTGCCGGTGAATGAAGAGTCCGAGCTTCTTGCAATCGATCGACTGCTGCTTCACGAGCGCACTGGCGGTGTGGCGCTGAAGAGCCTTCGTGAGAAGGGGCGTGATGTGATGGCGCCGTCGATGGTATTTGCCACGATGGACCATATCGTCGACACGTTTCCAAACCGGACCGATGACACGTTGATGCCGACCGGGAAGGCATTCTTGCAGACGCTTCGAGATGAAGCGGTCCGATCGGGGATCACGTTGTTTGATCTCGATGATCCGCGTCAGGGCATCGTCCACGTTGTTTCGCCGGAGCAGGGTATTGTGATGCCCGGCGCCACGCTCGTCTGTCCCGACAGTCACACCTGTACTCAGGGTGCCTTCGGCGCATTGGCTTGGGGTATTGGTTCAACTGAGGCGGAGCATGTTCTGGCCACGGCCACCCTGCGTGTGAAACGTCCTCAGAATATGAGGATCACAATCGACGGAACCTTGTCGAACGGGGTCACGGCAAAGGATATTGCATTATATATCATACGCAAGCTGGGGGCGGCTGGCGCTAAGGGGCATATCATAGAATTCAGTGGTGACACGGTTCGGGCACTCGACATGGAAGCCCGCATGACGCTCTGCAACATGGCAACAGAGTTGTCGGCGTTCACCGCCATTATTGCGCCAGACCATAAGGTCCTGACCTATCTGAAAGGGCGTCCGTTTGCGCCGGACGGCGCGCTATGGGAGCAGGCTAGCGCTTATTGGCTCACCCTCAAAAGTGATGACGATGCAGTCTTTGACGCCTCCTACCAACTGCAGGCGAGTGAGATAAATCCCATGGTTTCCTGGGGTAACAGTCCCCAGCATGCCATCGCGATCGGAGAAAAAGTTCCTGAATTTGAAACCCTAGATCTTGGCGATGGCCGGGCAACATATGATCGGGCCCTGGAATATATGGGGCTTGAGGCGACAAGCGATCTTGGTCAGCTTCCGATTGATGGCGCATTTATCGGATCGTGTACGAACAGTCGCATTTCTGATCTGCGCAGGGCTGCAGCGATTCTGAAGGGGCGCACAGTCGCTCCCGGAGTGCGTGCCATCTGTGTGCCAGGATCAACGCAGGTCAAGCTCGAAGCTGAGGCGGAGGGGCTGGACAAGGTCTTCCGGGACGCTGGTTTCGAATGGCGTGAATCGGGGTGCTCTATGTGTTTCTTTGCCGGCGGCGAGAGCTTCGGACCTGGTGAACGCGTTATCAGCTCTACCAACCGAAATTTCGAAAGCCGTCAGGGGTTTAAGACAAGAACGCATATTGCGTCTCCCGAAACAGTTGCGGCGTCGGCGATTGCTGGCCGGATCGTCAGCTCAGTCGGTCTGGAGAATGGCGCATGAAGCCTCTTATCAGAATCTCTTCCCGCGCAGTGCCCCTCATGCGGGAAAATATCGACACTGACGCCATCATTCCGTCGCGGGAAATGCGGTCTGTATCCAAATCGGGGCTTGCAGATGGCCTATTCGCTGGTTGGCGCTATCTCGATCAAAAGTCCCGAGAACCCGACCCGGATTTCGTGCTGAACCAGCGTCGGTACTCTGGCGCGAAAATTCTGGTTTCAGGCAACAATTTCGGGTGCGGTTCGAGTCGCGAACATGCCGTGTGGGCTCTGGCGGAATATGGCTTTCGCGCGATCATTGCCCCCTCGTTTGCGCCAATTTTCCGCGGGAACTGCATTCAGAATGGAATTGCTCCTGTTGTGCTTGATGCTGAGGACGTCAGGGACCTGGCAATTCAGGCTGAAGCGGGCCGCGAGTTCGCGCTTGATATGAATCTGATGACGGTCACCGTCGGGGGACGGGTGTACGCATTTTCGATCGAAGACGAAGCGCGGACGATGCTCATGGAGGCGCTCGATCTGATCGAGCTGACCCGAAAGTCCATTCGTGTGATTGAAGCGTTCCGGGCCGAACAGAAGCGCAGGCGGCCTTGGCTATATGTCTAATATTCTCATGTCGATCATCAACAGCCTTGCAAATAAGGTATAAAACTATATCAAATAAGATGTTGTCGGCCGATTGAACGAGACGAGGGATAAGCAGAATGACTTTGCTGAAATGTGCGACGCTGATTGTCCAGGATGTTCCGGCCACCGCCAAACTTTATGAAGAGTGGTTTGATTATCTGGTCGTGGAGCGTGGCGATGTAAGTGAAAATATCGCTGCTAGTTGGGATGCGCCCAACAGTGCCGGAAAACCCTATGTCGTGATGCAGCCTTCCTCCGGCCAAAAGGTCTTTGTCCGGCTGATCGAGGGCAGCAAAGTGGAGTCGTACGCACCAATACGTACATTTGGCTGGGCCGCGACAGAAATTTGCGTTCAGGACGTGGAAGAAGTGAATGAACGCATGGCGCGCTCTCCCTTCGAGATCATCGGTGCGCCGAAGCCATTGGATGGCTTTCCCACAGTCAAGCCCATGCAAGTGCGTGGGCCTGATGATGAGGTGATTTATCTTACGGAAATCAAGGCCGATGGTCCGTCTAGCGGGCTTCCGGTTCCTGCGTCTCCCATCGACCGGCCATTCATCATGGTGTTGGCATGCCGTGATTTGCCTCAATCGATCAAATGGATCGACACTGTGTTTGGCTTCGAAATGATTGATCCAGTTGCGATTCACTACTCGATGATCTCTCTGGCATTCAATCTGCCTAAGGATGAGAAAGTGGAACTCGTTACGGTGAAATGGAAGGGCGAAGTATTTTTGGAGCTGGACCAGTATCCGGCCCAGGCCACGACAAGGGAAACGTATCCCGGAGAATTGCCGCCTGGCGTTGCAATCACGACGATCGAGCATCCCGATTTTGAGCGACTGGAAGGCCATTGGGGCTTTGCTCCTGTCAAACGTGAGGGCGCAATCTACGACGGAAGACGAACGGGCGTAATGAAATCGCCTGATGGCGCTCTTCTTGAAGTTATTGAACGCGCCGGTTGACCTTTGGCCAAGCATTCAAAACAGGGACATTCAGTTTGACAGAAAAATTCAAAATACGCCGCAGTTTCGTCGACGTGCCGCAAGGACAAATACATTACCGCACTGCTGGCAAGGGCGCACCGCTTCTGTTCCTTCATGCGTCTCCTGGCAGTTCGAGCCAGTTGGTAAAGATCATCGGTGACTTTGCCGATACGCGGCTTGTGATTGCTCCGGATACACCTGGAAATGGCGATAGCGATTCGCTGGGACTGGACAATCCGAACATTGTCGACCTCGCAAAAGCGATGCTGAAGTTTCTCGATATCATGGGGCTCGAGAAAGTAGATGTATATGGTTCACACACAGGCGGCACGATTGCTGCGGAACTTGCCATTCTCGCGCCGGAGAGAGTGAACAGTCTGGTCATTGATGGCGTCATGGTGCTGACACCAGAAGAGCTTGACGACCTGATGGCAAATTATGCGTTCCCGTTTCCAGCCGACTTGGAAGGCGCATACCTGGCCAAAATCTTCCAATTCTGTCGTGACCAGTATCTATTCTTCCCCTGGTACAAGCGAACGCGTGCCGGCCGCCGAGACAATGGCCTCGGTAGCGCTGATGATATTCGGGCCTGGGTGCTTGAGGTGCTGAAGGCCAATGAGTCCTATCATCTGAACTATAGAGCGGCTTTTCGTTGGAGCGCATCGGAGCGACTTCCACTTCTCTCTGTTCCTGCCATGATCATGGCAGGCGAAAACGACCCGCTATTCGAAACGACCCGGCAAAGTGCGGAAAACCTCGAGGGTGAGGCATTTGTCGCGCTTCCGCGATTTGATGCCGACGACTTTGCTAAGTCGCGCAAGCGGGCCATGACGGACTTCTATAACAGGTCGCCTATTTCCGCCAAGGGAGACGCGTAGAATGGAGATTGCGCTCCTCACGCTCTTGCACATTCTCATACCTGTCTACTGGCTAGGCGGCGATCTTGGGGCGTTCTATGGCTCAAGTTTTCTCGTTGATCCGAAGCGTTCGGTGCCAGAGCGAATGCTGGCGCTGAAGATTTTGAATAACGTCGATATGGCGCCTCGCACATCGCTCATTTTGGCCTTGCCGACAGGGTTTACTCTAGCTGTGGCCAAATCGTGGCTGGATACCTCTCCTTTGCTCGTCGCCGGCATATGGCTGGTTGCCATCGTCTGGCTGGCATTGGCATGGGCGGTCCACTTGCGCCATGGAGTGGGAGGTGGCTGGACCAAGACGCTAGACCTTTCAATTCGCTATCTGGTTTTGATTGGCCTTCTGATAACAGGTGCTGCGTGCCTGACCGGGTCAATGGATATTCCAATGTTCATTGGTCTCAAGATGATCGCGTTGGCTATTTGTATTTTCATGGGGCTGATCATAAGGCGCATGCTCGCCCCGCTCGGGACCGCTATTGCCGGGATGGTCGCCGATGGCCCCACGCAACAGACGGATCAGGCCATCGCGAAGGTGATTTCCAAGACAAGACCGGCAGTGCTCATGATCTGGGTACTGGTTCTTGCAGCCAGTTATTTGGGCATTGCCACACCATTGTAATCGCATGAATCAAAATTGAAGGAGTGTCTAGTGAAACACAGAACGATCGAAGGCAAGATTCTCTACACATCCCGCAAGCCGGGGCGTGAAGGCCAGGAGCGAGGGCGTGAGTTTTTCACGTTCACGGTTCATGCCGATGGCAAGCGCACACTTCGTGCACGGTGTGAACTTGAAGATCCTGATCCGACCGTCTTGCGCGACGTTACGTACAGCGTGGACGAGCACGATAATCCGATGGACTGCTTCGTGCGCCTCACGGTCGGCGATGAATTCATGGGCTCTGGTTGGTTTCGCATGCTTGATGACCATATCGAGTGTGAAAGCTACGGGCCGTCGATTGGCCGTATTTCGCAGAAAGTGCCAGTGAACGGTTACTATGATGGGTTTGGTACTCACCCGATCGCGGGTGACGCCTACATGACCAAGAAGGTCGACAGATCGAAAGGGCTGCACACCCATAAGCTGCGGACGTTTCTTCCGTCATCCGATCACCGCGGTGCATCTCCACCATTGATCGCTGAAGCAAATATCGAGCTGGTATTTGAGGGCGAGGAGCAGGTGACGGTTAAAGCGGGAACTTTCGACGCCTACCATTATCGCTTTACAGACGAAAGTGGGGGCATGATCGCTTTGAATGGCGAATCACATCCTGATTATCATTGCTGGGTTACAGCTGATGAGGATGCGATTTTCCTCAAGGGTGGCGTCGATGGCTACATGATGACCTGGTATGAACTTGTCGAGCTCAAGCGTTCATAGCCTTTAATTCTAATGATAAAGGGCCACGGTGACGTGGCCCTTTATCTTGTAGGGTTCTTGAAACCAGATATTCGCATCAGAAGTTGGGGGCAGGGCTCCAGGGGCGCGCCCAGCTCTCGGGCGTGCCTTCAGGCAATATAGGTGCATAGGCAGAGCCGATCGGAATCGGACGCGTCTCGTCGGACCAGTGCGTCACAATCCTGTTCGCCATTGGCGAGCGCATGATCTGGAAGAAGCCGTACTCGGAAACATGGGGCCCGTGGACGATATTCGGGGGCCGAAAGAAATAGGCGCCCGGTTGCATCAAACCCTCCGGAGCCCACATCGATCCGCTGATCATGAACATTTCCTCGCAATGATCGTGCGTCTCGGCTGGGAGTTCCGAGTCTTCTGGAGTGCCGTGAGGCATGCCAGCCAGAAGAAAGGTGCGGCAACTGTCATTCGGTCCGAGGCGTAGAACCTTCCGCGCAAGTCTCAAGTGGTTCAGTTTTGGATCATATGTCGATACATCCCAAGGCATGTTTGGCGTGTCGATCTCGACGCGTTCTGCGATGTCGGCAAGGCTGTTCGTATCGCCCTCTGCGTGCCGAAATATCAAAACTGTTGCGCCGTCCTTCGTCGCACGCGCCGGCGTATCGGCTCCTCCTGGCAAGAACCCATAAGCGTGCAGTCCGCAAATTCGACTCCCGATGGCGATACTGCCCTCCAGCACGAAGTATTCTTCAGCGGGCATGGCGTCGTTTCGAGCGGGCGCGCTATATCCGGCCGGATAACGTAGGATCAGCGTGGCGTCAGTACTTTGCGGATCGGCATTGAGTACCTTTTCAGCCAGCCCGTTGGCGCCAATACTCCAATCTACATTCTGGGTTTGTACGAATTCTATATGTGGGCGCGCCATTGTTGTTCCTTATTCGAGGCCGAGTGCTCCGGGATTGATCAGGTGCTTTGGGTCAACAGCGTCCTTGATGTCTCCAAGAAGCTTTCGTGGTTCCGGATGCAGGACTTCGGCATACGGATAAGTGCGTCCGATCTGGTTCGAGGCGGCTCCAAAGTCTCGAAATATTTCCACAATTTCTTGCCGGACATGCATGACCAGTTCACGCGCCTGCAGGTTAGGTTCGGGTTCGCTAAACTTCTTTAGGGCATCTGCCGAAAGTGTTGCGCGGTGCATGGGTAACCACGCGTCGCGCCAGTTGAAAACCGGTTCATAGCTAAAGGCGTGATTGCTGATCACAGTAAGTAGCCGCGAAACCGTGACCCCATGCTGCGTAAACCCGTCCATATTCCGTGTAATACAAGCCTCGACGGCATCGACGAGCCCCGATGCCTCGCTATGGGCAACCTTGGCGTTGAGTGCGATCCAGCGATCAGCGTCCGGCCCCAGAACTGAATCCAGGGGAGGGAAAAGATCGGCCCGGCCCGCCCGCGGGATGGAATCCGGCAACTCCTCACCGTTCAGAGAAAAAGCGATCTTGCGCGCCATTGCCAAATCCTGCTCGACCGCTTGTCGGCTTCGACCGGAAAGCACCAAATGCATTGAAAAACATCCGTCTTCCACAATGCCACGCCCCGATACGGCGAGTTTCGCGCCAGCCGCCATGCCCCGAAGGATGTTCTTTTCCTGGCGAACGACCTTCGCCAAGATTTTTGCGTCACGTAGGAGGTCGGTGTCGGCGGTCAGTGCAGACCGGGTCTTGTCCGGGTCCATTACATAGGCTTCTTCGGCCACCTCACTTCTGCCAATTTCTGACAAAGCTTCGACGGCTGATGATCGGTCGCGAAAGCCAAAGGAGAGAAAATCGGTGACAGCGGGTTCCCGGATCATCCGGAGGGTTGCTTGTGCCTTTATACCGAGTGCGCCTGCATCATGGACAAATATGCCGGTCATGTCCGGACCGAATGTCCGGAAGAATGGGGACTTGGCATTCTTGACGGCAAGTTGCCCGGTTCTCAAAAGGGCGCCTTCACCCGTGACAACCTGCATGCCAAGTACGATCTCTGCGGCCGAGCCGTATCGCGCGGTCCCCAGAAACAGTGCGCCATTGGACAATCCACCACCGACAGTTGCGCCTCGACCAGAGAATGTTCCGAAGAATGGGAGACGCAACCCCTTTGGTTTCAGGGCAAGATAAATCTGTCTCCAGGTCACCCCCGGCTCAACTGTAATATACAAATCTCGCTCATTGATCTCGATGATCCTATTCATGCGCTTCAGGTCGACAGAGACGAATCCACTTTCGGGCATCGTGTACCCGCGGACATAGGTCAGCCCTCCACCGCGAGGAGCCATGGCGACATTGGCATTCGAAAGCAGGGTGACCGCCTTGGCGAGTTCTTGCTTGTTCGCGGGCCGGATTACTGCGCGGCATCGGCCTGCCTCTTCCAGCAAATCGGATGAATTTAAAGTGCGGGTTGCGTCATCCGCGAGGAAACCGTTCTCGCCAAGTAGAGCAAAAAGATCGCTTTCGAGTGTCCCGTTCGGATAGGCCTTTTGAACCGGTGGATGTTGGGTGTCATGCATTTGGCAGCAGCCTTTCTTCGTTAGCCATGGCAGCCTTCGCGAACGCACGACGACCGAGCATAAGGGTGATGGTAGATCCAGTTCCGCACGTCAGAAAGACGATTGCGAGCGCGTAGGAGATTCCCTGCGGTGAGGTGAAAAATGTATCGGTCAGAAAGCCAACAAAGAAATTCCCGGCCGTCATCGCAATAAGGCTCGACGCGATCGTATGAATAGCCATGACCTGTCCCCTAAGTTGGTTGGGAGATATTTGCGCAACTCCTGAATAGACTGCCGAGATGTTCCAGTTCAGGAACAGCGCGTTCAACGCATATGCTACGAGGGCAAGGGCACCGGTTGGCGCCAAACTGGTCGCCGTACCGAAGACCACCATAGAAACACCGCAGGCAGCAGCAGCCAACATGGGGGCGTCGAGGTGCCCTCGTTTAGTCAGCCATGAAATTACCCACCCGCTATTTGCTGCGGCGAACAGGCTGACCGGCATCCCGACAAGTCCGAGCATCTGTCCAGCATCGGCCGCTTGCCAACCATGCGTCCGGATAAACATGGCAGGGAACCATCCGATAATTGCGTAGACGCAGACAAGGTTCAGAACCGTCCCGCCTATCAACGTCCCAAATGCAACCGGCTGCTGAGAAAAGATCTTGAGAATGGGCTTCAAGCTGAACGCGGTGACGGGACTATCGACCCCTTGGCGTTTGGGCTCTCGCATAGAGACAAGCATGAGTAGTGCCAGCACAAGTCCCGGCAGCCCACACATGATGAAGACCAGCTGCCAACTTTGGAAGCCGCCCACGAGGTGAGGCACGTTTTCGATGAGATCATGTGACAGATGAAGGAAAAACCCGCTGAACAGAAAGGCCGCCGCAGTGCCCAAAGTACTGCCAGAAACGAAGACTCCATAGGCTTTCGGGCGGTTCGTTGGGGGAAAGAGGTCGGCGATGATCGACGCGGCTGCGGGCACCAGAGCAGCTTCGCCGACACCCACGAGAATCCGGGCCATGAAAAGTTCTTCGAATGTCGATGCAAGGGAGCAGCCCATCGTTGCGAGACTCCACAAGGCTAGCCCCGCGATGAGGATGGGCGTCCGCTTTTTCCTGTCGCATAGAAGGCCTATCGGTAGTCCCAGCACACTGTAGAACAAGCTGAATGCCATCCCTTGCAGGAGGCCGAACTGGGTATCGGTTATGTGTAGAGACGCTTCCAAAGGTTCGATCAGAAGCGCGATTGAGACCCGGTCCAGGATGGCAAGGGCATAGGCCAGTGTCAGCAGGGCAACGACATACCAGGCATAACCACGGTGGGGCCACACAATGCCGGGAGTCGAATTCGGAGATTCGGGCGGTTTCAAGTCGCCAGACACGGGATTATCCGATTGGGACATGGTTCAAGTCTCCAGATGAGGGGGCAAATTTGGGAGGCGGGCGCCTTGTGACGCCTGTAGGAAGTCATGGACGATTAAAACGGCCTCATCCGTGGAATTAGGGCGCTCGCGGACGACGGCGTTGCTTAGGGTGCTCGCTATGCTCTCGACATCAGCAAATGCGGGATCACCCTCGAGGTTCAGGAACAGGATATCGACTGTCTCTCGTAGTATAGGTAGCGAGGAGGACAGGTTGAAGCAGACTTCAATGGCATCTCCATAATGCTCAGGCTGTTTGAGAATACCCAAGAAGCTGTCGTACAAGGCCTTATGGTTCATCAATGGTTGGAGTTTTCTGTGACTGCCGCAAATGCGATCATGCCAAGGCCAACTCGCCTGACTATCTCTCAACATTTGCCAGATCTCGTGCAGATGAGTACCAGCATAGCTGAATTCAAAATGCGGTGTGAGCTCGCTGATCTGATGCGCTTCCGGAAACGCTGATCGCGATATACCGCCATCTATGATGAGTGACTTGACCCGATCGGGTGCATCTGCGGCCAGCCTTATGGCGAGTGGAGCAGACAACCCGGTCGCGAGGATCGTTACTGATCCATTTGCAAGTGCGTCAATCGCGGCGACAAGCGCTTCAACGAATGCGTCAGTTGACGGAGTTGTCAGCGGATCGGACTCACCGAGGCCCGGCAATTCGGGAAGAATGACATGAAAGCGCGACTCAAGCTGCTTGGCCCATTGTTGTCCCTGAACGATTGTCGGTGTGTCGAGCACGAGGACGGTATCGGATGAACGATCGCCATATTGATATACGCACATTTGACCCTCTGATGCTTGCACATAGACGCGGCGTCCGCTTGGACCCGCACTCTGGTCTGGGCGTGTCAACGCGACGTCCGGGCTTTTTTTGAATTCAGCAATGAGCCAGTCTAGCCAAACCGATTTGTCCGCGGGCAGGGGGGCTGTCGCAAGTTTGGAATTGTCGCCTGTTGGAACGCGCTGGAGGCTCTCAAAGAGAACGTCATCTGCGCGTGCTCCGACGACCGTTGGCGCGCAGACCCGTTTAAGTGCGGATAGAGGATCATAACGCATGGCGGCTGCATAAGCGTCTGAATAGTGCGGTCCTGCGGCAAACAGGTCGATTGTGTATTCCTGGATCCATTCCGGCGTGACTTCCAGCTGCATTCGATTCCCGGCGCAGGGATCAAACCATGGGAACCAACGCAGCATATCGCGAATGCGCGTCCACTCATTGGCAATGAAGCCACCCGCATCATCTTTCCGGAAGGGGCGCATATAGGCCTGGATAAAGGCTGGAGGCGTCGGCGCCTTTGGAATCGACAGGCCGTCCAGAATGAGACGCGGCGGGCCGCCAAAACTTGCTGCGTATTCGAGTGCAATCTTCGCACTGGTATGCGTTGCATAGAGCGGTGCGTTTTCCAGTCCTAGGGCGCGAAGTACAGCATGCAGTGCTTCCGCAAAGTCAGAAATCTCCGGCTGATCGACTGAAATCGGGCCGGAGTTACCGTAGCCTGGTGTATCGAGTGCGAAGACGGTGAAATGGCGCGCAAGCTGTTGCATGGTTGGCAAATGAAGGCGGGATGACCTGGGAGAGTCGTGAAGCATCACAACAGCTGGCCCGGATCCGCAAACACGATAATGCACGTGCTGTGTTCCGGAGCAGACAAATGCGCGCTTGATGTCAATAGACTGCACGCTCGCGTTCAAGGCGGTGTCTTTCATGTATGCATGCTCACTAATTTTGTCCCAAGTTCGATCAAGGCTATTGCTCAACGTGTAAATGTTATAGGAATATAACGATTGGTGCGGTAATTGAGTCCGCGAGTCTAGTCTGAACGGTGATATCATTCTCAAAAAAGTGTCTTTTCTGCCCGCATTTGATCGCAATGCAGTGCGTGCCTGGCTTGTCGTTGTCGCGGCCATGGTTGGCGTTTCGGTCGGGCTAAGTCCGATTCCCTTCTACACGATCGGGATGTTTGCCCCGCAGTTGTCGGAAGCATTTGGGTGGAGCTTCTCCTCGCTGATGGGAAGCATCGCCGTCCAGTCGATTGTTGTGATGATCGTCAGCCCGTTTGCAGGCTATGCGGTCGACCGTTTCGGTGCCCGAAAAGTCGCGACTGTGTCGCTGACATGTTTCGGACTTTGCTTCATGAGCCTGTCGCTCAATAACGGCTCGCTTGCCATTTTTTATGCACAATGGGTTGTGATGGCGGTGCTGGGTGCCGGCACACTCTCGGCAACTTGGACTTATGTTGTAAATGGCTGGTTTGACAAAAACAGGGGGCTTGCGCTTGGGCTGGCAAGCGCCGGCACGGGCATTACGGGATTTCTAATCAAACCATTCGCTGCTTGGCTCATCGGAGAATTTGGCTGGCGGACGGCGTTCGTGGCGATCGGCATGCTGCCGATTGTCGTTGGCTTGCCGGTCATACTTCTCTTTCTCCGAGAGAGGCGATTCTCCGAAGATGCGGCTGTGCTGCCCGATGAAGGCGCCGTGGATGAGGTCGTGCAAATCGCGGCAGGCTACACGCTCAGAGAAGTTCTCAGGCAGAAGAATTTCTGGGTGATGTCCACGGCATTCCTGCTTATTGCCTTTGCGCTGACTGCGCCGACGCCGAACTTGGAAAACATACTACGCACGCAAGGGTTTGCGCTTGCAGAGATCGGAACCATCACAGCCAGTTTTGGCCTGGCCGTGATCGCCGGTCGTCTTTTGGGCGGGTGGTTGCTCGATCGGGCATGGGCGCCATTGTGTGCTTTCTTCATCCTTCTGATTCCGGCTGCTGGTTGTTATATCCTTTCACTTCCGGAGGTCGATTCGACGATGGCGTTTATCGCGGTGGCGGGAATCGGGTTTGGCGCAGGTTTCGAATTCGATCTTCTCGCCTATCTTATCAGCCGCTATTTCGGGCTGCGTCAGTACGGTCTGATATATGGGTGCTTCTATGCGGTAATTGCATTCGGTGGTGGCCTGGGCCCTGTCGTGTACGGACACTTCTATGACACGCTTGGTAATTACACGATGACCCTGACGGGGGGCACATTGGCTGTAATCTTGGGTGGGGCACTGCTTTTGCTGCTTGGGAGATATCCCGATTTCAAGGCAAATGTCCGGCCTGCTCAAGTTTGAGGCATTGCGGCCGCGAAATCTGACAAATTGTTATGCAATTAAGTCATACTGCTTCTCTTTTTCTCGCGTTTTCATAAACGGCTCTTGACATTACATGCGCGTTTAATTGTTATGTTAATATGACATAATGTCATAGTCAGTCGGCGGTGGTTCACGCTTGCCTGAGTGCGATTGAGCAATTGAAAGAGGGGAATTGGGCGATGAGAATAAGCCTGAAGAATATAATCATGAGCACGGCGGCGAGTATTGCTGTGCTGACAGCGACGGGAGCTGCATCGGCTCAGGATGCTGAGGAAGCGGGTGTCGTCGAAGACAAGCAAGCGACGCTCCCTACGATTACAGTCACTGCGCAGCGTCGGGCCGAGAGTCTTCAGGACGTGCCGGTGCCGGTAACCGCGTTTGATGAGCAACTCATCAACGATCTCAATTTGACGGATACTTTGGAACTGGCACAATATGTTCCGTCCATGATTGCGTCGCACAATGCCGGATTGGCATCTGCAAACTCGTACTGGATCCGTGGTCTGGGTAACTCTCAGTCAGTTGCCACGTTTGATCCGCCAGTCGGATCGTATGTGGATGATATCTACATCGCCCGTCAGAATGCCAACAATTATGCGTTTCTCGACACTGAGCGCGTAGAAGTCTTGCGCGGTCCACAAGGAACGCTGTTTGGCCGCAACACCACAGGTGGTGCAGTCAATGTCATCATGGCCAAGCCAGGCGATGAGTTTGGCGGAAAATTTGAAGTCAATGCCGGCTCCTTTGATCGCTATCTGGTCAAAGGCAGCGTTGACATGCCTGTGTCGGATACAGTGCTGACAAAAGTAGCCGGTTACTATCTGACCGATGATGGATTCCTCGAGGATAAAGTCACCGGCGATACGCTGAATGGCGCAGAGAATTTCGGATTTCGCGGCGACGTGCGCCTTTTGCCCACTGACAGGCTAACGGTCGACCTGGCTGTAGAATACTTCTCCGACACAGGCACATATCTGGGTGTTTATGGTGCGCCAGGGGCGTCGGACAAGTTCGAAACCACGACAACCCCGGACTTCTACAATACTTACAACGGCTTGCCCAAAACCGACTGCGACGGTGATGTCGTGGATATTCTGCTTACAGAATCGGCAGGGAACTGTGCGTTGACGGAAACTCTCGGCTTGAACGGCAAGATCACATTCGAGGCCACCGATACGGGTTCTCTGGAAGTGATTTTTGGTCGCCGTTCTTTCGACTCCGGCTACATCAACCAGTATAGCGGCAGCGCGGGAAGCCCCTATGGCGGCTTTCTCCTGGCGGATCAGACAGGTAATGAGCAGGGGTCCGTTGAGGTCAAATGGGATGATTCCCTTATGGGTGGACGCCTGCGCTATGTGGCGGGTCTCTACTATTTGAATGAATCGACAGATTATGACGCGAACGCGTTCGTCGGAAATTCAACTGCTGACGGTTATGTCCAGCTGTCGTCCAATCGCTTCAAGCACGACGTAGAAACAGCTGCATTTTACCTGCAGGGCGACTACGACCTCATCGACAAGCTGACGCTTTCGCTCGGTGCGCGCTATACTTATGAGAAGAAGAACCTTGCTTTCCTTGGTTCGGCACGTGTTGCCGGTATGGGCTTCACGAACGCGGACCTCGTCGCTGCAGGTATCCCCGAGGAGCTTGAAGAGTTTCGCGTGACACCGCGTGTGGCACTGTCCTATTCGCCCACAGATGACCTGATGTTCTTCGCTTCGGCGACAAATGGTTTCAAATCTGGCGGTTGGAACGGCAACGCCTCTTCACCACGTCTGGTCCTGCCTTTCGATCCGGAAAAGACCTGGTCCTATGAACTCGGAGCCAAAACCGAGCTCTTGAATCATCGTCTGCGCCTCAACGGCAACCTGTACTATAGCGAAACGGAAGATCTTCAGGTCACCTCTGGTGTGATCCTTCCCGGCGAAACGGCGATTGTCAGCCTCGCGCGCAACGCAGGTACACTTGAGTCAAAAGGAATTGAGTTCGAGACGGCATACATCTTCAACAATAACCTTTCTGGCTTTCTCAATGGCGCGATTATGGATGCCAAATATGCATCTGTTGTCGAAACACCAGGTGTTCCGGATAACCTTCAGGTGACAACCGACACCGAGCCGGTTCGCACACCTGATTTCCAGCTTGCAGGTGGCATTACCTATGACCAGGCAGTGCCTGCGATTGGAGGGAATATTCGTTCCACTTTGGCTTACCGTCACAATGAGCCCTACTATGTCTCGACGCTGAACACGTCCAGAGCCCCGGAAGAGAACTACGTTGATCTCTCTGTCGGCTATATCCATGAGTCGGGTGAGTGGGGCATGGAATTGCGTGGAACGAATCTCACCGAACAGGAGACGATTACTGCGAACTTCCTGTCGCTGTTCCCCGGGCAACCCCGCCGGGTGAACCTGAAGCTCTGGGTTAACTTCTAGGGCTTCGCAATGGAATCCGCGCGGTGTCCTCCCGCCGCGCGGATTTTCTGCTTCTTCGTTTTCGGGCAACAGCCCGTTCAGATGATTAGGTCAGCACGCGGTTGTTCAAGCAACTGCGTGCTCTCCCAATGGCGTTCTCATTCTGATGCGAGCCCCTCTCCAACATTCATGATCCAGCAGGTCTTGAAAGACGAGCCGGCTGCGTCATTGGCCAAGTGCGACGTCTCGCTTCAGCATTAATCTTGTTAGGGAGCTGATGTACCTTCCGACGTTGAGGTGGTCTGAGGTGGTCCTGTTTTCCTGCACAGTTTTCCGGCCTTGCTAAGGTATATCCGGGTTGTTGATCAGGCCGCTTTCTTGAGTTCGTTTCCAGGTCCATATGCCTCGTTCGGTGTTGCCTT
>NZ_JBBKXE010000005.1:0-8000 GCF_037969335.1 Hyphomonas sp. | reverse complement strand
CGGACAACATAAGCGTCACGGATCTCAGCCGCCGCATCCCCGGAGAGCTGATGGGACCCATCAGGCGCGTGTGAGTGGCCATGCGCATCATCCGCCGATTGGGCAGTCTCTGCCGAGGGCACCGGTGCAGAAACCGAACTGGCCTGATCACTTGCCTGGCTGCGACCGCTGGCTTCCATTTCCAGATGGGCATGGATGTGGTCATCCCGGCTGATCGGGTAATCTTCAGCCATGGTCGTGTGAAACACGCCATGCATCTGCATTATGAAAAGAACGAACCCGGCGAACATGAGCGCCACGTTTATGTATACGCTCGCCATATTGAAAAACTTGGTTCGTCTCAGAAACCCAAGAACGATCCACATAACAGCCAACGCTGCAATCTGTCCGAATTCAACGCCGACATTGAACGACAGGATATGCATCAGCAGGCCGGAATCTTCACGTATCGGCAACTGCTGTAGACGCGTCGACAATCCGAATCCGTGAATCAACCCAAATATCAGGACCATCATCACGAGGTTGGGAGATTTCGTCCCGAACAGTTTTGGAAACCCATTGAGGTTTTCAAAACCCTTGTAGATCACCGTCAGCGCGATGATTGCGTCGACGAAATAGTAGTTGGTCGTAATGCCAAGATAGGTCGCCGAAATCAGCGTTATCGTATGACCTATAGTGAAGGCAGTCACAAATTTCAGTATCGACGAAAAACTGGTGAGAAAGAACATCACACCAAACAGGAAAAGAAGGTGATCATAGCCGGTGATCATGTGCTCAGCACCAAGAATAAGGTACTGAAGGTCGCCGCCTTCGATCATACGCCGCCGGGCTTCCTCCGAAATCCCATGGGCGCTTGCCAGCGGCGCATAGACCGCGAGACAGGCGAGTAGCGGCGCCAATTTTGTCACTCGCTTAAGTAACATTCTTTACTCCAATAAATTCAATGTTTGGTGTGTTCTGGTGTCGAAAAGACCGACGCCGGGACGAGATCGCCTCGTCCCGGCGCTGGCCAGGCTGGGAGGATTACTCCAGAACCCACGTTGCGCGAGCGTAGAGATACCGACCCAACAGAGAATAGGTCATGGTGTCAGTGTTACCGTCAGACCAGGAGCGGACATACGGTGCTTTCTTGTCGAACAGGTTGTCGACACCGGCGCTGAGCTTGAGTTGGTCATTGACCTGATAGCTGCCCTGCACATTGTGGTAGAGCACCGCGTCAATATCCGTTCCGACCGCTCCTGGCGCGCCAAAATAATCGGTAGCTGAACCAATTATCTGGACGTTGTATACGCCGGTCAGGCGATCATTTCTGGCCGTCCAGGAGGCGTTTGCCCGCCATTCGGGATAGCCACCATCGCAGCAACCCACACCGCCATCATAGACAAATGGTGTATCGCCTTCGAACGCGCTGACTTCGTATTTCATCAGATGCGTCGCCTGGAAGGCCACCGAATGATTGAACGCGAAGGCAGAGAAATCATATGTGGCGCTGAAATCGATGCCAGTCATGACCTCATCGCCAGTGTTCGCGCTTTGGGCCGACAGGAAGTTGATGTCACCTGTCAGAGCGTTACGCGAGTGATGTGTCGGTCCACAGAACGGATGTGACAAGCCGATAGACGTGTAGCAGGACGCGAGCTTGGAAGAACCTGACGTCTGGCGAATGGCATCCTGGATATCGATATCGAAATAGTCGACTGTAAAGGACAGACCGGGGACGAAGCTGGGTTGGACCACGGCACCAACAGTGAAGGTTGTCGCGTCTTCAGGCTCAAGATTGATATTGCCGCCCCTGTCCGTGAGAATGGCCGATCCAAACTGCGTATAGGAGGTAGGCACACCAGCAGCCTGGCAGTTTTGATAGACAACACTTGCGGGATCCAGGCTCGCCCAGTTGGAGCATGGGTCGGCAGTCGGAATCTGGCCCTCGCTTACGCCGGAGAAAAGCTCCGTCACGCTGGGAACGCGAAACGCAGTCGAATATGTTCCCCGGATCTTAAGATCAGGAATGATCTGCCAGTTGACACCAACCTTGTAGTTTGAATCCGATCCAAAGAGATCATAATCCGAGTAGCGCAGGGCAAGGTCGAGATCGAGCGATTCAATCATCGGCGCGCCGCGAACGACCGGCACATTGACCTCCGCATACAGTTCCTGCGCCTCAATGGAACCACTGACTGGGTCCTGGGCATTGCCAAGCGCATCGCCTGCGACCAGCAGGGAATCGGGCTCAATCCACCCCTTGTCTTCACGATACTCGAACCCGGCGGCAAAGCCGAGCGGTCCGGCAGGAAGCTCGAACAGCGACCCAGCAATGTTTCCACTAAAGCTGATTTGCTCGTTTCCGCCTGTATCACGCTGGTTCATGAGAACGTAGTCGCCGACTTCAGCTGTCAGATCACCTTCACCCAGGATATCCGCGCACGGAATTCCGTTCATTCCGCAAAGAGTAGGATCAAGTGCCTCGCCGAGGCGGCGCGTATTGATGTTGTTCTTCAGAGCATCAACAGCGGTGTTGCGACCCCAGTTGAGCGCAACGTCATAGTTCCAACCGTCAAAGAGATCGCCTTCAATTCCTGCAACCAAGCGCCATGTCGAAACATCCTGCTCGAACTGGCGCGCACCAAATTCCGCAGTGCGGCGACGCAGCAGCGTAAGATCCTGTCCCGTCGGATTTGTTGGGTGCGCGGCGTCGAATGCGATGTCGCTGAGCGTTGCTGGCGAACCTGGCTGGTTCGATGTTCTCCAGTTGAACAGTGCTTCACTGAAGAAGTTGATAGAGTCAGTAAGCTCATATTTGCCTACTGCGCCAAAGGTGACCCGCTCTACTGGATTTGACGCGTTGAAGAACGGGTTAGAATTGAAACCATGCGCGGTAATGTCAAACGGCTCATATGCATCGCCACCGATAAAGTTGATCTGATCGCCATTCGCAAAAACCGCGCGACCGCCAGCCGTGCTCGAGCTGCCCGAGGTGCACTCGAGGTCGCCGTCTCCATCAGTGTCGGCAAGCGAACACGGCGCCCGAGTATCAAGTGGCGCCGCTTTGTTGTTCTGATAGTTGGCGCTGAAAAGGAGACTACCGCGTTCGCTGGCGACGCCCCAAGTCAGATCGACCAGGTATTCTTCCGCATCCCCTTCATCAGAGATACCGAACTTCGTATCCAGCTTGAAACCTTCGAACCGATCCTTGGTGATCAGGTTGACAACACCTGCCACCGCATCTGCACCATAGACCGCCGAAGCGCCGTCTTTAAGCACCTCTACGCGTTCCAGCATCGACACGGGTATCATGTTCAGATCGACCGAGCTGTTCGCGCCCGAACCACCGGCGACGACTCTGCGTCCATTCAACAGCACCAGTGTCCGGTTAGAGCCAAGACCGCGAAGGTTTACCTGCGCGGTGCCCCAGCCCCCCGCCACCCAATAGGCGGCATTTGAGTTGCCAGCAAAGCCAGCCGAGAATGATTGTGTTTGAAGCAGCTCTTCGACATTCGTGATCCCCAAACCATAAATGTCTTCATTGTCCAGCACCGAAATCGGACCGACGCTTGTCAGATCCAGACGCTGAATCCGGCTGCCCGTGACAACCACCTTCTTCTGCGTCGACACACTGTCTTCTTCCGGTTCGGCTTGCACAGCAACAACCTCGCCAGCCTCTTGCGCCTGCATACCGCCTGCCAACATGCACGACAGCCCGAGCGTCATCGCCGTAGACAGCAAAAGCCGCTTGGTTAGCCCACCTTCTTGCTTAACAATTTTCATATCCATAACCACCGCTCCTAGATTTTGGGTTCCGATAATTCAGCCTCTATTGAGGCGTTCAAAACAACCTGACTAACTTCGATTCAGGGCACTATTAAAAAGAGGAAAATCCCGCGAATTCTGGTCGGCCGCACAAAAAACCGACACAGGCTCGGTCTTTTGCTCAAAATCTGGCACAGAAAACGGGCTTGCCTGTCCTGAAGCTTTGGCCATCACGTTTTTCTTGTCGCGAGAATCGTAAAAAGAAGGGCCGCTCCACCGACAGAATTCCGCATTCAGAGCGCCGAGTCGGTACACGCGGCTCGCCCAAGACATCACTTCAAGAGGATTGGACAGAATGAACAATTCTTGGGCTCCAATGTGAACATTACATAACGGCAAGACTATTGCCCAAAAACCGACTGTCAATGTGTTTTCAGGCTTCTTTACGAAATATCTGGTTCCACATTCATTCCTTGTACGTCTTCACTTGGGATCAAAGGGAGAGTGAAAGCGCTATACCAGCAGCTATTCCCGAACGGGATACCGTTGCGGCCCCCGTATTGTTCACGTCATCCACAAAAGAATCCTTGTCCGCATAATCCCATCGCAAAAAAGCGCCGAGTTCGGCAGTTTGCGTGACGGCATATCCCGTCCCAAATTCCAGCCCGGCATAAGTCCGGTGCTTTGAGCCATCACCTGGAACTACGGAACCGCCACGTCCGATCGCGTAATATGACCACCGGCCCACTCCCCATTCAGGCCCACCGGAAACCTCAACGCCGTAATCTTCAGTGTGAACGTCATAGAATCCAAGAAATGTTGGCGACATTGGCATATCCAGCTCGACCGCCAGATCGAACTCAAGGCTATCACGCGAGACCTCCCCGGGATAAGTCAGCCAGTTTGCTGATACATCCACGACGTATCCAGCCCCCGCCCATATCATACCCACCGAATAATCGGCCTCATCTTCAAAGACCGCTTTGTCATCCAGCATAGCCCGCCGATAGACCGCGCCGTAGAAAAGGCTGTCACCGGCCGGCAACTCCACGGCAGCGGCCATCTCAAGTGATAAACCGCTGATCTGCTCGCCGCGATCCATCACAGCAGACGACATGACAGACTCCGCCAGAAACTGCGCACCTTCCGCATGCACCACCAGAGGCGCTAATCCGATACTCGCACCGACCAATAAAAGGGGCTTCAGAAGTCGTCCGCCACGTATGGTCCTGCCTTTACCGGACGCAACTGTCCGACCGCGCATGGCGCACGCACAACCAGGACTATTCACACTTGGATTGCTCAAGATTTTCATATCTTTCCTCAGATAACACCGATCCTCGATAGGTTTTCTAGGCGCCATGACGCCCAATGCATATGGATATCGAACTATTTCAGAATATAGCCGAGCGCCGTTTCGAGCGCATGATGTATCGGTTCCGCCATGATGAATGCCACGATGATCGTGTAGCAAATCAGCCGTTCAATAATCTCCGAGAGCCCCTGCTCAGTCGAAGCGGGCGTATTGATAAGCCAAGCCACCCGTCTTTCGATTGATTGTCCGAAAACGGAGAAAACATAAGCATCTTCACGTTCGCCAAGCTCCCTCATTTCGCCCAACCGAATGCGTCCAAGCTTCACGAGCGTGTCAGCAACCGCGAACCCATCCCCGCATTGCTCGGCGGCAAAGCGGTCACATTCAAATTCTGCCGAGAGTAAGAACTCATCGGTCAGTCCTTTTTTTGCGCGCGGCAAAAACGGTACCGTCAATATCTGCAGTATGAACATGCCGATGCCATCAAACCGGCTCGCATGGCTCCGTTCGTGGTTGAGGACGATGTCCAGTTCGTCTGGCCCCAGCCTCTGGATTAAGCCCTGGCTTATAATCACGCGCCGACGAAGGATTCCCACACAGAACGCTGCAGATCTGTCGGTATCCAGAACCCATGCGTCCAGTTGCGCATCAAAAGAACAGCACAGATCAAGCTTTCGGCAGAGTTGGGAATGCACGAACAGGCGCCATCCGCTGAGCGCAGCCATTCCGCCACAAAGAATGACCATCATTGCGCCAAACAGGCTGAACCATAGTCCCGCAACACCCGACGGTTCGTGCGGCAAGCAGGCCCGAGCAGCCAATTCGACATGACAGTGCGCCGGAACGACATTGAAACCCGCAGCGACAGGTACGGCCGAGCAGGAGACAAGGACGGCCGCACTGATCGTGAGAGGAAGCGCCGCATAGCCAAAAACAACGCGCGAATAATGACGCGGGTTAAGCTGTGCCTGATGGCGATGGAGGGCGGGCCAGGCAGCGCTCAGGCAAGCCCCGGCCAGAAAAAAGGCAACAATCGCAGCGAGAAGCGCAATACCAAAGCTCTCGTAGAGTGATGCGCTAACCATTCCCCTCTCCGGATTTGGCTGCCGCCTCTTCGCGCTTGTCCTTGATCATCTGCTCCAACAGATCCAGGGCCTGCGTGTCGCTTTCCACCGCATGGTCGAGAAAAGCAAGGAGATAATTGTCTTTAGAATCCGTCGTGAAGGATTGCAGAATATCATCGATAACCCGCGATATCATCTGCATGCGGTTTACTTCCGCCCGATAAACATAGGCGTGACTAACCTTTTCGCGCGACAACAGCCCCTTTCGGAATAGGCGCTCCATGGCGGACTGCACCGTATTCAACGAATTGGCATCGGAGGAACCTAATTCGCGGAAAACGGTCTTAACTTCAGCGCCCTCTTTTCGCCAAAGATACCTCAGGATTGAAATCTCAAGCGGCCCCAGAGCAATTTTTCCAGTTCGCACCGACATGTACAAGGCCTTCCGGGACAGTTCGTCTAGGGTGAAGCCTATTTTGAATAAAACCGACGGTCAATGTGTATTTGGCAAAGGCAGCACGTCCCACGCTCTCCGCCTAAAATGCAGGCATTGTCAGGAGAACCGGCCTTGAGGCGACATATCCGAGCGTTTAGTCTGCTAATATGGCTGGGAACCCATTTCGCTACTTCAAGACTTAGCCCGAGATCATCCAGCTAGGCGTACTCATGTATGTCCAATTCCCGCTGTCCATGAGGAACGTTGAAGACCTTCTCCACGAGTGCGGCATCGATGTCTGCCACGAAAGCGTCCGCCTCTAGGTCGATCGGTTCGGCAAATACTTCGCTTACAAAATCCGGAAATGCGGGTCGGAATCGATGCGACGCAAACCCCAATAGCGGCAGCACCTGGACGACGTCTTCGTGAAGATACGCGGCGAGAGGGACTATCTTTGGCGGGCTGTCGACCACGAAGGCGCAGTTCTCGAATCCTATGTCACCAAGAAGCGCGACGAAGCCGTTGCCTTGAAATCCTTCAAAAAATCAATGAAGCGCTATGGCAGCCCGCACATCGTCGTGACGGACAAGTATCCTTCTTACCAGGCCGCGATGAAAGTCATCAGCAATGACGATCGCCTGGAAACGGGCCGGCATCTGAATAATCGCGCCGAGAATTCACACCTGCCCTTCCGCAGACGAGAGCGGGCGATGTCTCGTTTCCGGCGCATGCGAAGTTTACAGAAATTCGTTTCAATCCATTCCTCAGTGTACAATCACTTCAACTTCGAAAGGCATACCAACACCAGACTCGGTTCAAACAAAATACGATGCCGCCCTTCGCGAGTGGCGCGATCTTCTTGTCGCCGATCACCTGCTCATACGCGAATAACCGAGACTGGTTCGTACGAGACTGACACCATAATTTGCTCAGTTTAAACGCCCTGCCGCTCATACGAAGGCGTTTGCCCTGACAATCCCCTCCCTGACCGTATTTGCGCTTTAGCGTCTCTGGTGATAGCTGGTAATTTATGACTTTGTTTACCCGCCTTTTGATGATTCTTGCGGTTGCTGCATTTGCGGCAACCCCCATCATGGCGTGTTGCATGACCGGTCACGCCCAGACGCACGCAATGACAATTCAAGCTGAAGCGCCGCCCTGTCATGACGAATTGGCACCTGACGCCGCCAAACCAATGCCTGGTGACATGGTGGCAGACTGCCCCGGTTGCGCGGATTGTGAATCCGCGATGCTCGCCGCCAGGACAGCTGATCAGGCCACTCTGCTCTCTTCGGCAGGTCAGGTTCAGCTGTCGCCGGTAGAGGTCAATCGCTGGACCGGGTACGACATACCCCGCACCCTGCGAACAACGGGTCCACCCCGCGCCTCGCCGCGATTGCCCACCACCCCCGTCTCCCTGAAGCAACGCCTCCTGGTC
>NZ_JBBKXE010000004.1:0-4367 GCF_037969335.1 Hyphomonas sp. | reverse complement strand
CATGGCGCCGATGACGATGGCGGTCTGGCCGCTGCGCATGCCGAGCGCGGCGATCAGGGCCGAGAGGATGACCGTGATCAGGTATTCCGGCGTCAGGGCGATGGAATCGACGACATCGTCATAGATCTCGTCGGTGCTGCGCCGGTCGCGGCTGAGGAAGCGCTCGATCGGGGTGGGCGGACGCACGGGTTGGCCATGGTCTGTGCCTGCCACCTCCGGTTCCTGTAGCGGCGGGATGATGGCCTGCAATTCGAGGACGAGGGCGACGAATCCTTCATTGTCGTGCAGGGCGTTGCTGAGGCGTTTGAGCAGGTTTTCGACATCGTGGCTGAGCACAATGGCCGAGAACTTTTCGCGCCCGTCGGGAACGGCTTCCTGCCAGAGGCGGTCACTGCAGCTTTCGAGAATGCTGCGGGCTTCGTCGACGTCCACATCCTGGACAAAGACTTCGACGAGGCGTGATGACATGGCAGCGGACTCTCAAGGATGGATGTTGACCCAGATTAGACCGGGCGGCTGCAAGGCGCCTACGCGGGACAGTACGTATATATCCTTGCGCGTCCACCTTGCAGGCGGGGCCCGTTCAGGTTGCTTGACAATAGGATTATATACCCATTACCAATGGGGGTGGACAGAACAGGGCTTTTTCCATGCAGCACCAGGATATCTGGCGGGGAATAGACCAGCTGGCAGCGCATCATGGCCTGTCGGCCTCGGGCCTTGCGAAACGCGCGGGACTGGACCCGACGGCGTTCAACCCTTCCAAGCGCGAAGGTGCTGACGGGCGGCCGCGCTGGCCCTCGACGGAGAGCCTTGCGCGCGTGCTGGCCGCAGTCGGCAGCGGGTTTGATGATTTTGCCGCGATGGTCGAAGGGCGCCGGGGCGGGCTGGCACCGCTGATCGGCTTTGCACAGGCCGGGCGGGACGGCTTCTTTGACGATGCGGGCTTCCCGGTCGGCGGCGGCTGGGAAGAGGTGCGGTTTCCGGGCCTCGGCGACGAGCCGGTCTATGCGCTGCAGATCAGTGGCGATTCCATGGAGCCGGCCTATCGCGCGGGCGACCGCATCATTGTTGCGCCGGGCGCCGAGGTGAAGCCGGGCGACCGGGTCGTGGCGAAGACGACGGGCGGCGAAGTGATGGCCAAGGTGCTGGCACGGCGCAATACGCGGACGGTGGATCTGGCCTCGCTGAACCCGGACTATCCGATGCGCAGTTTCAAGCCGAACGAGATCGCCTGGATCGGGCGTATCCTGTGGGCGAGCCAGTAGCGCATGACATATCTCATTCTCAAGGCGCTTGTGTCCGGCATCCTGATCGCGGCGGTGTCCGAGATTGCCAAGCGCAACCCGGGGTTCGGGGCGCTGGTCGCGTCGCTGCCGCTCGTGTCTGTCCTCGGCATGATCTGGCTGTGGCGCGACAAGCCAGACGTGGCCAACATGGCCGATCATGCCAGCGCCACGTTCTGGTACGTGTTGCCGTCGCTGCCAATGTTCCTGCTGATCCCGGCTTTGTTGCGGCAGGGCTGGGGATTCTGGCCGTCTCTGGTGGCGGGATGCCTGCTGACAATTGCGCTCTACCTGCTGATGACGTGGATCGGCCCGCGATTCGGGCTCCGGCTGTGACTGCCGCATTCCCAAGGGAGAGGGGACACGTTTTGCACATGACGCCCGGGAAGTGCTTTGCATGTTCCGCGAAAGCGGGTGAATAGGCCGACATGACCGATACGCCCTATGACGAACCCACACCGCAAGTCTCGCTGGACCCCGATGACTGGGACGCCTTCCGCGCGCAGGCGCAGCGCATGCTGGATGCTGCCATCGACCGGATGCAGGCGAGCCGGCAGGGCCGCGTGTGGACCGAGCTGCCGGATACGATCAAGGATACGTTGAAGGCGCCGCTGCCCCGCGAGGGCTGGGGCACGGAGGACGTGATCAGCCGGATGGAGACCCTGTTGCCCTATGGCGCGGGCAACACCAATCCGCGCTTCTTCGGCTGGGTGCACGGCTCCGGCACGCCGTCGAACATCCTGGCGGAAATGGCGGCCTCGTCGATGAATGCCAATGTCGGCGGGCGCGATCATGGCGCGATCTATGTCGAGAAACAGGTGATCCGCTGGTGCCGCGAGCTGTTCGAATTTCCGGACACCGCCAGCGGTATTGTCGTGTCGGGCACGTCGATGGCGACGATCATCGCGATCAAGGTGGCGCGGGATGCGCGGCTCGATTTTGCCAGCCGCAAGGAGGGCGTCTGCGGGCATGGCCTGGTCGGCTACACGTCGACCGAGACGCATTCCTGCGTCGCGCGGGCGTTCGACCTTGTCGGCCTCGGCACGGATGCGCTGCGGCGGATTCCGGCGAATGACCGGTTCGAGATCGACATGGACGCGCTGAAGGCGGCGATTGCCAAGGACCGCGCCGACGGGCTGACGCCATTCGTCGTGATCGGCACGGCGGGCACCGTGAATGTCGGCGCGATCGATCCGCTGGAGGATCTCGCGGACCTCGCGAAAGCAGAAAACCTCTGGTTCCATATCGATGGCGCATTCGGCGCGCTGGGCGTGCTGTCGGAGCGGGCGCGGGGCCGGTTGACCGGGATCAAGCGGGCGGACTCGCTGGCCTTCGATTTCCACAAATGGATGCACGTCAATTACGATGCCGGCTTTGCCCTGATCCGGGACGAGACGCTGCACCGCGCCGCCTTCACCGACCGGCCGGACTATTTGAAGGCCAAGGAACGCGGGCTGGCAGGCGGGAACCCGTGGCCGGTGGAATACGGGCCGGAACTGTCGCGCGGATTCCGGGCGCTGAAAGTGTGGGCGCAGCTGGCCGAGTTCGGGACCGAACGGCTGGGGCAGATGATCACGCGCAATTGCTACCAGGCGTCATACCTGGGCGAGCAGGTTGCCAGGACGCCGGGACTGGAATTGCTGGCGCCGGTGGCGCTGAACATCTGCTGCTTCCGGCATGTGGTCGATGGCCTGCCGGGCCCTGTGCTGGATGCGATGAACGATGAGATCGTGATCCAGTTGCAGGAGCAGGGGATCGCGGCGCCGTCGACGACGCAGCTGAATGGCCGGACGGCAATCAGGGTGAACATCACCAATCACCGCACGGCGCGCAAGGACCTCGACATATTGCTGACCGAGATCGTGCGGATCGCGGCGTCGCCGGACGTGGCGGCGGTGCGCGAGGCGGCGCAGAAGGCCTGACAGCCGCCGCACGCGCGAACCCGTGTCACAAAACCGGAGGCTGTTTCGTCATAGGAGCAGCAAGAAGGAGATGGCCGATGTGGCGCGGAATATTGATTGGGGTGGCGATACTGAATTTGGGGCTGGCCGGCTATTTATGGTTCGCCCCGCATGCCTGGTACGAGCGCACGCCGGGCGTGGCGATGATGGGGCCGTTCAACCTGCACTTCATCCGGGATGTGGCACTGGCCTACCTGGCCAGCGCAGCGGCGCTCGGTTGGGGCGCCTGGAAGCGCGATGTCACGGCAGCCGTGTTCGGCGCGGCCTGGCCCTGTTTCCATGCCCTGTTCCACATCTGGATCTGGTTCGGGCGCGGCGTGCCCTTCGATGAGATCGCGCTGGTCAACCTTGTCGGCATCCAGTTGCCGGCCTGGCTGGCATTGATAGCGGCCTTGCAGTTCCGGTCCCGGAGGGCGGCGCGATGATCGGATGGTTCCTGAACAGGCAGGCGCGCGCCTTTGGCAAGCGCTACGATTATGACACCGCCTATATGCATGATGTGATCAACACGTCGTCCAAGGCCGGGATGCGCATGGCGGCGTTTCCCTATGCGACCGGCTTTCGCGGGCCACCTGCGGCAGGTGACGTCATGGCAGGCGCGATGCTGGCCTCGACGCTGGACGGCGATTGCGGGCCGTGCGCGCAGCTTGTTATCAATATGGTGATTCAGGCTGGCGGCAGTCCGGCAAAGCTGCAGCTCTGCGCCGAGGGCCGGGATGCGGAGGCGGGGGATGTCGGGCTGGGATTCCGGTTTGCGAAAGCGGCGATTTCGGGTGATCCGGTGGCGGATGACCTGCGCGCCGAGATCGAGGCCCGGTTCGGCAAAGAGGCGGTCGTGGCGGCGTCATTCGCGGCGGCGACGGGTCGGTGGTACCCTGTGTTCAAGCGCGGCCTCGGCCATGGCATGGCCTGTACGCGACTGCAATTTGGCGATGTGCCAGTGGAGGTGAGCGAGACGTCATGAATCCGGCCACGGCGATCTTCGAAGCAGAACGGCCCAGGCTGACGGCGCTGTGCTACCGGATGCTCGGCGAGCGCGCCGGGGCCGAAGATGCCGTGCAGGATACATGGCTGCGCTGGTCGCGGATAGATTCGGGGGCGATTGACAATCCGGCGGCAT
>NZ_JBBKXE010000003.1:0-2513 GCF_037969335.1 Hyphomonas sp. | reverse complement strand
GGCCTGGGGCTTCTGGCTCAGCCTCGCTGCCGTGCCGCTGTTCATGATCATCGGCGGCACCTTTGCCCTGTTCGCCGCCAAGTCCTCCCCTGTGCGCTACTACGCCGTCGTCGAGCCTGCCGCCGTGTATGCCGACGCCATCGAGGGTGAATTCGCTCGGAATGACGAGGATGCCAGCCAGCAGGCACGTGACCTTGCCGCCAATATGGACCTGTCGCCTCAGCAGCACGCTGCGCTCCAGTCCGGCAATGCCGCGCCGCCGCGCAAGTTCATCCGCGTGCCGGCCCCGGCCAATTCGATCGACGACCTACGCCCCTACCTGATGGGCCAGCGCCTCGTCTCCGGCCCGCTCGGCGACAAGCCGCTCTTCGCCGTCTTCATTCCGTCAGCTGACGGCCGGGATCTCGAATACTGGAGCGACGACGTCAATGTCGGTGCCCTGCGCGCGACCGCGGCCAATGCCATGCGCCGCCTTTCCCGCCAGCAGGCCCTCTCCGAGGCAGGGCTCGGCCCGGATTTCCTCGACAGGGTCGATGCCAATGCCCTGCAGGTGTCGGCGCACCGCATCCGCACCGTGGCCGACCAGACAACGGCAGGCTCGGAAGTCACCATGGCTGACCGGGCGCCGGTCTTCGTCGCCGGCGGCCTCGCCTATTTCCTCTGGCTGATGATCTTCTCGATCATCCAATACCTGCTGATGGGCACGATCGAGGAACGCTCCAACAAGATTTTCGATACGTTGCTCACATCCGTGAAGCTGACCGAACTGCTTGCCGGCAAGCTGCTTGCCGTGTTCGCGGTCACGTCCACGATGATGGTGTCCTGGGGCCTGTTCGCGTTCGGGGTGTCGCTGTTCGCGACCAGCCAGATTCCCGGCGGCGCCGGCCTCCTGTCGCCCTTCCTCGCGGCCTTTGCCAATCCGTCGATCATCATTCCGGGCCTGATCAGCTTCCTGCTCGGCTATGTCATGTACGGCATGATCTTCATGGCGCTGGGCTCGCTCTGCGACACGATCCAGGAAGCCCAGACCCTGCTCAGCCCGATGATGATCCTGCTGATGCTGCCAATGTTCGCCATTTTCATCGCCTTCCAGGATCCCGGCTCGCCAATTATCGACATTGCGTCATGGATTCCGGTGTTTACGCCCTTCCTCTTGATCTTGCGCATGCCGCACGATCCGCCGCTGTGGGAAATTGTGGCTCAGATGCTGATCATGGCGCTCACCGCCCTGGCCATCCTCTGGCTCGCTACCAAGGTCTACCGGGCCGGCGCAGTCCACGGCGCAGGCATCGGTGACCTTGGCGGCGTTTTCAAACGCATGTTCAGCCGCAAGAGCTGATCAGCCGGCCGTCAGATGGCAGGATGTGGTCAGGGCAGAATCGTACGTGACCTGCTCGCCTATCGTGATCGTGTGACATTGAGCCATGCCAGATGTGAGATACCCCTCGGCGCTGATCTCGTGTCCGGTGGCGACGTCCAGTATCCGGAAATGTGCATCTCCTCTTGCCGAAAACCGCTCCACCTGGCGTTCGTGCGGTGCCACGGTCCATGCGTCGTCATAAACAGTCACCGTGACCGGGTTCTCACTGTCATTCGTGATCGTGACAGTTTGCAGGGAGAGAAGGTCGGGCCCCGCCCAGTAGCCAATGGCGCAGGCCACGACCGCCACCGGGACGATGGCCCATGGAATGATCTTTTTCACATGCGCCTCCACCGATCACTGGGATGTATGCCACGGACCGTGGCGCGCATTTCGGGCGACAAGATGACGTGACCCCAAAGAAAAAGCCCCGCCAGATCGCTCTGACGGGGCTTTTTTCAGTGCGTAAGACCGTAAAGCCTACACGATGCCTTCGCGCTGGGCGCGCTTGCGAGCCAGCTTGCGGGCGCGGCGAATGGCTTCGGCGTGCTGGCGGGCTTTTTTCTCGGATGGCTTTTCGAAAGCCTGACGGGCCTTCATTTCGCGGAAGAGGCCTTCGCGCTGCATCTTCTTCTTGAGCGCGCGCAGGGCTTGCTCGACATTGTTATCGCGGACGACGATCTGTACGATGGGTCTTCTCCATTGGGTTAGGGGCGTCGCCCCGACGAATTCTTTGAGGCCTGTTAAGCCGTGAAGGGGGCCTATATCACGCAAGAAGCGATTTGGCCAAGCCCCTTAAATGATGCAAAGAAGTATTATGACACATACGCCATCCGATGTCTTGCGTTCCAGGTGGTTGGAAGCCCTTTTGCCCCATGTCGCCTTTGACGGCTGGACAGATGCCGCTGCCAGCCTCGCCGCTAATGAGGCCGGGCTCAGCGAAGGTGAACAGGCGCTCGCCGCGCCAAACGGCGTGATTGACCTGATCGAGGCCTTTTTTGCCGCCGCAGAGGCCGACGCGCGGGCCGTTCTCGCTGCTGAAGACCTTTCCGCCCTGCGCGTGCCCGACAAGGTGAAGCGCGGCGTCCTCGCCTGGCTCGATGCGCTGGCCCCGAACCGCGAGGTCGTGCGCCGCGCCGCCGCGCGCGGTTTC
>NZ_JBBKXE010000002.1:0-14097 GCF_037969335.1 Hyphomonas sp. | reverse complement strand
GCCCGAACCCTCGGTCGCCATTATCCGGCCCCGTTCGGCGCCGCCGAAACCCGTGTTCGTGCCTGCCGCCATTGCCCGCCAGCGCGCGAGTTTCGCCGCGCATGGGCGCCGCATGAATGCCAAACGCAACGAGCCGCGTACCATTCGCCTGTTCTGATTGGTGATTGCCGACTCTCCCGCGACAGCCTAGCCTGAGGCAGAGGCCATGGGAGGCACGTCCAGATGAATACGAGAATGCTCGCCGCCGCTGCACTGTCACTGCTGTCTGCCTGGCTTTTGTGGCAAGGATTGTCGGCCGTGATCATGATCACCGGCCGGGGCAGCCCACTGGGCGACGCCCTGCTGCAACCTCCGACCAGCCTGATTCGCATCCTTGGCGCGTCGATCATACTGATTGGCGCCCTCCTCGCCCTGGCGCAGCGCGCAGGCGGCGCATTGCTCGCCGCAGTCGGTACCGTCCTGTTCCTGCTGCTGCCCGTCCTCATGGCCGCGTCAGGCGCGGATCCGGCGATGTGGATGGACGAGGCGATTTTCTCAGCGCTCCTGATCGTCCTGACAATTGCTCTTTTTGTGATCAAGCGGCGGAAAGCCTGAAAGCGCATCAGCCGCCGCATTGATTTCGCAACCAAAATGCCTAGGTTGCAGGCACTCGCCCTAGAGGCTCCTTCAGCAAGGCAGAAAATCCCATGTCAGAGACCTATGATGTCGTCATTATCGGTGGCGGCCCCGGCGGCTACAATTGCGCCATTCGCGCCGGACAGCTTGGTCTGAAGACCGCCTGTATCGAGATGCACAGCAAACTGGGCGGCACCTGCCTGAATGTCGGCTGCATCCCGTCCAAGGCCCTGCTGCACGCGTCGCAGATGTATGCCTCGGCGCAGAACGACTTTGCCGGCATGGGCATCAAGGTCGGCAAGCTGGAACTCGACCTGCCAACGATGATGGCCCAGAAGGAAGAGGCCGTTGACGGCCTGACCAAGGGCGTCGAATTCCTGCTGAAGAAAAACAAGGTCGATCGCATCCACGGCAAGGGCAAGATCGTCGGCAAGGGCAAGGTGGAAGTCACCGGCGCTGACGGCAAGAAAACCGTGCTTGAAACGAAAAATATCGTGATTGCCACGGGTTCTGAGCCGACCAACCTGCCCGGCATCGAGATCGACGAAGAGCGTGTTGTCACCAATACGGGCGCATTGTCGCTGACCTCCGTGCCGAAGCGGCTGGTGCTGATCGGCGCCGGCGTGATCGGTCTCGAGATGGGCTCGGTCTGGGCGCGGCTGGGTTCCGAAGTGACCGTGGTCGAATATCTCGACCGTATCCTGCCGCCCGCTGACGCAGAAGTGGCCAAGGAAGCCCAGAAGGCGTTCAAGAAACAAGGCCTCGACTTCCGCCTCGGCATGAAAGTCACCGGTGTCGAGAAACTGAAGAGCAAGCTGAAGCTCAGCATGGAGCCCGCCAAGGGCGGCGACAGCGAGACGATTGATGCCGATGTCGTGATCGTTGCTGTCGGACGCCGCCCGTACACGGACGGCCTTGGGCTTGAGAGCATTGGTGTCAGCCCCGACAAGCGCGGCGTGATCCAGCCCGTGGAAGGCCAATTCAAAGTGACTGACGGTGTCTGGGCGGTCGGAGACTGCATTCCGGGGCCGATGCTGGCACACAAGGCCGAAGATGATGGCACAGCCGTCGCCGAACTGATTGCCGGCAAGGCGGGCCATGTCGATTACAATCTCGTGCCGAGCGTCGTGTACACGAATCCGGAGATCGCCTGGGTCGGCCAGAACGAGGAAGAACTGAAAGCCGCAGGCGTCGACTATGTCAAAGGCAAGTTCCCCTTCATGGCCAACTCGCGCGCACGCACCAATCACGAGACCGTCGGCTTCGTGAAGATCCTTGCCGAAAAAGGTACTGACAGGATTCTGGGCGCGCATATGATCGGCGTCGGCGTGGGTGAATTGATTGCCGAAATCTGCGTTGCCATGGAATTCGGCGCCGCGTCTGAAGACGTTGCCCGCACCAGCCATGCCCACCCGACACTCTCCGAAGCCGTCCGTCAGGCGGCCATGGGTGTCGAAGGCTGGACGATGCAGATGTAGGCTGGCGCCTGCCCAAACAGGGCTGGTGTCCGGCCGCAAAATACGAGTAGAATCGCGCGGAACATATTGTGGGGGTGTTCCAATGATTCGACGTACAAGATTTTCGATCGCGGCTGTGTGGCTGGCCTTGATGGCCGCGCCGGTATTTGCCCAGGCGCCAGCCCCGGGCAGCGCGCCGGCCGCGCCGCCAAATCCGAATGTCATCCTCGCAGACCTGTCGACCATGGCGCAGGCCACGGCGGTGGCCAAGAAGTGCGACTGGACCGATCCGATGTATGTGCTGGCAGCGGAATCGATGCTGGGCATGAAGGCGGCCGACCTGAAAGCCATGGTCGCGCCAGACGTCCGCGGCCAGGTGGACGCCGCGCTGGCGCAAGCCACAGCCAGCGCCAGCGGCTTTGCCTGCAAACAGCCGGACGGCACCGCCCCGCCCCAGGAACACAAGGTCACCATGTTCGTGATGGACCAGTATTGGCGCATGATTGCGCATGTCGATGTCCTGGGAAGCCTGCGTTGGGGCGAGGTGTTCCACTACACGCCGGAGGAACGCGCGGTGCTGGACAAGGAGATCGCGCGTATTCGGGACTCCAAGGGCTACAGTTATTGGGAAGTCGGCAACCCGCTGGAAACACTGGCGGACAAGACGGTTACTCTGGCCTGCCGCGAGCGCCCCTCGAATGGCAAACCCTGCCGTCCTGTGCCGCCTGAACTGGAGGGAAATGCACCGACCGTGAAGGTGATGATCGAGTTTACCGAAGCGTTCGGCAAGGCCGTCGCCGCGGGGCTCATCATGGAAAAGAACGCGTTTGAAGCAACCGTGGGTGATATCCGGGCCTACAGCGCCATTGGTGACGATTCGTGCACCCGCGACACACTGGTCCTCAAGACCGCCGACGCGCACACAAAGTCCGAAGAGACCGAGGATTCGTTCGGGGCGATGACGCACGAATTGACCTTTGTTGAAAAGTTTCGTCTGGGGAATCCCGAGAGCGTGGGCTGGGTATTGCTGTTCCGCAGCATGATGGCAGGTGACAGTGGCGCCCCCCATGTCATCATCGCCGAAGATGGCGGCGAGTGGGACGAGGAGTCGGCCCGTATCGGCGTCGGCGACGTCACGGACCTGTATGCTGAACAGGTTGCCCTGATTAAAACCCTCCCGCCCGCCGAACAGGCCAAGGCGACACAGGACGCCAAGGATTCGATCTCTGAAACCTATTTCAGGAACTTCCTTTCGATGGGCCTGATGCAATCCATCAGTGGCAATGGCGGCGTCCAGCTGACCCCCTGCTCTGCCGACTGATTTTTGCGTCGCCTTCCGGGTGGACGTGGGCACCGCCTGTCCTTAGTCTGCCTGGCATGTACAGGCATGCCGGAGCCGGATGGAGCATCAGGCCGTTCGTCAGGAACGACCGTGTGCCGTGCCTGCGTATTTTCCGGGACTGTCTTCGCGCCTTTCCGTGGCGGGGTGAGTGGCAGGCCTTTTTGCCCGCCCTGCAAAATGCCTTTGCCAGCGCCCGCGTGCTGGTCGCGGTCGAGCCATCGGCAGGGGTCATCGGATTCCTGACCTTGAATGTCTCGACTGGCTATGTCGATCACCTGTTCGTGCAAGAAGACTGGCGCCTGTGCGGCGTCGGGCGCGGCCTGCTCGATGTCGCCCGCACCGAGGCCAAACAGCCCCTGACGCTTGACGTCGACACACAGAACATGCCGGCGCGTCATGCCTATGAAAAACTGGGCTGGCATGTCATGGCCGATGCGAAGCCTTCACGCTCCGGTACGCAGGTGCGGCTCATCAGCCCTTGAAAGGCGCGCTCATGGATATCGGGATTGATCAGATCAACGCCATGCTGCGTGCAAGTTCCGTCGCAGGCGATGCGAATGCAACGGTCGAAGAACGACGCGCCGGAATGCTGGCCACAACGGCCGTTATGACTGCGCTGGAAACGGTGGAGATTTCGGAAGCGACGCTCGGCGGGCGACCGGCGCTTGCCTTCCGTTCCCCCTCCGCCGTCGCGGGCAAGGCGCTGCTTTACCTGCATGGCGGCGGATATGTCATCGGCAGTCCGGAGACTCATCGCGGCATCGTCTCGCATATCTGCGACGCCATGGGCGCAAACGCGTGGTCGCTCGATTATCGCATGGGCCCCGAGGATCGTTACCCGGCCGGGGTCGACGATGCCGTTGCCGCTTATCGTGAACTCCTGGAAACCCACACGCCGGGCGACGTCATAATCGCAGGCGACAGCGCGGGCGGCGGCCTTGCGCTCGCATCCGCCATGAAGGCGCGCGATGCGGGCCTGAGAATGCCGGCCGGCCTTGTGCTGCTGTCGCCATGGACCAATCTGAACCAGGTCGGATCAAGCTACGACACCAAGGCCGAGGCAGACCTCATGGTCAGCCGCGAGGCGTTGAACTGGTATGTCGACCAGTATCTGGGTGCAGACGGCAACACTGACGATCCCTATGTCTCGCCAGCCTGTGGCGACTTCACCGGCATGCCACCGATGCTGGTCCAGGTTGGCACGGCCGAAATGCTCTATTCAGACAGTGTGGCCGTGGCGGAACGCGCCGGGGCCGCCAATATCGCGGTCACGCTCGAATGCTGGCCACACATGCCCCACGTGTTCCAGGCCTTTTATCCCTTTCTCGCCGACTCGCGCGCCGCGATTGCGCGGATCGGTGCATGGGGCGCAGCGCAGCTGAACCGATAGAATCTATTCAGCCGCCCGCATGAGCGATTGCATCCGGTCCAGCCATGTGACCCAACGCGCCCTGCCCTCGCCATTGGGGAAAAACCCCGTTAAGCGGGGGCATGACCGAGACGCCTGCTTCAGATCCTGAGACCCTTTACGCCACACCCGCCAAATGGGTCGCCACCGGCGCCGGGGCGCAGGGCAACCTGTTCCTCACCGGGCGGGCCGGCACCGGCAAGACCACGATGCTGCGCAAGTTCCTTGCAGAAGCCGGTGAAAAAGCTGTCGTCCTCGCGCCGACAGGTGTGGCTGCGATGAATGCCGGCGGCCAGACGATCCATTCCTTCTTCAAGCTGCCGCCGCGCCTGGTCGAACCGGCCGATATCAAACGGCTGCGCTCGACCCGCCTGATCAAGGCCGTGGAAACCGTGATCATTGACGAGATTTCGATGGTGCGGTCCGACATGCTGGACGCGATTGACCGCAGCCTGAAGCTCAACCGCATGTCGAAGCGCCCATTCGGTGGCGTGCGGATGATCCTGTCGGGCGACCTGCACCAGTTGCCGCCGGTTGTTTCCAACAGCGAGGCGCCGATCCTGCAGCAACGCTATGGCGGGAGCTATTTCTTCAATGCCCCCGCGTTCAAGGACGCCGAGTTTGCCTTGCTGGCGCTGAAACATGTGTTCCGGCAGGAAGACCCGCGCTTCCTCGCCTTGCTGGGCGCCTTGCGCACGGGCCGGGTCACGCCGATGGACGAGGCCATCTTGCGAAGTGTCGTCTCGTCGCGCAGCGCGGTTGATGCATCCGAGACGCATGTCGTGCTGACGCCGAACAATGCCAATGCCAACCGGATCAACCAAGCCCGCCTTGCCGGGTTGACGAGCAAACCCAGAACATTCCCCGCCGAGGTGCAGGGACAGTTCGACGAGAAATCCTATCCCACCGAGGCCGACCTTGAACTGAAGGAAGGCGCACGGGTCATGCTGATCCGCAATGATCCCGAAGGGCGCTGGGTCAATGGTTCGCTGGCGACGGTTGAAGGCTTTTCAGGGCGAACGGTGATCGTGTCGATTGAGGGCCGCGTCTACGAGATCGAGCCGTCGGCCTGGGAAAAATACCGCTACGATCTCGACCCGGAAACCAAGAAGGTGAAACGCGAAGTGGTCGGCACGTTCAAGCAGGTGCCATTGCGCCTCGCCTATGCCGTGACGATCCACAAGGCGCAGGGCCTGACGCTGGACAAGGTGTTCATTGATTTCGACAGCGGCATGTTTGCCCATGGGCAGGCATATGTCGCCTTCTCGCGTGCCCGCACGCTGGAGGGGCTGGAAATCAGCCGCGAACTACGCCCGCGTGACCTCGTGCTCGACCGTGAGGCCTTCGCATTCGGGAAACTCGAGACCATCGAGGATACAGATGCCTATCTCCTGGCCAGGTTCGCCAAGGAAGACAGTGCGCTCATCTAGGCGATCACGCCAAATGACTCCAGGATCAGCCGGACGCCGAGGATTTTCCGAACCAGCGCGCGAAGACACGGCTGGCGAAATCGGCCTGGCCCGCTGATGCGTCTGCGGCCTGGAGCGTCTTTGGTGGCATGGGAAAGGCAGAGGCGTCGGTCTTTTCCTGACGCATACTGAGCTCGGCCTCAAGGAAAGCCTGGGCTTCAGGGGAGAGATTTCCCGACGGGTGCGCGGGCATCCCGAAGACGCCAGCCGATGAGCTGCGTGCTTTTTTCTTCCCAAACGTCGCCATACGGTGTCCCTCCGTTTGGCGCCTCTTTTACAGGTGAAGTTTTAGCATCCCATGGACCGCAATGGGGCAATTTTGTTAACAGCGTTAACAGATTCGATCAGGCGAGCTTGCGGATTTCGTCAGCAAGCTGGCGGTCACCATCCGTCACGATCTTCTCCAGAACGTGAACCCGTTCCTTGAGGCGCGCCACGTCGGACCGCAGGTTGGCAACATCGGCCTCCGAGGCCGCATCCGCCTTTCGGTTTTCCTTCATCTGGAGGTAGTTCTTGAACGTGCTCGCGGCGACAGAAATCACCACGATGATCACGACCATCTGAAAAGGATCCATTTGAAGTACCTCCAAGTTATATCGATATTCGATATATGGGCAGAATACCGCCCGTTGCAAGGCCTATTATTGTCCGGTCGATCCGAAACCGCCAGCCCCCCGGTCGGTTTCATCCAGGCCATCGACCTGTTTCCAGCCGAGTTGCGTGACCGGTGCCAGCACCAGTTGGGCAATCCGTTCGCCGCGCGCGATGGTGAAAGGTGCGTCGCCGAGATTGATCAGGATGACCTTGATCTCGCCGCGATAATCGCTGTCTATCGTGCCCGGCGTGTTGAGGCAGGTGAGGCCGTGCTTGGCGGCGAGACCGGAGCGCGGGCGCACCTGGATCTCGTAGCCTGCCGGGATCGCCACGCTAAGACCCGTGGGTACCATGGCCCGCGCACCCGGCATCAGGACGAGGGCATCGTCGGCCGGCACGGCCGCACGCACGTCCATCCCGGCGGAACCGGCAGTCTCATAAGCGGGCAGGTCGAGCCCGTCGAAATGGGGCAACGGACAGATATTCACGGTGACTTTTTTCATGATCGCAGGCGTGTTTGAGTCGCGTGCCTGAGTCAAGCCAGCGGGCGCGCGAGATAGACGACTTCCTTTGTATCGTCCGCATAGCTGCGGCGGCCGATCTCCCGGAAGCCGAGGCGGTCATGGAAGCGGAGCGAGCCGGGATTGGGCGGGCGCAGGTTCACTTCGCAGGTGATCCATGACGTAGTTCCGGCATAGGCGGCGAAGGCAGCGGCATAGAGCGCCTCGCCGATCCGCTGGCCACGCGCCGTTTCGGCAATGGCGATCCGGTCAACATAGATGAAATCGTCGCCCCAGGCTTCGAGCCAGCGAAGGTTGGCGCTGGTATATTCCATCGTACCGGGTGGCAGCAGGTTGATGAAACCCAGCAGCTTGCCCGAGGCATCGGCAGCGACGCGGGCGTCATGCAGGCCCAGCCATTTTCCGAGCGTCGCTTCGGTCTCGTCCCCGACGCCTGGCACACCGGCCTGGTTGATGACGTAAAGTTCGGGCAGGTCGGACAGGGTGTAAGGGCGTATGATCATGACGGGCGAGTGCGTCAGCCGCGGGCGCGAGTCAAGGCACGGGCCTATTCGGCCGCGAGACGCACGCCGCCATCATCACCGGTCAGCTCTGCAGCGATCCGGCTGGCGAGGCGGCGGGCCACATCGTCCTTGCCCATACGGGGCCAGCGCTCCGATCCATCATGCGAGATCAGCACGACCTGGTTCTCAGCGCCGCCCATCACATCGCCAGACACGTCATTGGCAACAATCCAGTCGCAGCCCTTCCGGTCGAGCTTGGCGCGCGCAAAATCTTCGACATCATGCGTCTCGGCGGCAAAGCCGATGACGAGGCGCGGCCTGTGCTTGCGCTTGTTCGACAGGGTTTTCAGGATGTCGGGGTTTTCGGTTAGTTCCATGGAAGGCGCTTCGCTGCCCGCGCCCTTGATCTTGAGCTTCTTGGTGGCGGCCCGGGCCGGGCGCCAGTCGGCGACAGCGGCGACGGAGACAAACACATCGGCCGGCAAGGCCTCTTCGCACGCCTTCAGCATCTGGCGCGCGGTCTCGACCTTCACCAGCGTCACGCCGCGCGGCGGCGCAAGCGAAACGGGACCTGACACGAGTGTGACACTCGCCCCCTGTGCGGCGAGCGCAACAGCAATGGCATAGCCCTGACGGCCAGAGGAATGGTTGGAGAGATAGCGCACAGGATCGAGCGGCTCGCGTGTCGGGCCAGCCGTGACGAGGGCGTGGAAACCGGACAAGGCCCCCTGCCCCTGGCCTTCAAGCCGGGCTTCGATGGCTGCAACGATGGCGGGCAGTTCCGGCAGGCGGCCGGGACCGAACTCACCGCAGGCCATGGCCCCTTCGTCCGGCTCCATCACGATCACGCCATCGGCGCGCAGCTGGGCGACATTGCGGATCGTGGCCGCGTGCTGCCACATGCGCACGTTCATGGCGGGCACCATGAGGACCGGCTTGTCGGTGGCGAGCAGCATGGTTGAGGCGAGATCATTGGCCAGGCCGGCATTGGCCTTCGCCATCAGGTCTGCCGTGGCAGGACAGACGACGACGAGATCGGCCGAGCGCGAAAGCTGGATATGGCCCATCTCCGCTTCTTCATCGAGATCGAAGAGCTCGGTATAGGCCTTGTCGCCGGACAGCGCCGACACCGACAGCGGAGTCACGAATTCCTGGCCTGCCTTGGTCACGATACAGCGGCTCGCAATGCCGCGCCGACCCAACTCACGGATCAGCTCAAGGCTTTTGTAGGCGGCAATGCCGCCGCCGATGACAAGGAGGATGCGCTTCTGTTCCATGGACCTTCAGATAGGTTGCTGACGCCTTCTTAGCGCAAATTCCTTGCACAAACCCCACAAAACCCCGTGAAAGCGTGGCGACTGGTAAAGAAATAGGGCGATTCAGTCAGGATTCCGGCGCGCCCGGACGGCGCGAACTGACTGTGGCGCATAGACGATCACGGTCTTGTAGGGATTGCGCGGCGGTTTCTTGAGGCGGATCACAGTCTTCCCGGTGAGCGATTGGTCGGCATTGGCGGTGCCTGCCTTGCCTGTCTGCGTCACCGAACCGCCCCGGAACACGCGGATGCTGCTGGATGACTGATCGCGCCCGGGCGCGACGGTGATGATCCGGGCGGAACTGGACGCGGTCGAAGCGGTGCGGCGCGGTCCGCCCAACAGGTCCGGGGCTGACCAGACAGCCGATTGCGGGAACAGGCCGGCGTGTTCTGCCTGTGTACCGACACGGATGAGGTCGCGGGCCAGCGCCTCTGGGGCCAGCAGGATGAGGCTCGCAGCGGCAAACAGGAATGGCTTCATGACGCGTCCCTTCCGACTCGGAAAGGCAAAGCGTACTGCATTCGTTAACGCGGATTAAGGACTTACACCCTGCGCGGGAGTGATGCCTGCGCAATACGCCATCGACGGCCAGTCAGCCGAGGCTGGCGACACCGGCATAGGCGATCAGGGCGAGAATGGTGATGAGGCCGAACCATCCCCACCAGGGGGCAAAGCGGTCGCGAGGGGGTGGCAAGGGGGTGGCAGGTCCATCGAGCGAGGCCTCGAACCGGTCCATGACTTCCGGCAGGCGTTTCAGCCGGTTGGTCACTTCCCGCAAATTGCCGCTGATCAGGCGCGCGGCGCCCTCCGGCCCGAAACTGCGCTTCACCCAAGCCCCGACAACCGGCTCGGACGCGTTCCAGATATTGTGGCCCGGATCGATCGCGCGGGCGACGCCTTCGACCTGGACCATGGTCTTCTGGAGGAGAACGAGTTCCGGACGCATCGCCATGCCGAACGTGTGCGTATAGTCGAACAGTTGCAGGAGCACGCGGCCCATGGAGACCTCTTCAGCCGGCTTGCCATGCACCGGCTCGCCAATCGAGCGCAGGGCCTGCGCGAAATCGCCGACGGACTGGGTCGACGGGACGTAGCCCGCCTCGAAATGGACTTCGGCGATCCGCGTATAGTCCCGCTTCAGGAACCCCCAGAGGATTTCGGCCAGGAAGCGCCGCTCAGTCATGCCGATGCGGCCGATGATGCCAAAATCGACGAGGGCGATCTTGCCTTGCGGCGTGATGATGATGTTGCCTTCGTGCATGTCGGCATGGAAGACGCCGTGCTCGATGGCATGGGTGAGGAAGCCGCGCGTGATGTCATTGGCGAGCGCGACCCGGTCAATCGCGGGATTTGCCAGCGCCGCCGGGTCCGTCAGTGGTGTACCTTCAACCCAGTCGGTCGTCAGCACGCGCCGGCCTGTACGATCCCAGTCGACTTTCGGGACCTGGAAATATCCGCTCTTTTCGCTGAGTTCGCGCATCTCGTCGGCACCGCCGGCTTCGAGGCGAAGATCGGTCTCGCGCATCATGGCAGCGGCAATGGTGTCGGTGAAGGCGACCGGCTTCAGACGGCGGCTTTCGACGGATACGCCTTCAATCGTGCGCGCGGCCCGCTTCATGGCGGAGAGTTCGCGGGTCAGCTGGCCTTCAATACCGGGCCGCAGGATCTTCACCGCGCGAGCGCCGCCCGCCGTCTCCATCCTGTGAACCTGCGCGAGCGAAGCGGCGGCGATGGGCGGCCCGAGATCAGGGAAGAGACGGTTCGCCTCTTCGAGTCCGAATTCCTCGACCAGGGCGGCACGGGCCAGTTTTCCCGAAAATGGCGGCAGCTTGTCTTTCAGGCGGCTGAGATCGGTCGTCACTTCGGAGCCGAATACGTCCGGGCGTGTCGCGAGGAACTGGCCGAGCTTGATATAGGCGGGCCCGAGCTTCTCGAGGGCGCGGGCGAGGCGTTCGCCCGGGCGTCCACGGGCACCGCCGCCGATCACGCGCAGCACGCCCCCGGCAATGCGCGCCGGGACCGGCAGGCGCGACTGGTAGTCTGCTGGCAGGATTACGTCATGCCGGGCCAGCGACGTGCCCGCCCGCATCAGGCGCAGATAGTCGGCTACGGCGCCCATCAGCGAGCGCTGTCCGGACGGGAACCATCCCTGAGACTGGTGCGTTGTGGACCTGATACTAACAAAACAAGGGGCCTGTCATGGCTGACTCAAACACGAATTCGAACGGCTTTCTGTATTTCCTGGTGGGTGCGATCCTGGTGGGCATGGTGGGTTTCGGCGTGTACTATTTCACGCAGGACAACAGCGCCAATGCCGATCTTGAAATCTCTGTCGGCGAAGACGGCATCAAGGTCGATGGCAACTAAATGATTTCGCATCAGACCGCCCAGCCAAAGTGCAGGGCGGCGATGCCGCCGGAAAAATTGGTGACGGAAACGCGGGCAAAGCCCGCGTTTTCCATTTCAGCCCGGAAGGTTTCCTGATCCGGGAACTGACGGATCGATTCCACGAGATACTGGTAACTCTCCTTGTCGCCAGCGACGAGGCTGCCAAGGCGCGGGATCACGTTATAGCTGTAAGTGTCATAAGCGGCCTGAAGCGCAGGCGCCGTCATGTGGCTGAATTCAAGAATGCCCAAGCGTCCGCCCGGCTTCAGCACACGGCGGAATTCCTTCAAGCCGGCGACCCTGTCAGCGAAATTACGGATGCCGAATGAGACGGTGACGGCATCGAACGTGCGGTCGGGGTATGGCAGGTTCTGGCCATCGGCGCAGACCCAGTCGAGCCGGCCCTCCCATTTCGCATTGTCAGCGCGCGCCTTGCCGGCTTCCAGCATCGCATCATTGATATCGCAGACAATGGCCGTGGCCTTGTCGGCGATGCCGCGCCGCTTGCCGGCCTTGTCGGCGAGTTCGAGGAAGGCCCGCGCCAGTTCGCCCGTACCCCCCGCGACATCCAGATGGCGCTCACCCGGTTGCGGGTTCAGCTTGTTCATCGCGTCATGCTTCCAGAGCCGGTGCACACCTGCGGACATGAGATCGTTCATCAGGTCGTAACGCGAGGCGACCGAACGGAATACGCCCTTCACCCGGGCGACCTTCTCGGACTCCGTCACCTCTTCGAACCCGAAAGAGACCTTGCGCTCTGTTTTCGTCTCTGACATGCGCGCCACCATAGTTGCCCTGACTGTCATAGGCTATATGCGATAAGAATGCCTGAATTACCTGAAGTCGAGACAGTTCGCCGCGGACTTGCCCCTGTCATGGAGGGCCGGACGATCCTGTCCCTGCTGCAGAACAGGCCCAACCTGCGCTTTCCCTTCCCCGACCGGTTCGCCGAGCGTGTCAGCGGCGCGCGGATCGAGCGGCTGGGACGGCGCGCGAAATTCCTGACGGCCGATCTCTCGACAGGCGAAGTGCTGGTCATGCATCTTGGCATGACGGGGCGGTTTACGGTGGGCGGCGGCGCCACGGCAGACTTCCAGCACGCGACGGGCGGGGATGCGCGCCATGACCATGTCGTCTTCCACATGGAAGACGGGCACACTGTTACCTACAATGATCCACGCCGGTTCGGCTTCATGGAGCTGTGGCCCGCCGCAACGTTCGAGTCCTATCCGCGCCTGATCGCGATGGGACCGGAGCCGCTGTCGAACGGTTTCTCGGCGGCCTACCTGGACACGGCACTGAAGGGCAAGGCGACGCCGATCAAGTCGGCCCTGCTGGACCAGTCGATCATCGCCGGCCTCGGTAATATCTATGTCTGCGAGGCGCTGTACCGTTCCGGCATATCCCCGAAGCGAAAGGCATCCAGCATTCCCGGCCAGCGCGCCGCGCGGCTGGCGCCTGCGATTAACCAGGTGATTGCCGAGGCGATCGATGCCGGCGGCTCGTCGATTTCAGACTTTGCCAGTGCCAGTGGGGAGCTGGGCTATTTCCAGCACAGGTTCGATGTCTATGACCGCGAGCACAAGCCCTGCAAGACCTGCGGCGCCAATGTGAAACGGATCGTGCAGTCCGGGCGGTCGAGCTTTTACTGCGGCACCTGCCAACGCTAACGACCGGGCTTCAGGCCCAGACGCCAGAGCGGTGCGCCGAGGCCGCCTGACACCATCGCCGCCAAAACCTGCGGGCCGGGCCAGATGCGGCTGACCGGCGCGGCGAGCCAGTCGCGCAGCCAGGGCAGGACGCGCGAGTCCGACTGGTAGACCGGCGTGAACAGGAAACTCATCAGCTGGAACAGGCGTACATGGCCTGCGCGCATCCGGGCATAGTCCGCCAGCGCATCACGGACATCCTGTTTGCGGCCAATGGCGCGGGCGAGCGCGCAGGCATCCAGCAGGGCCATGTTGGCCCCCTGCCCCAGTTGCGGGCTGGCGGCGTGCCAGCTGTCGCCGAGGTGGACCATGCGGCCTGACACGGCGGGCCAGTGCGTCCGGTGGCTATAGCGGGCAAAGGTGAGCTCGGTGTGGGTCTTGAGGGGGGCAAGGAGGGGTTCGGTCTCCGGCCAGAGGGCGAGCGCAGCATCGCGCCAATGGGTCAGCGGGGCAGCGCACCAGGCCTCATGCTGGTCGCCGCGAATGGACCAGAAATAGGTGACAGTCTTTTGCATCCCCTCGGCCACGCTGCCGGACGGCATGATTCCGGCCATGCGGCTGGCGGCTTCGTAGCGCTGTTCGAGCGCGTCTTCGTGGAATGCGACGGATTTCGGCAAGGGCAACGTCGCCCAGAGCGCGCCATAGGGCAGGTCCCGGCGCGGCGATGAGGCCAGCACCGACCGCACGCCGAGCACCAGCACACCTCCGAGTGTCGGCACGAGGCGCCGACGCACACCGCCACGCATGGCGCCCGGACGTACGGCATGCCGTACGT
>NZ_JBBKXE010000001.1:0-13186 GCF_037969335.1 Hyphomonas sp. | reverse complement strand
GTGCTGATCGCGACCCCCGGCCGCCTGATGGACCAGTTCGAACGCGGCAAGCTGCTCCTGATGGGTGTCGACTATCTCATCATCGATGAAGCCGACCGCATGCTCGACATGGGCTTCATTCCCGACATCGAGAAGATCGTCTCCAAGATTCCGGCCAAGCGGCAGACGCTGCTGTTCTCGGCAACCTTCCCGACCGACATCCAGCGACTGGCGAAAACGTTCCAGCGCGACCCGATCCAGATCGAAGTCGCGCGGCCGACCGATGCGGCCAAGACGATCACGCAGCACGTGGTCCACATTCCGACCAATGATGCCAAGGCCAAGCGCACCGCGCTGCGCCGCGTCATCGAAGCCTGCGACGTCAAGAACGGCATCGTCTTCTGCAACCGCAAGGTCGAGGTCGATATCGTTGCCGCCTCGTTGCAAAAGCATGGCCATGACGCCGCCGCCATCCACGGCGACCTGCCACAGGCCTTCCGCACCGAAGTGCTCCAGCGCTTCCGCGATGGCGACCTGAAACTGCTGGTCGCCTCCGACGTGGCAGCCCGCGGCCTCGACATTCCCGATGTCGACCATGTGTTCAACTATTCGCCGCCGCCCAAGGACGAAGACTATGTCCACCGGATCGGCCGCACGGGCCGCGCCGGACGGACAGGCAAGAGCTTCACGGTCGTGTCGCCAGCCGATGAGAAATCCTGGGGTTTTGTCCTCAAGATGATCCAGCAGGACGTCGAGGAATTCATGCCCGAAGGCCTGCTCGAGGAACTCGAGAACCTGCCGCCGGAAGAACGCTCCAGCCGGGGCGGACGCAGTGGCGGTGGTCGTAGCGGCAGCAGCAGTAGCAGCCGCGCGCGTGGCCGCGGTGAACGCCCCGAACGCGGGCGCTCGCGCAGCAAGCCGGCCGAGGACGCGCCGAAAGCTGACGTCGACGTCGCAGCAGCGGCACCTGCGCCAGCTCCTGCTGACGAGGCCCCGAAGCCTGAACGCGCTGACGCGGCCCCCAAGCCCGAACGCACCGAGAAGCCAAAACGCGAACGCGCGCCGAAAGCTGAAAAGGTCGCAAAAGCGGAACCCGCTGAGGTGGCTGAACAGCCGGAAAAGGCCGAAAAGCCCGCTCGCGCCGAACGTGGATCACGGGGTGGCCGTCCGCCGCGCGACCAGAAGCGCAAGGATGATGATCCGATCCTGGCGCCAGCGCCTGAACGCGTCAAAGGCTTCGGCGACGACGTTCCTGCCTTCCTGAAACGCTAGAACCCAACAGGCGCAGCGAAGGCTCAGAGGCCTTTGTTGCGCCGGTTCACGACCAGGGCGTGCGACAGGTCCGGCGTCGGTTCAGGCTTGTCGAAGCTTATCGAGAACCGTGTTCCCGACGCGTCGGTGGCAATACGGATCTCTGCGGCGAGGGACTTGGTCAGCGAGTTGATCAGGATCATCCCGATACCGCGTGCGGCGTCGGCCTCAGACTGTTCCGGCATGCCAACACCGTCGTCCTCAACTTCGATCAGCACACGATCCGTTGCGCCATCCAGCAGCAGCTTGATCTTGCCTTGGTCGCGCCCCTTGAAGGCATATTTGCAGGCATTGGTAACCAGTTCCGTCACCGCCAGGCAGACTGATACAGCCTTGCCGACGGGCAGGATGACATCGCCACGCGTTTCGCAGACCAGTTCGATCGCCTCCCGGACCGAATAGGTTTCGACCACGGCTTTGCACAGGTCGGGCAACAGGGCGATACAATCGACCTCATCGTGCTTGCCCAGTTCGTAGAGGCTGCGATGGGTGGCCGAAATGACCTCTATTCGCTGTTGGGTGAGAGACAGCGTTTCACGCGCAATCTCGTCTTCCACGCGTTTCAGTGGCAGGGAGACAATCGACGACACGATCTGCAAACTGTTGCGGACGCGGTGATTGACCTCGAACAGGAGCGTGTCCTTCATCTCGAGGGCTTCCACCAAAGCCTGTTCCGCCTTAACCCGAAGCGTATCATCCCGCATTGTCAGCACGGCGCCGATCTGCTCGCCCGCGGCGTTGCGCACCGGACGGGCTGTCCCGACGGCGATGACGACAGAGCCATCCGGCCGCCGGATTTTCCACGGCGCCTCGACCACCGACTCCCCCCTGTGAACGGCGCGCGCCAGCGGCAGCTCGTCCGGCGGATATGGCAGGTCATCCATGGTGAGGAGTTCGTAATTTTCCGCGTATTCGTCGGGCGGCACTTCAAGATTGGCGCGTCCGTGAATCTCTTCGGCGGCGCGGTTCACGCTGATAATGCGACCGTCGGCATCCGCGACGATGACGCCTTCGCCGAGCTGGTCCAGAACCACCGACTTGAAGCCTTCAACCGAACTCAGCATTCACTCGCCTGTACCAAAACCGCGACGGATCGCGCGGGGATTGCCTAGCATATACGATATCGACGATTCCCGCGATGTTTGATGAGTTAACGCTTCAGGCGCGAGTTCATCTGCTTCCGGAAGGCGTCCGTATAAGGCGGACGGATCATTGCCAGCATTTCACTGCCGGTCTGGGTATAGACCGATTTCTTGTGGCTGAACTCGTAAAAGCCTTCGCGACCGTGATAACTGCCCATGCCCGACGGTCCGACACCGCCGAATGGCAGGTCTTCCTGGGCAACGTGGAAGATCACGTCATTCACGGTGACACCGCCTGAGGTCGTGTTGTTCAGGACCGTGTCGCGCTCTGCGGAATCTTCGCCGAAATAATAGAGGCCGAGCGGGCGGGCATTCGCATTGATATAAGCAATCGCATCGCTCGTTTCGCCGTAAGACTTGATCGGCAGGATCGGGCCGAAGATTTCATCCTGCATCACGCTCATGTCGTCCGTCGGATCGACAATGATATGGGGCGCAATCTTGTGGTGCGGCTGTTGCGAGAAATTGTCGCCTGTCGGGTTGATCTCAATCACTTCGGCGCCCTTGGCGCGGGCATCCTCCAGGTAACCCATGATCCGGTCATAGTGGCGCTGGTTCACGATCGAGGTGTAATCGTCATTGTCCTTCAGGCCGGACGGGAACATCTTCTGCACGGCGCTGGTTGCAGCCGCAGTGAATTCTGCCGTCTTCTCTTTCGGCACGAAGGCATAGTCAGGCGCGAGGCAGATCTGGCCCGCATTCAGGGTCTTGCCCGCCATGATGCGGTTGGCCGCCTTCTGCATGTCGGCTGAACGGCCAAGGATCACCGGGCTCTTGCCACCGAGTTCCAGTGTGAGCGGGACGAGATTGTCTGCAGCAGCCCGCATGACGTGCTTGGCGACCGACGTCGCGCCCGTGAACAGGATATGGTCAAAGGCCAGCTTGGTGAATTCAGCGCCGACCTCCGGCCCCCCGGTGATGACGCTAACTTCGTCTTCGTCATAGTATTGCGCAATCACGGACTTCATCAGTTCCGATGTCGCCTCGGTGAATTCCGACGGCTTGATCATGCAACGATTACCCGCCGCGAAGACGCCTGCCAGCGGCGTGAAAGTGAGGTTGACCGGGAAGTTCCACGGGCTGATCACGCCGATCACGCCCTTGGGCTGGAACTGGAGCTGCGCTTTCGATCCCAGCAGGCCCAGCGGGAACTCGACCTTCCGCTTTTCAGGCTGCATCCATTTGTGGACGTGCTTCTTGGCAAATTTCAGGGCGGCGATCGACGAGACAATGTCGGTGAAACCCGACTGGTCTTTCGAACGGTGTCCGAAATCTTCGCACATCGCATCATTGAGGGCATCGCCATGCGTGACCAGCAGGTCGATTGCCTTGTCGAGCCATTCGATCCGCCGGGCGGCTGACGGAATGCCGTCGCGCAGGTTCGCAGCCTTTTGCCGCGTCAATATGGATTCCATGCCGCTGCTAGTTGCGCTGTCGAGTGCCATGCCAGATTCTCCCAATTGCCTGTTCTTGCTAGTGAACAGTGTAGCCCGCGTTCAGCGCTTAACAAAGCGAAATGCATTGCCGCTGCGTGAGGCGTTCACATCCGGGCCATACTGACTAGATTGCCGCCAGACATATCAGAGAGAGAACCGCGATGGCTTACGAAAAGATTTCCTACGAACTTGACGGCAGCACAGCCATCATCAGCTTCAATGACCCGGCGACCATGAACGCCTGCGGCATCGACACGGCGCAGGAGCTGCTCCACGCGTTCGAAACGGCAAGCAAGGAAGCGCGCTGCACCATCCTGACCGGAAAGGGACGCGGCTTCTGCTCGGGCGCAAATCTGGGCGCCAATCCCGGTAACGGCAGCTCGCTCAGCCATCCCGGGTCACAGCCCGACGCCGGCCGGGCACTCGAAACACACTACAATCCGCTGATCCTGGCCATCCAGGACCATCCCCATCCCGTCATCACCGCGGTCAATGGCGCCGCCGCTGGTGTCGGCTGCGCGCTCGGCCTGATCGGCGATCTCGTGATCTCCGGCAAGAGCGGCTATTTCCTGCAGGCCTTCCGGCGCATCGGCCTCGTGCCTGACGGCGGCTCGACCTATTTGCTCGCCCGCACCATCGGACGGACGCGCGCCATGGAGATGACCCTGCTCGGGGAAAAGGTTCCGGCTGAGCAGGCCATGTCCTGGGGGCTGGTCAATCGCGTGGTCGAAGACGACGCCTTGATGGACACGGCGAAACAGATTGCCCAGCAACTTGCCGAGGGTCCGACCCAGGCGCTGGCCCTGACACGCAAGCTGGTTTGGGCAGCCTGCGACGGTGATTTCGATGGCGCGCTTCGCGCCGAACGCCTCGCCCAGCGAACGGCTGGACGCACAGCTGATTTCAAGGAAGGCGTAATGGCATTCCTGGGTAAGCGGAAAGCCGAATTCAAGGGCAAATAATCATCCTTTGATTGAATAAATATTTATTCGATTAAGGATAGAGTAAGGCAAGCGTGACAGTTTGCGGCATACGCATTTAGGGCCGGGGGGCGAATGTACGCATGGACTATCGACTGATCCATTTCAATTCAGCGCGACCGGCGGGCGAGTTCACTTTCGACAATGAATTCGTGCACATATTCCTTGCGATCCTTCCCCGGATTTTCGGTGATGCAGATACGTTCGAAGGCATCCACTGGCATCGCCATGGTTTGCGCCAGCCTGACGGCCGCTGGCGTGACCTGGGGGATGCGTTTCCTTATGCGACAGACCTTGGCGTCCCGGACGTTTGCACAATGGCGGGCTGGGCCTCTCTGGAGGACATGCGGTCATTCGTTTACAACGGCCGGACGCACCCCGCAGGCATGCGCCGCCTGCAGGATCAGCTTGATCGCAGCCAGGGCCCCGGATTCGTGATGTGGTGGGCGCGCCGAGAGGAGCGATTCACAATGGAAGACGGGTGGGAACGCCTCACGCACCTGCGCCAGAATGGGTCCAGTCCTTACGCTTTCTCGCTCGACCAGCCCCTCATCAGGCCGCAAGTCGCATGAGCCTGTCGCGGCGCTGCCTGATCGGCTTTGCGGCTGCATTCCTGACGCTGGCGGCATGCTCTGCGGCCCCCGCACCCGAACACACGATCTATCTGGTTCGCCACGCCGAGAAGCAGGCCGGCGACGATCCCTCGCTGACACCTGCCGGCGCCGAGCGCGCCGCCCTGCTCGCTGAAACGCTTCGCGATGCCGGGATTGTCCGCATCTATTCCACCGACTACGCCAGGACACGGGAAACCGCCGGCCCCATCGCCAAAGCCGCCGCTATTTCGGTGACGCTTTACGATCCGTCTGACCTGTCGGCATTTGCAGATAAGCTGAAAGCGGAATCAGGCATTGTGCTGGTTGTCGGACATTCCAACACAACGCCCGCTTTGGTAGAATTTCTGGGCGGCGAACCGGGCACGGACATTGACGAAGCCGCAGAATATGACCGGCTCTATGTCGTCCGTATGCAGGGCGATCAGGTTGAGACTGAACTGCGCCGCTATGGCGCGCCGTATCAGCCCTGAGGCTTCTGCTTCGGCTTGGGATTTTTTGCAGCCAGCGCGACCGACAAAGCCCGCCGCCCCCAGGCACTCCCATCATCGGCATCATCCATCGCGGCAGATGGCAGGCTGACATAGCCCATCTCCATCCGTTTGCCGTCACTTGGCCGCTCCCAGACAAAGGCCTCCCCGCCCTCATCCTCCAGCGCTGTCCGCAGCGCCGCGTCGGTCTTCAGGTAGATCACGTCCTCGGCCAGGAGGGCGAACATCACGCCTTGCGCGCAAACGCCCGCACCACCAAACATGCGCTTTATACGGACGCCCCCGAGCGGTGCGAACAGGTCGGTCACGAAGTCATGGAACGGATCTGGCGGCTTGGCCATGTGTCTATGCCGGTGGCAGGCCCAGCCGGTAGACGCCCTTGAACGCATCCAGGTTTTCGACCGGCTTGCCCTTGCGATAGATCGTGATCGTGCCCGCCTTGGCAAGACGCACGGCTTCCGCGCGCACGTCTTTCAGCACGCGCTGGAAGTTTTCCTCACTCACCGCACGCGCGGCCTGTTCGGCGCTGATCGTCTTGCCGACACCGCATTCCGCCGTCAGCGCGAGGATCGCCTCGCGCACGGCATTATGGCCGGGCTCGCTCACCAGTCGATCGCCGCGTAGACGAGCTGCTGGAATTGCTGGCGCATCGGATAGGTCGAAGACGGCATCAACTGCGTCGCCTGGATCGCGATGATCTCTTCTTCCGGGTCGATCCAGAAGAAGGTCGATGCAAGGCCGCCCCAGCTGAACGTACCTTCGCTGCCGGGCTGCTCGCCCGCCACGACATCAACCACGACCGATCCACCCAAGCCGAAGCCGACGCCATCGGCCATCACTTCGGTAAACATGGACTTGCCCATGTCGCGCATCGTCTTGCCGCCTGGCAAATGGTTCTGGCGCATGAACTCGACGGTTTTCGGGCTGACGAAGCGTTGGCCATCCAGCGTGCCGCCGCGCAGAAGCATCAGCGCAAAGCGGTGATAATCGCGCAGGGTTGAAACAAGACCGCCGCCGGCATTCAACAGGGTCGGGCGTTTCGTGTAGAGCTTCGACGCGGCTCCGGCGCCGTCTGCCAGACTGGTGGCACCGGTCTCCGCATCCTTCTGGTAGCAGGCCATGAGGCGGTCGATCTTTTCTTCCGGCACCCAGAATTCGGTGTCGTGCATGCCGAGCGGACCAGTGATCCGCTGGCGGAAGAATTCGTCCAGTTCCATGCCCGACACGATCTCGACAATCGCACCCAGCACGTCGATGGAATGGCCGTACCACCACTCGTCGCCGGGCGAGCATTGCAGAGGCAGCGCCGCGAGGCGTTTGGCCATCGCCTGCAGGGTTTCGTCAGGCCGCCCGATCTTTTCCTGCCGGTACAGGAAGTCGACCGGGTGCTGCATCATGAACCCATAGGTGATGCCCGACGTGTGCGTGAACAGGTCCAGCACTTTCATCGGGCGATCCGGCTTGCGGGTCGTGAAGCTGTCCTTGTCGCCTGCGTCCCAGACCATCACGTCGGCGAATTCGGGAATGTAGCGGCTGACATCATGATCGAGGCGCAGCTTGCCTTCCTCGAACAGCATCATCGCGGCCAGCGACGTGATCGGCTTGGTCATCGAATAGATGCGGAAGATCGTGTGCGGCCCGATATGCTCGCCTGCGCCCATCTCGGTGGTACCGGAATAGTCTTCCAGTGCAATCTCGCCACCGCGCGACACGAGCGTCGCCATGCAGGGCAGCTTGCCGCTGTCGATATAGTTCTCGCGGAAGTATTCGGGGATCGCCTCAAGGCGTTCCGCGTTCAGGCCAACTTCGTGCGGATCTGTCGGGTCATGTTCGAACATTAAAGCTTTCCTGCCTTTGCGGCCCGGGCGAGTTCCCGGGCGATGATGATCTGCTGGATCTGGCTCGTGCCTTCATACAGGCGGAAGATGCGGACGTCGCGGTAGAAGCGCTCGATACCATAATCGGTGACATAGCCTGCCCCGCCAAATACCTGCACGGCGCGATCCGCAACCCGGCCACACGCCTCGGTGGCGAACAGTTTCGTGCACGAGGCGAGCATGGTGACATCCTCGCCGGCATCGCGGCGGCGGGCCGCGTCAAGGATCATGCAGCGGGCGGCATAGGTCTCGGCCTGGCTGTCGGCAATCATCGCCTGGATCAGCTGGTGGTCCATGATCGGCTTGCCGAACTGTTTGCGCTCAAGGGCGTAATTGACCATTTCCTTGATCAACCGCTCGGACACGCCTGTCGCCACAGCGGAGATGTGAAGCCGCCCCTTGTCGAGCACGCTCATCGCCACCTTGAAACCCTCGCCTTCGCCGGCAAGCCGGTTGGCCACAGGCACCCGCGCGTTCTCGAAGATCACGTCGCAGATATGCGCGCCCTGCTGGCCCATCTTCTTTTCCGGCTGGCCCACGGACACGCCGGGCGTGTTGCGCTCGACCACGAAAGCCGACACGCCCTTGGCGCCGGGCGTCGACGGGTCGGTCCGCGCCATGACCGTGAACAGGTCCGCCTTGTTGGCATTTGTGATGTAGCGTTTGGTGCCGTTCATCACATAATGGTCGCCATCGCGGATCGCCTTGGTCGTCAGGCTGCCCGCGTCCGATCCTGCTTCCGGCTCGGTGAGGGCGAAACTCGCGATCAGGTCGCCGCTGGCAATGCCGGGCAGCCATTTCGCTTTCTGCGCGTCGGTGCCGAACAGGACCAATGCCTGGCTGCCAATGCCGATATTCGTGCCGGCGACCGAGCGGAAGGCCGGCGACGTGTGACCGAGTTCGAAGGCCACGAGGCATTCGGTTTCCATGTCCAGCGCGAGGCCACCAAACTCTTCCGGCACCGCAATGCCGAACAGGCCGAGCTGCTTCATCTCGTCCACGATCGATTGCGGCACGGCATCATTCTCGGCCACGTCAGCCTCGATCGGCACGCATTTCTCGGTCACGAACCGGCGCACCTGCTCGATCAGGGCGGCGCGGATTTCGGCGTCAAAGGCCATCAGGAAACTCCCGTAAATTATTGTCTGAAACAATGATATGCCGTTGCGACATGCTTGTCGAAGGGTGACCGTGCGGTATCAAAGCCAAAAGGGAGGAACAAGACGGAAATGCTTGCAACTGAAGTTACTGAAGGCGAGTTCAAAGGCTGGAGGACCTGGCCCGAGGAACCGTTCGAGCACGAATCCGCCGGACCGTTTTACCTGAACGAGGATGAAAAAGGCCCCGTGGCGGCGTTCCGGGCGCAGCGCAAGCACATGAATGCGGGCGGTGTGATGCACGGCGGCTGCCTGATGACGTTTGCCGACTTCTCCCTGTTTGCCATCGCCCATAATGGCCTCGAAGGCGTTTATGGCGTCACCGTGGCCTTCAATTCGGAATTTCTCGATGGCGCCGTTGAAGGTGAATATATGGAGGCCCGCGGCGAAGTACTGCGTCAGGGCCGCTCCATCACATTCGTGCGCGGCATCATCACCGCTGACGGGCGTCCCGTCCTCAACTTCTCCGGAACGATCAAATACAGAAAGCCGAAATCATGAGCCAGCTCCCCTATCAGGAACTTTCCCGTTCGATCAAAGGCAAGACCGCCCTCATCACCGGCGCCGCCAGCGGCATGGGCCGGGCGACAGCGCACCTGTTCGCGCGTGAAGGCGCCAATGTCGCCGTCACCGACCTGCGCCAGGGCGACGTCGACACCGTGGTCAAGGAAATCAAGGATGCCGGCTTCGACAATGTCAAAGGCTGGGAGATGGACGTGTCCGACGCGGCCACGATCAAGCGCGTCATCGACAATGCGGCGGCCCATTTCGGCGGCATGGACATCCTCGTCAACAATGCCGGCTTCGCCAAGGCGGCTGATATTGGCGAGGAGAGCTATGAAGACAGCTGGGGCCCCAGTATCAATGTCATGCTGACCGCGCACCAGCGCGCCATCCGCGCCGCCCTGCCCTATATGCGCAAGAATGGCTGGGGCCGCATCGTCAACATCGCGTCGACTGAAGGTCTCGGCGCGACACCGGGCAACTCGCCCTATGTCGCCGCCAAGCATGGCGTGATCGGCCTGACCCGCGGCCTCGCCGTCGACCTTGGCCGCGAAGGCATCACGGTCAACAGCATCTGCCCCGGCCCGATCATCACCGGCATCACCGCTGGCATTCCCGACGAGCACAAGGAAATCTATGCCAATCGCCGCGTGCCACTGCGCCGCTACGGCATCCCGGAAGAGGTCGCCAACATGACGCTGTCGCTGGTCCTGCCCGCCGCGTCATTCCTGAACGGCGTGCACATTCCCGTCGATGGCGGCATGTCGATCAAGAACGCCTGATCCGGGCCAGCGGGTTTGCGGAGGGCCTAGCCCTTCGCAAACCCGCGCGCGGTCATTGCGTCATACCAGCGGCCAAGATGCTCGTGCTCCTTTTGCGGCTCCCACTTCATCACGCGGCAAAACCCGCAGCCGATATAGAGCGTGATGTCGGCAATCGAGAACCGGTCAGCGGCCACGAACTCATGTGTCGCAAGGTGCGCGTCGAGGCGTTTGGCCATCGTCCGCGCCGCCTTCTCGCCCTTGGCGGCGGCTTCGGGGCTCTGCGGCACTTCCAGCGGCGCCATCATCGGGTGGGCGTTCCGGAACCAGCCGGCGAACTGGATGAAGAACATCAGTTCGATCCGGCGGTCCCACATTTCGATCAGCGCCTTTTCCTTCGGGTCCCTGCCCATCAGGTTCGGCTCAGGGAAGACGCCTTCGAGATATGTGCAGATCGCCCGGCTCTCGGTGATCGCCGTGCCATCGTCCAGAACAAGCGTCGGCACCTGGGCATAGGGCGACAGCTTCCGGTATTCCGCTGTCTTGTGTTCCTGCTCCATGATCGACACATCGATCATCTCAACCGCGTCCAGCTTGCCCTTTGCCCGCAGGAAAAAGACGACGCGGTCCGGGTTCGGGGCCTTGGGGCTCTGGTAGAGTTTCATGGGTTTCCTCCTAGAATTTTTTTCTCACGCCCAGCGTCGCATTCAGCGGTTCGCCCGGGAAGTAACGATCATTGCCGAAGGCGAGATCGGCCCGGTCGGCATAAGCCTCGTCGGTCAGGTTGCGCACGATCAGGAAGGCTTCGGTGCCTTCGCCGAATTCATAAGACCCGCGCGCCGACAGGACGGTGTGGCCCGGATAGGTCGCCGTGTTCGCCGGATCCGTGTAATATTCGCCGACATGTTCCACCGACAGCGACAGGCCGAGCGCCTCGGTCGCCTGCCAGTCGAGTGACGCATCGGCCAGCCATTCCGGCGCCGTGTCGATCTGGTTGCCATCGCGGATGGTCTCTGTGCCCGAACCCACAACCCGGTCGAATGTATAGGTCTGGTCCGACCAGCTGGCATTGCCCTTCAGTACAAGCGTATCCGTGATGTCGAACGCGGCTGCCGCCTCCACGCCCTGATGGCGCGTCGAACCGTCCGGCACGTTCAGGCCGTCACTGTCGCGGAAGAAGAAATCCTCCTTGTCCATCCAGTAGGCCGCGACATCGAACACCAGCCGCCCGTCCACAGCGCTGCCGCGCGCGCCGATCTCGACACTGTCCAGCGCCTCTGTATCGACTTCGCCCGCCACTTGCAGGCTTTGCAGCCGGTAGAGGTCGGATGCCTGCGGTGCCCGTTCGCCGCGCGCATAATTGACGTAATAGCTCACTTCACCCGGCGACCAGATCAGGCCGAGCTTCGGCGTCACCAGATCGAAACTGTCGCTGCGGTCGGCGGTGACGTTGAAGCGGCCATTGATACCGACAGGCGCGTCGGTGGAATAGTCATAGTCGTGCGTTTCGCCACGCAGACCGGCCAGCACGCTGACATTGTTGCCGAGCGCAAATTCCGCTTCGCCCCAGAGGGCGAGCACTGTCGTGTCGACCGTGTAGTCATAGTGGACCCCCTGCGGAAAGCGCGCGTCACCGGGAAAAAAGCCGAACGCATCCGGCTGGATTTCCTTGAGGTATCCGCTCGCGACATCGACATCCGCGCCAATCCGCAGCGCCAGAGCGTCGCTCGCCTGCCAGCCATAGCGCGCCATCAGTCCGCCGCCCGTGTGGCCATTCTTTTCCACACCGCCATTCGGCAGGAAGTGCTGCGAAAAGATCATCGCCTGTGTGTGGGCATAAGGCGTGAGCACCAGCGTGCCCGGGCCAAGCTCGCGCTCTGCCCGCGCTCCGACCCGCGCCGACCACGCGTCGCGATAGGCTTCCGGGTTCGGGTTCGTCGTCACAAGGTCGCTGTCCTTGTAACTGTCCGTCCCGCCGAGGAAGCCGGCCGACTCCTGGTTCAGGTTCGAGGCGGACAGCCACGGCGTCACATTCCACGCTCCAAGCTCATACGCTCCGACAACAGACAGTTTCTGCTGGTCGGTGCCCGTATTGTCGCGCCAGCCCGTATCATGCTGCAGTGACAGGCCGAGGCGGACATGCTCGCCTTCGTCCAGCGCCATGTCGGTGCGGTAGCGACCCAGCGTGCCATAACTTGCGCTTGCAAAGCTGCCATCGCCCGGCTGGCCAAGGATGACATTGACCAGGCCATGCACGGCGTTCGATCCATATTTCGCGCTGCCCGGCCCACGCACCACTTCAATGGCGCTCGCCACTTCATGGTGCGGTTCCATCAGGCTGTTGACGTTACCGAAGGCGGGCGAGCGGGTCGGCACGCCATTCTCGAGGATCAGGAAACTGCCCTGCCCCGCCCCGCCGGTCAGAACCGGTGAGCGGATCGCGATCAGGTGCTCCTGCCCCGAATTCATCTGGATATTGACGCCGGGCAGTGTGTTCAGGATTTCGGCGGGATGGTCGGCGAGGGTGTCGGCAATAGCTGTTGACTCTATCGGAGAGAAAGACCCCGGATCATTGGGCTGACGGTCTCCAAATATAGTGATCGGCCTAAAACGCACGGTCGTCAGAACAACGCCAGACGAGCAGAATGGCGTGATGTCTTCCCGCCTATAACCCGACCTCATTGTTTCCTGAACGGCGGCCTCCTCTTCTTGGTCGGAGCAGACATCCCACACACATTCCGAAGTAGCTCGATCCCCGGGCGCCAAGTCCTCGCAGCGTGGAAAGGGCAACGCCGTCGCCTGCCCCGAAAGGCATGTCGCCAGAACGGCAAGGCTGGCGGACGTCGCGATCAGACGGCAGGCACCCGAAACGGACTTTCGAAAGCGCTCACCCTGAGCGAAGTCGAAGGGCGGGCGCTTTCGAAAGTCCGTTTCGGG